>JAFYEL010000061.1 GCA_017544285.1 Lachnospiraceae bacterium | reverse complement strand
TCCTTCGGTATCGGTTCTCCCGAAGCATTTTTCAGTTCATCGGTAAGACTCTTTCCGAGCACCATGATACCGATGACTATTGCCGCTAAGAACACCAGTACGGCAATGAGCGCATTATTGTTTTTCTTCTTCTTTTTAGCCTCATTCCCGGGTCTTTCAGGCAGGACCGTTTCCTGGGGAGCTCTTTCCTGGGGAGCTCTTTCCTGAGCAGCGGGTTCCACATCGATGCTCCCCGTATTCACCGGTGTGCCGCAGCTCATGCAAAATCTGGTTCCTTCCTCTATCCTGTTTCCGCAGTTTGAACAAAATGCCATAATAAAACACCTCCCTTACGCAGGATAATATCACGTATGAAAGGTGTTTTCTCCCACTCCCACGGTGGGATTATTTCCTTAACTTTATCAAAAGTCATCTTTTTCACATCAAGAAAGCCGCCTGCCCGAACTCTAGAGATTCGGACAGACGGCTTTGTTTAATTAATGTTTAGTTCCAGATAGCGTAGAGCTTAAGCTTGCCCTTCTTCTTGAAGGCCTGCTTGATCTTGGGCTCAAGTGCGGGAAGCTTCTCAACTCCCTGACCTGCCTTGATCGTAGGCACGGTATCCTTCTTCTTGAAGCTCCAGCCTGCCAGGGTCTTACCCTCTTTAGATTCAACCTGGGTTCCGTCCAGAGTGGTTACCAGATCTCTGAAGTTATGGACCACAGGATCCTTGTAGCTCTTCTTTCCGTTTACGGTTCCCTTGTTACCGTAGTAGGTAATGATGTAGGTATTCTCGATCCAGATAGGTGTCACAACAACATCTCCGGCTATTCCCTTGGGTACGTAGCTCTTGTTCCTTGCAAGCTCCTTACCCTCAACGTCGGTGATGAGCCATTCTTTGAAGCGGTAACCGACCTTCTTGGGCTTAACCAGCTTAAGCTTCTTGGCTGCGGTGTGGGTCTTCTTCTTGTTAACGGACTTCATCTGCTTTGCGGTGTAGTATCCGCCGCCGATGGTGGGATCCTTGGGATCCTCGGCGAAGTAGTAGAATCCGTCTGAGCTTACGGTGAGGTTATACATCTCAACCGTGGTGTTGTACTCAAGAGGTCCCCATACAGCATAGAGGGTTACATCCCCTGCCTTCTCTTCATCCTCCGACTTGGAAGAAAGATTCTTTGAGATATACTTGTAAGCCACATCCTCGTATGAGTAGAGAGGCTTCTTAGCCTTTGCTGTCTTTGCCCAGCCCTTGAAGGTATATCCTTCCTTTTCTACTGCGCCCTTCATAGGCAGATAGAAGCCGTTCTTAGTGTGGGCGGAAATGCTGCCGGCAACACCCTTTGCAAGCTTACCGCCGTTGGCATTGAGCTTGACGGTGTAGTTGTTGTTTGAGTAGCTAACTATAGCGTAGAAGGTAAGATCTCCGGAAGAACCTGCGGGGATGGTCTTGAGTCCTGTCTTGTATACACCGTTGATCATTGCAGCCCAACCCTCGAACTTGGCCTTGCTGGGCACAGTGGGATCCGTGAGTGGAACAGCCTTCTCCGAAACATTGTAGGTCGAAGGGTTGTCGGAGCTGTTGCTGGTTCCCTTGGGCAGCTCGTACTGGATATTGTAGGTCTTGCCCTTCCACTGACCGTAGAGTACCACCTTATCGCCGCTCTTTGTAGCGAGTCTGGTCTTTACATCTCCGGGCTTGTACATAACCCCGGGATTCTCCTCTGTGGGCTCCTTGACGGTACTCCAGCCCAGAAGCTCATAGCCCTCTGCCTTTACATCCTCTTCAGTGAGCATGGTCACGGGATCCGAACCGGTCACGCTGACGGATGCCTTCTCCTTGGGAATGGCGGAAGCAGCCTTGAGGTTCTTGTCAAAGGTTACGGTATACTTAATGGAATCCCAGTCGAGAGTCCAGTCGGCGTAGATCGTGATATCGCCTGTGCAGCCTTCGGTACTCTCTATCTTCTGAGTCTTGGCTTCATCCTTATACCAACCCACAAACTTGAAGTTCTTGAGTTCGGGATCGGGGAAGTATACGGGTGAACCCTTCTCATAGTATATGGTAGGCGCTCCGGGGTTCTTTGCGTTCTTGTCTCCCAGGACGTAGGTTATGGTGGAAAGATTCTCTGAAGTAACCCTGTCCTCACCCAGCACTGTTGTACAGTAGGTCCAGGCCTTTGTCTCCGTTGTGGAGGTTGAAGGATAGTACTTGGGAGTTACCACAGTGAGCTGCATGTCACCGTTAAAGACATTCGTATCATCATTGTCGGTGGAAGGCCAGGTTACAACCGAAGGTGGTATGTACAGAACCTTAAGGTCATAACACCATGCAAAGGCGGAGCCATCGATCTTTGTTACGGATGCAGGCACGTTGAAGGAAATAAGATGGATGCACTTTGTAAAAGCAAAGCCTCCTATGGTCTTCATCTTGCTGCCCTTAAAGAACACCGACAGAAGCGAGCTGTCATTGAGGAAGGTTCCCTCAGGCAGTTCGGTAAGCAGTGGTGAAAGGGTTGCATCCTCAAGTGAAACCGCATCAGCCAATGCATACTTTCCTAACTTGTTGACACTCTTAGGCATATCAAAGCCTTTTATCAAAGAATTTCTGAAGGCCTCATCGCCTATGGTCAAAAGAGTATTATCCGACTCGAAGGTGACAGAGGATATCTTAATATTGGTAATGCTGTCGCCGTTCTGAGTTCCCGCAAAAGCGGCCGCTCCTATAGACTTTACTCCCGCAGGGATCTTAACTGCAACAGGCTTGCTGAAGTTTGCCTTGTAGAGCAGAGCGTCGGGTATGGCGGTAACCTCATCTCCTATGGTAAAGGTGCTGAGTACCACGCAGCCATCAAAGACAGGCTTTGCGGCGCTGTATCTCTTAGCTCCGGTACTGCCTGCGGTTCCGGCCTTTGTGAGGGTTTTTGCATTGAAGATGATATCCCTTACGCCGTAAGCGTTCTTGTAGGCACTGTCACCGATCTCGGTTACGGAAACGGGGATGGTTACGATATCGATACTCTCGCATCCCTCAAAGGCGCTTGCCCCGATCTTTGTGAGCTTACCGGAATTTGCAAGGTTTGCACCCTCCATATCGGCACATCCCTTGAAGGCGTTCTTGCCTATCTCCGTAAGTTCCGTACACTTATCAAGATCAGCCTTCGTCAGCCCCGTACATCCTACAAATGCAGATTCGCCGATGGATGTGAGGGCTGCCGGGAATATGAGCCCGGTTATCTTTTCACAGCCGTTGAAGGCAAAGGAGCCTATGGTCTCAAGCTTGCCGGGAAGGGTTGCGGTTTTTACTTTGGCATCATCTTCGGAATCATTTACATCGGGAATGGCAAATCCTTTTATCTTGGCGTCACCGTCAAAAGCGTGACTGCCTATGGTAACCAATTCTGCCGGAAGTGAAAGTGTTGCCAGTCCGACACAGCCTGCAAATGCATAGTCATCAACCAGGGTGATCTTGTCAGTCAGTTCTGCTGCCGAAAGGATCTCGCAGTCCTTAAAGGCCTTTTTGCCTATTGCGGTAAGACCGTTTTCAAAGTAGAAATCATGAAGCGATGTACAGCCTTCAAAGGCACTCTCACCTATTGTCTCTATATCTTCTCCATATTCAACGTTTTCAAGCGTCACGCACTTATAACAGGTCTTATCCGGAATGGACTTGACCTTTGTGGAAATGATCTTCAGAGTCTGAAGCTTACCGCACTCGGAGCAAACCCCTGCTCCCAATGTATCAACATTGGCAGGAATGGTCAGAGTAGTTATCAGATCATTGCTTGCAAAAGCATTCTTTCCGATAGAGGTCACCGTTGCGGGCACGGTAATACTCGTAAGCAGAGGATTTGCCGCAAGTCCGCTCTCTCCGATGGTCTTAAGCTTAGCAGGAAGAGTGATATTCTCAAGGTGGAATACATTGTAGAATGCATAGTCCTTGATATCAACATCATTGGTATTACCCTCAAAGCTTACCTCAGCAAGGTTCTGGGCCTGGGCAAATGCAGCATATCCCACGTCCTTGATGGTGTTAGGCAGAACAAGGTGAGTATCGCTTGCAAAGGTCGCGCCGTAGAAAAGTCCGGCGGGGATTATGTATGCAGTCTCTCCCTGATCAGCGTGTCCCTCCGTCTTTATGGAAGAAAGATTACACTTGTAGAAGGCCCTGCCTGCTATGGAGTTGGTCAGGGTAGTGGTGGAGCCGGAGGTGCTGGTTGAGCTGGTGGACTCCATGGCCATATTGTTGGACTTGATGATTACCTGTGAAAGGTTTCCGCAGCCTTCAAAGGCAGAAGCGCCCAGCCATCGCATACCCTTTTCAAAGGTTACCTCTCCAAGAAGGTTACAGTTCATAAAGGCCTTGGTCTCAATATGCTCCAGAGCCTCGTTGAACAATACGTTCCTCAGGGATGTGCCCTTAAAGGCTTCCTTGCCAATGGTCTTAAGGTGATTACACCTTCTCATATCAAGCACGCTCAGACCGGTGCAGCCTTCAAAAGCATTTTCATTGATAATGGTGATGGCACAGCCCTCGGCAAAGGCGACGCTTGTAAGTTTCACGTCATCCTTAAAGGCCTTGAATGCTATAGCCGTGGTCTTGGCAGGGATGATTATCCATGAAGATTCCTTTCCCTTATCGCTAAGGCCGGTGATTATCGTAGGATCTCTCTTGTCCCAGGTAAAGAGGGTCTCATCCGGTGTCTTCTCTTCATATCTTGCCCAGACCTCAATATCGCCGGTTCTTCCATCGGTGCTTGTGATCCGGTGTCCGCCGGAGGGTGATTCGGTATCATACCATCCCAGGCAGTTGTATCCCGGAAGGCTGGCATCATAGAGGGTCATATCATCATGCTCTGGCTCATAGCATTCGGAGTTCTTTGCATGATTGAAGGCAAGATTATCATATATGAGATGATAAGTAATGGTCTTCACACCATCTGTTATAGTGGCATCATTATAGAACTGGTGGTTTGCCGTAAGCCAATTATAAGCATAGGTGCCGATGCCGGTTCTGAAGGCAGTACTGGGTATTTCGTCAAAAGCATTTGCCTCGATCAGGTTGACGGTTGAAGGCAGGAACAGATGACTGATATGAGTACATCCGGAAAAAGCCCCTGCCCTTATGGTCAGCACGCCGGCGGGCACATCAAAGGAGGTAAGGGCCGTATCACTAAGGAAGGCCTGCTTACCTATAACCTCCAGCGAGTCGGAAAAATCTATATCCGTAAGACTGGTACAGTAGGCAAAGGCCTGTTCTCCTATCTCTCTGACCTTACATCCGTCGTCAAACTTTACCGTTTTAAGGTTTACGGTAGAGGCACTCGTTCCGGCAAAGGCCTTGCTTCCTATAGTGGTGACCGAAGCGGGTATATTGATCTCAGCGTTGGTTACGTAGCCGGCCATGTAAAACATATTGTCTGGAATGGCGGTAAGCTTATCCGAAAGGTCAATTTTTCCCAGTGTACATCCGGTAAATATATTCTGGCCGCAGGTTTCAAGACCCGCACAGTTAACCGTTACCGTAGCCAGGCGGGCATCACCATGAAACGCTTCCTTGCCGATTGATGTAACATTTACCGGGAGAGTAACTGCCTCCACCGCCTCGTTTGACTTAAAGGCACATTCTCCTATGGTGGCAAGGCTATTAGGAAGGGTGTAAGTGATAAGATCGCGACAGCCCTCAAAAGCACTGTTTCCTATACGCTCAATATTCTCCGTGAAATTAACCGTTGCAAGAGTTTTGTTATCCTTGAAGGCACTGGGACCTATGTTAAGAGGAGCTGTTCTTTCAGCAAAGGTCAGAGTCTGAAGGCCGCAGCCTTCAAAGGCGGATGTGGCAATACCATAGGTAACGGTTCCCGCCTTTTCGGGAGTGGGATTAACGATATGAGCGGGGATGGTCACGGACTTGAGTGACGTACACCCCTTGAACATCTCCTTGTTAATATTCGTGATACCCGTGCCTATGGTAACGGAGGTCATTAATTTATTACCTGCAAAAACACCCTCGCCGCATTCGGTGATATAGTCAGGTATTACAAGATTAACAAACATGTTAGACGCAAGGCATCCGCTGTCAAGTGCGGTTATCTTTCCGTTGTTCCAGTTCCAATGGCCTTCATTAAATAAACATCCGTTAAAGACATTTGCCGGAAGATATGTAAGATCTTTGGGCAGGGTCACTGTTGTAAGACCGGTAGCGCAGAAGGCGCCCTCACCAAGGGTGTAATTTGTCACACCATCGGGGATGACCGCGCTTGTAAACCGGACGCAGCCCCTGAAGGCATTCTTTCCTATCGAGGTAAGATCGCTGGAAAGATCGAACTGATTCAGCATCGCATCGCCGTAAAAAGCGCCCTCACCGATGAAGGTTATACCGGAAGAAGGCATGCCGTTTATATCTTCCAGACAGGCTTCCCAACCAGTCTCTTTAAAGCAGCCTTTAAACGCATTCTTTTCTATCCTGACAAGCTTACTTCCCGATGCAATATTGACTGTCTTAAGGTTTTTTGCGGTATCGAAGGCCGATTCACCGATACTCTCAGCACTGGCGGGGATATTTACGACTCCATAAGGCGTAGTCTTGATGAAGCCTGCGTTTGCAAAGAGGTTACCGGGAATGTTCTTAACGCCATCGGTAAAGGTTACGGTGGTAAGGGCTTCCGTACCGCTTATGGCTCCCTTTCCGACAGATCCATCGGGCAGCGAAATACATTTAACCGTTACGGTTTTAAGTGCTTTTGCACTAGTGAAGGCCGATGCGCCTATGGCGACCAACTGCTCGGGAAGAGTCAGGGTGGTCAGAGACTTACAGTTTGTAAATGCACCGCCGCGAATATGATTTAAGTTCTCCGGAAGTGTAAGGCTTGTGAGCTTCTCGCAGCCGTAAAATGCATTCTTATCGATAGTGGTGAGCTCCGAGCAGTTTGAAAGGTCAATGGTGGTAACCACACCGCAGTTATAGAAGGCTGCCTCGTTTATACTCCTGAGTTTGGAACCCGTTGCTGCACTTACAGATTTGATCACGGAATTTGCGGCCTTATCCGCCCTAAAAACCTCTTTTGCTATGGAGGTTACACTTGCCGGTATCACTATGACCGTTGCTCCGGCTTTTTTCAGGCCTGTCAACACTCCTGTATCCGTGATCTCAAAATCAGACACCGAATCAGCGACGATATCATCTCCGTCAACGTCTGCCTCTCCGGCTCCGTCATTACCCTCATCCACTACCGCTTCTTCCTCGGTATCGGATACGGGCATTTCCTCGGACTCCCTGCTCTCTTCAATAGCAGAATCCTCACCCTCATCTGCCGCACTGTCCGTGGCAGCGGGAGCACTATCCTTTTCACTGTCGGGAGCGCTCTCGGGCGCAGAAGCTTCAACCGCCTGTCCGGCGCTGTCGCTCTCGGAAGCCACAGCCTGTTCGGTGGGCTCCGCCTGCTCCGATGCCTCGTCAACGATAACGTCCTCTGCGGCGTAAACCAGAGCCGTCTCGGGGACGCCGGTCATGACCATCATGAAAGACATGAGGCCTGCCAACAACCTTTTCAACCTACCCTTTTGCATAATCTCCCTCCTCTTGAGAAATAAGTTAACCTCGGGTCAATCCCGGATCACTAATACATATCCCATAACATTAACCTTGCTTTGTTTAGCAAGCTCAAGTTCCTTTTGGATCTCATCAAACCTGGAATCGCCGGCTGTCTCCACAAAGAGCACTGCCTTTGATGCTGAAAGCTGCTGAAGCGATTTTTCGTCATAGACCACGCTGCCGCCGGAGGACACCTTGATATCCTTGCCCATTCCCTTGCAGATAGCCTTCACCAGGTCCTTATTTTTGTCGGAGGCACCGGTGATGTAAAGATCCCCGATCTCCTCTTTCTGAAGCCTTATCCTGAGGGATGCGCACAGCATTTCAACCCTCTTTTCAACCTCAAAAGAGCTCTCCCTGCCGTAAAAAATGCGGGTGAGCCACTTGTCTATGCCACCGAGGAAGGCCTTGGAGGATTCAAGCGCCCAAACAGTGCCGAGCACGGGCTGTGAAAAGCCCTCGGTGATATTCTCCTTAACCCTGACTACGGGGATGAGGATATAAAGCATTACTATGAACAGGCATATGATAAAACCGCCCCCCACAAAACCGATGAGGGTAAGCTTTTTGTGCAGATACGAGATTGTGGGAAGGGACTGCTGCGTCTGAACAGCCGGATTACCATCTGCAGCCTCTTCGCTGCTTACTTCGTCAGCCATATCAATGGCCGCGGTATAATACTTTTTCTGACCGTCGGTCATTGAGGTGGTAAGGTTTACCCAGGAATAGCGGGTATTGGCAAGATCGTTGGTGACCTGCTGATCCAGCACGCGAAGGTCATCGTTTGCCGCAAAGGAAAAGCCTTCGGAAACCGCAACCAGGGAATAGCCCTGATACTCCGAAGAAAGATTGCTCATAAGATTGGTGATATATTCCTTGACAATGGGGGCGAGGGCCTCGCACATCTCGCGGTCTGACCCCATGACCATTACGTCAAAGGCTGCGGACTCCTCTTCATCGTGGGCAGCGCGCACAAGCTCGCCGGCATAGGCAGGATCAACCCCCGCCTTTGCACCCACAGCAGAAACAAGGCCGGGATCGCCAAGGGACGCTGCCACTATGTGGGCAAGATCCGGAGCATAGTCCCGGGAAGCTATGGTGGGATATACGGCTTCGTAGCCGCTCTTTACCTGATAATGGATGGAATAGGTGGGAACCTTTCCGCTGTCAAGATTGTAGAGAATTGAATTCTCAACATAGGAACTAAGATCGTCAAACCTGGTGCGGAGGGTCCTGTAGGTGGCAACGGCCGCATCAACCTCTCCGGCCTCCCTCTCGCTGATGGCAGCGCGGAGCGACTCCAGATTCTGCTTTTCCGCCTCTGTTTTGGCAGCGGGATCCACCGAACGGGCTGCATTTAAGGCCCTGTAATCCTTAAATATGCCCACACAATTACCAAGCAGGGCGCCTGCTATACAAAAGACAAGGATAATACGCCACCGGAGAAGTATCCGGTAACAGAGATCCTTTAAATCTATGGTGATGTCTTCGTTCATGTTTTCCTCCACTCAGGCAGCAGACTATCTCATCTGGGCGTAGACAATATAAAGCACATAGATACCCAGCATCAGCATGCCCTCACTGAACACGATCCTGCGGTGGGTGGCTGCGAATATACAGGTCAGAATGCTGACCGCTATGCAGACCATAAGGTCAAAGAATGATGCCACATTCACCGTCACGGGATGGATCAGGGCTGACATACCGAGCACGAGCAGGGTGTTGCACACATTTGAGCCAAGGACATTTCCAAGGGCAAGATCAACCTGTCCCTTTTTTGCCGCCACTACCGAGGTGACCAGCTCGGGAAGGGATGTGCCCAGGGCCACAATGGTGAGGCCGATAAGGGTTTCGGTCATGCCCGCTGCCCTTGCGATATTTTTTGCGGAATAGACGACGGCACGGCCGCCGACCACTATCATCACAAGGCCGAGTACGATGAGGAGTATGCACTTGCCCATCTTTATCTCTTCTCCGGACGCCTCATCTTTGTTCAGATCCTTGCTCTTTTTTGCATCAACTATAAGATATACGATATAGGCGATAAAAATTATGACTAAAACCGCAGCTTCAATTCTGCTGACGGTACCCGCATTCGCCTTTACATCCATGAAGAAAACCTTGCCGGTGAGCAAAGCATTGCCTCCCATGGCAAAAAGCAGCACTATGGGTGTGATTATGACTATGGGGAAATCCCTTTTCAGGGCCGTGGGCTCAACGGGAACCGGCTGAAAAAGGGCGGTAACTCCCAGTATGAGCAAAAGATTTGCGATGTTTGAACCGATGACATTGCTGACAGCGATCTCGTTGGACCCGTTCATGGCCGCCGAAATGGATACGGCCATCTCGGGAGCACTGGTCCCCATGGCCACTATGGTAAGGCCGATGATGAGCTCGGGCACACGAAGGACCCGCGCAATGGCGCAGCTTCCGTCAACAAAAATATCAGATCCTTTTATCAGGCCGTAAAACCCGATTATCAATACAAAAAAATATACAAGTACCATTGAATTTGACCTCCGGCATCACACTTAAAGATACCATAGGCCGCGTCCTTTGTCAAAATTACCTTCTTCTGTCAATGCCGTTCTTCCGGTAGTAACTCTCCTTCTCGGCATACATATCTGCGTCGGCTCTGCGCTCCAGGTCATCAATGGTTGCTTCACTGTCGGATGCATAGGCTGCATAACCTATGGAAACCGAGATCTTTTCGCAATAAATTCCGTGCCAGCCTGCGGCCCTCGCGTGTATGGCATTTCTCAGTTCCTCCGGGTCATCTGTGTAGACTACGGCCATAAACTCGTCGCCGCCGGTCCTGTAGACCTTGCCGTGATTTCCGATCGTCAGAGTCAGACAGTCGGCTGCGCCCTTTATAAGCTCGTCTCCCGCGGCATGACCCTTTGTGTCATTTACGGTCTTTAATCCGTTTACATCCACCGAGAAGATCACAAACTGCTCCGGAAGGGCGTTCTCACGAAGCTCGATCAGATCCTCATCATAGCATCTGCGGTTGTAGAGTCTGGTCATCTCATCAGTCATTGAGATCCTCACCAGATGCTCCTCTCTCCTCTTTTCTTCATCCACATTTCGGGTAACGTAGATCACGGTGTTGGGAATGCCGTCAACAGTGGCATCCACGGTGATGTACTGTGCTCTGAACCATCCGGATACCACGTCGATGAAATCCGCACTTATGATCTTTTTCTGGGAGAGTCTGGACCTCACGGTCTTAATATTGGTAAAGGTCAGGAATGCATCCAGCTGGTCCGGCATGATCTGATTTTTGATCCGCTGGTTCATGAGAGTGTGGGTCTGGGTGGTCATGTCGATGCCGTGCTTTTCCTGTGCTTCACTGCGCAGGGACATCTCGGTGCTGTCCACAAAGCTGATGAGATTTACGTTGTCATATATCTCCACCATTGAATCAAGGATATCCATTTTTTCCTTCATGCTCTTATCCTTTTCAATGATGACTTTGTTCTGTCTGAAGAGCTCACGGAAATAATCCCCCGCCAGCTTTACGATGGTGTATCCGGAGATCAGCATGACCAGGGTCTCGATGGTAAATCCGCCTATCTCATTTAAAAAATATGCCCGCTGAGAATCAAAGCGGGTGGAAAAAGATGACAAAAAATCGGAACTGTACCAGGTGGCTGCCACCATAAGGACGTAGTTGAGGGCAACAGCATAGGCGTAAACAATCTTGTCACAGAAAAGCAGACTCAAAAGGGGAACCAGAAACCAGGTGAGATGGATAGCCACGTGGGATACCGACATGTACACTATAAGCATATCCAGAGACGTAAGAGCAAAAAGCCCCGTGAAAACGGAATCCGGGATAAACTTTCTCAGCATCATGTGGATGAAGGAGAGGACCACCACCGTCAGGGAAATATATAGGCAGGTGGCGTATTCGATATTATTGAAAACACCGCCCTTTATACCCCAGACCAGAGCGGGCCCGGTAGCCACAAAACACCACATGACCTTGTTAAGGTATCCGTTGACCGTGATACGGTTGCCGGCTATAAAGTCGGCGAATTCATGATCCGCTATACTATCTGTTTTCATCCTTTATCACACTTTCTCTTCTTTTCTTTTTGGCTTCATAGAGGCAGCTGTCGGCCTTGTCGATGAGCTCGGGTACGGAGTAATTGTCATCGCAGGGGAAGTGAACGCAGCCCGTGGAAAACTCAACATAGAAGGGCTTGCCCGAGGTCGCATTAAAGGCCTCGCACCTTTCCTTAAGGCGCCTCAATATTTCATCGGCATCCTCGTCCCTGTCAAGGATCATAAGGGTCACGAACTCATCACCGCCGGTCCTTCCGGAGACGGTGCCTTCCCGCCTGAAGCTCATGGTGACGTCCTTTAAAATGGAAGAGGCGTTGGTAAGCGCAAAATCCCCATCCCTGTGGCCGAAGACATCGTTTATCTGTTTCAGATGGTCAAGATCCGAGAAAAATACCGCAGCCCTGCTTCCCTTGTGGGCGGAAACCTCTTCGATGGCCTTTTCCATAAAACCTCTGCGGTTGTAGAGTCCAGTGAGGGCATCGGTGGCGGACACAAAGCTGAGGACCTGGTTTTTGTCCTTAAGCTCCTTGAGTGTGGCATAGAGCTGCTGCTTTGTCTCGTTTTCCAGTCTGCTTATCTGCATGTAAGCCTTTGCGGTGCTTATCTGCAGTGCTCCGCCGTAGAGAAGACCGATGGATGTAGGTTCGATCTCACAGACCAGGATGCCGTACTGATAGGCCCTGGCAAAGAGCATAAAGGTAACATATCTGTGCTCGGGTTCATCGGGATAATACTTGGAAAAACCCTCCTGTTTTGTAACTATGGGCCGGCTGTCTTTGTCAAAAACAGTCACCTCTCCATCCACATACTTTGCGGCAAGCTCAAGCTTATCGGGGCAGTTAAACTGTATGTTGCGGTCATACCTCATGGGCTCGGGCAAAAGATAAAGATAAGAGCTCTTAGCTCCCTGAGCCACGGTGTTTTCGACAGCCAGACGGTAGAAGGCGCTTTCGTTCTCAACATTTTCGATCATGTGAAGAATGGTGGCGGGCGCCGTCCAGCTCTTGTTGAGGAGCATGTTTATACGGTCCTCGGAGCTTCTCATGATGTAGGAGGTTACGTGGTTGTCGGTGACCTCCATGATCTGCTCGAACAAAAGCATGCGGTGACGCTCCATGGCCTCCTGCATAAAATGGCAGATGATCTGGTGGAAGCAGCCGGTAAAGCCTGAGAAATCAAGGGCTCCCTCCCCCTCTTTTTCACAGAGCTTCTGGATCTCCCAGCGGGCTCCGGTGATAAGTTCCTTTTCATCACAGACATCGCACTTAAGGTGCTCAAGCAGGGTTTTGATGAGGTAGTCAAAATACGCTCTGCCCCTGTCCAAAGATGCCCCGGAAGCTATGCTCTGGAAGGAATTCCTGGCGGCCCACTCCACTGCCGTTCCTATGTTTTTGCTATCCTCTGCCCCCTGAATACGACTCAGTATCTCTTCCAGACTCTCGGCCACCTCGGAATGGAGAGATCTGCAGCCGCAGGACTGACGCTGAAGGAACCTGGCGGGAAGCTTGAGCTTCACAGGCTTGGGATCGCTGCACAGTGATATAGCGCATTTAAGGGCCTTGTAGCCCATGTCGAGGCCGTCCTGATCAGCGGTGGTCAGGGGCGGATCCATGCGCTGGGCAAACTCCACGTCGTCGTAACCTGTAACCGCCAGATCGCGGCCGGGAAGTATGCCTCTTTTGCGGCAGACACGGTAAACGCTGAGGGCCATCTCGTCGTTTGCACAGGCTATGGCCTCGGCATCGGGGTAGGCGTCGAGGAACCTTTCCACAAGAACATCGACCTCGGAGGAATAGTCGCCGTACTCCACCATGCCGTTCTCGACGGTGATACCGTGCGCCTTCATGGCGTCTCTGTAGGCTCTCTCTCTCTCGTTTGAATCGGTGTTGTTCCTGGGGCCGCTGAGATAAAGCACCCTTTTGTATCCATGCTCGGTCAGAAGGTGCTCGACTATGGTGTACATGCTGCCGTAGTTATCGCTGATTATGAAGCTGTCACAGGATTTTTCGTCGTACTCCTCAAGGATCACCAGGGGAACCTTGCGGAATTTTCCGGCAAAGGCCTCTCTGTCGTCCCTGTCAAGATAAATGCAAAGAGTACCGTAGGATATGATAATTGCATCAAGTCCTGCGATCAAAGAATAGTCGTAAAGAGAGTTGTATTGGTAATTGTAGGCGGAAAGGCTGTCCTCATCGGAGCCGCCCTCCCAGAAATCCAGAGCGTTGCCCTGTGCCCCCACAAAAAATGTTATATTTACATTTTCACCCCTAGCAGCCTCGCAGATACCGCGTATCAGCTCCATGGGATGCTGCGTATGTACATTTCCGATCAGCACGCCGATCTGAAATACCCTGTCGCCGGTCATTTATACCTCCCCTGCTGCAAAGCCACTGCGGATTTTGCAGCCCCGGTTTTTCTCCACCCTATATTGTACGTTTATTCCCCCAAAAACGCAAGATGTCACTTCACTCGACAAAATCCATTCCCAGCCCCATCTGATCGGAGAGTTTTTTTACGAACCTTTCCGGGTCCTTTTTCATCTCCGCCATCATCTCAAAGGCGTCCAGAACTACCCCCTCCTTATTACAGCTGGGGTAGTTTTTGCCCCTGTCCACTCTTACGTTGTGGTGGCGCATGCAGTAAAAGTAAAGGTCGGTCATGGAATAGCCCCTGCAGCTCACCCCGTCCCTGAAGCCGTGATGGTCAAGGTAATACAGAAACTCATCGAAGAGCCCGGGATCCGTCATAAGATGCTCCCATAGCTTATCGAGAAAGGCATCGTCTCTTTGGGAGAGGGAGCCAAGTGTATGCAGGTGCTCGTATGCTTTTATCTTTCTTGTATCAAGGATCAGGTTAGACATGATATCCCGGCGTATATACTCCTTCGTTTTCCTGTGGGGTGGTCTTGCTCACACAGGGATATTATATCATATGTGACCGGCTGATGTTAAGGCTTTGGGAAAGCCTGTTCCTCATCTTCCTCATCTTCTTCGTCAAGCTCTTCCCGGGCGGCGTTTCCGGCCCTTTCCACCAGTGCCTTCAGATCTATGATCCCCATTTTGTTCAGTGCAAAAAGCAGCAGAGCCAGGAGTATGAGTATCATAAAGATCCCCGCGGCGATTATGGCACCCCGGTTCACCCCCTTCTCATTCTCCGGCGGGGGCGCAAAGACCTTGTCCGCAGATACGCTCACGGGTTCGGGCGCGGCATCGGCGGTATACAGTTCTCCCTCTATGTACTCCTTTTCAAGCTCGTAAAAAGGCAGCTGCTCCTCGCTTATCTCAGGCTCCTCCACCTCCTTTGGCATAGTATTTTTTGACACCGTGCCCTTTTCAAAGATCACGGTTGCCTTCTTTTCCTGCGCTTGAGTTTTTTTCATGGTTGTTGAAGAAGAACTGCTTTTGATCTCAATGGTCCCGGAGTCCGACACCGCGGAAGATGCGGCGCTCTTTGTGCCGATTATCACCGGTTTCAGGGAGGATGAGGATCTGGCGGAGCTTGTGGTCTTTTTGCTGCTGCTCTTTTTTGAGCTGCTCTTTTCCTTCTTTTTTTCGATGCAGTCCACCACTGTCTCCAGGGTGGTAAGATTTCCCACGGCATCCTTTGCGCATATCCGGTAGATTCCGTTCTCCTCTGCCCTGAAGGTTGTTACTGCCTCGTGCCTTTTCTCGTAACGCCCCAGATAGACGGGCGCGGAGTTTTCACCCCTGTCGTACCAGAGAGCCGAGATACCGGAGGCTTCATCGGCGCCCCGGATATTCAGTATAAGACTCCCTGAGGTCTCATCGGCGGTGCCTGTGACGCTGAGGCTTGGAGGATCCCTGTCGATATCACTTACCTCAAAGCTTTTTCTGGTCACATTTCCCAGGCCGTCCCTTACCCTGATGCGCAGAACCCCGTTTTCGGACACATAGGTGAAATGATCCTCCGAAAAACTTCTGCCGTCGTCAAAGGAGAAGGCCTCTTCATGAAGCCTGCTGCCAAGATCGTAAGCATAGACACTCACCCGGCTTGAAAGCCCGTAGCTGCCCCCTCCCTCCGGCTCGCTCTTTATGGAGGTTATGACCGGGGATGTCCGGTCTATGCAGTCCACCTCCGTCAGGGCCGAAAAACATTCTCCGTCCTCGTCCCTGACTCCGAAGAGATACCATCCGTTTTCCTTTATCTCAAAGCTGCCCGGGCTGCCGTATTCACCCTCCTCAAATCCATCCTCAACATCCGATGACGCGAAGGGGCCTTTGACGGCGTATCCCGTCACCTTAATGGGCAGGGTGTTTCCTGAAACCCGCCTGACGGCATTGGCGGAAACCCTCGCACTCACCTGTCTTGCAAAGCCGTTCACATACCGGTCGGAGTGAAGCTCCACCCCCTCTATGACACTCTCTGCCAAAGCAGCCCGGGATATCATGATCATCCATAACAGAATTACCGTAATGAGATTTATCTTCTTTTTCACTTTTGATCCTCCTGATAAAAATCTACTTCAAATATGTTCTGACATTGCTTTTCACACCATCGGTGTGGACACATACCGCACCCTTTTCGGCGGTGATAAATATCCTGCTCCCCGTTTTTTTTATCCTCTCCAGGGCCTCCCTGTGGGGATGGCCGTAAGAATTGCCCTCACCGCAGGATATGAGGGTGACCAGGGGCAAGGCCTTTTCCAGAAAAGCCTCCGTGTTCGAATTCCTGCTGCCGTGATGGGCGGCCTTGTAGACGGTGAAAGGCCTTCCGGAGAGGCGCCGGGTGCAGACCTCTTCCCCCATGCCTTCCATGTCCCCGGTGAGCAGGGCGGAAAAATCTCCGTAATCAAGGACCGTCACCATGGACAGTTCATTGGCCTCCCCCCTCATTCCCGTGTCGGGAAAGATACACTCAAGATGCATATCTCCCGCCCTGACACTGTCCCCCTTCTCCAGGATCAAAACCTCCACCCCCTTTTCATCAGCGAGGGCGGCAAGGCGTTCTCCCTCCGGGCTCTCCCTCATGTTCCCGGTCATGGCAATACGTGACAGGGCTATTCCCTCCGTCTCCGCGTTTTCCAGCAGATACTCCATGCCGTTGATATGATCCGCATCCCCGTGGGTGAGGGCCATAAGGTCTACCTTCGCTATCCCCAGGGCCCTGAGGGCCGGCAGAACCGTGTACCTTCCTATATCCTTTTCGCTGCTGCTCCCGCAGTCCGTCATTATGCAGTTTGCGTCGGTGCGGGCAAGGATGCAGTCCCCCTGCCCCACATCAAGCATCACCAGATCCATACCTCCTCCCACAGGGGAGCGCAGCAGCAGGAAAAAGGGAGCCAGGAGCATTATCACCGCGGCCTTCTTTGGAGTGAGCAGCTTTTTTTCTCCACGCCCCGAAGCCAGAGACGCAGGCAAAAATATCAACAGACAGTAAACTGCGGTCTCATACCACTCGGGACGGCCGGTTATCAAAAGGGCACCGGGAAGCTTTGAGCAAAAGGAGGCTGCGGCAATATAGCCCTCCAGGGCCGCCCGGATAAGAAGAGCCATAAGTGCGGACAGGCCCGATAGCTGAACTGCCCCGACGGCGCAGAGTGCAAAGCCTCCGGCGATGACCACTCCCGCAGTGGGGACCATCACCAGATTCAGCAGCATTGAATAAACGGGATACCTGCCGAAGAAATACAGCAGGAAGGGAAGTGTTGAAAGACTGACGCAAAGGGGAGGGCAAAGAGCTCCCGTCAGTTTTTTCAGGGGTTTGATACGGATATCCTCACAGGCTCTGCCAAAGACCGGCAGAAGAAATGCAATGCCCGTTACCGCCCCGAAGGACAACAGGAATCCGCTGTCAAAGATCAGCAGAGGATGGGGAACCAGAGAGATGACACAGGACAGGGCCATGGCGGTGGGCATGTCGTAGGCCCGGCCCGCTGCGGATGCGAAAAGACACAGGATATACATGATCACCGCTCTCTTCGTGGCACTCCCCATCCCCGTCAGCATACCGTAAAACAGGATAAAAACACTGCCTGCAAGAGCCGAGATCCCGGGAGACAGGGCACACCTTTTCATAAGCTTATAGAGGCCGGAGCCTATTATGGCTATGTGGAGTCCCGAGATCACCAGCAGATGGGAACAGCCGCTCCTTTCAAAGACTCCCTTAACCTCATCATCAAGAAATCCCTTGTCCCCCAGAAGCATGGCCTTAAGCACCGATGCGCTCCTTGTGTCCAGGTAACGGTCAAGGATCTCTTCCATGCGCTCCCGCAGACGGCAAAGACTCTCGGCTGCCCGGTCATAGTTTTTCGAGGCTCCGGTTATCTTAGCCCCCGTCAGCATGAAGTCCACGCCCTTTGCTCCGTAATAGGCAGCCAGGTCGAAGCCTCCGGGATTCCTTGGCCTTTCAAGGCTCCTGAATGTGCCGGTGACTCTGATCCGGCTTCCGATGGCTGGCCGCTGCCCCGTGCCGGTCAGGTATGCGGTTTTTGTTTCGGATAAGGCGGACCCGGAAATGAGTACGCCCTTTAAGAAGATCTGCAGCTTATCGTTTCTGTAACCCGCCGATGAGACCGTGCCCGATATGCTCACCGTCTCACCCTCAAGGGTAGGGTCATTATATAGCGGCGGCGGCTTTAATGTCAACAGCAAAAACAAGGCCATTACAAAAGCCCCGCACGAAAGGCACAATGTGCGTCCTCTCACATGATCACTCCTTTATGAGATCGAGATTCCTCTCAAACATCTCATCGAGCCTGATGCCGCCTCTGAAGGTCCTGTCGGTCTCGCCGTCGATGGAGATCCTGACCTTGTTTATGTAGGTCATCTCCGTCAGTGAGTTCACTATGGAATAAAGGGACACCTCCTCATCCACGGCTCCGGTGAGATCCACCAGAGGATCCGTGAGATCAAGATAGCAGATGCCGTCCTTTACGGAAACGGACTTAACGATCCGGTCGGAGGCAAGAGTAGCCCTGTGGCCTTCCTCAACGGGACCGGCGATCAGATGCTCGACTATAATCTTTTCTATCGCAACATTGGGTGAATAAACCACGTTCTGTTTTTCCACCACAAGGGAACCTCCCTCGGAATCCGCGAAGTAGAGGGTGAGCTCGGCCTTTACATAGGAGCCGGTCTCATCTCTTCCGCTGTCCACAAAGTCATCGGCTTTCATGGCGCCGTAGGGAATGTCTTTGGAGTCCAGCAGGTTTTCACCCTCGCATAAAAAGTTCACGGTCTCCACTCCCTTTGCCTGGCAGAGGGTGCGGACCACGGCTGCCCTGAAGAGAACCTCACGGGCCTTGGGAAGCTTTCTGTAATCTTCATTGAAATCGATGATGAGACGTCCGTCCGAAAGAGAGCTGGACAGGATATCCACCTCGCTCCCCAGGGTTATCTTAAGATCCGCGTCGTCGGGCATCTGCCTCATGCGGCCAAGGAGAGACTCAACATCGCTGCCCCCCTCGAACTCCACGCCCTTTACGGCGCTGTCGTTCCTGTTGAGGTAATAGACCAGAAGGGGACTTGTCTCCTCTCTGACCTCTTCCTCAAGGTCGCCTCTCGTCTTACCCTTTTCGCCCGAGTTGCACGACACCAGCAAAATGGCGGCCATTATTAAGATCAGTGTCAAAAATATCTTTTTCATATCATCCGATATAGGTCAGCGGTATGCGCACCGCGAACTCGGTACCCTCTCCCTCTTTGGAGGCTACCTTTATGGCTCCTCTGTGCATCAGCACGGCACTTCTGGTTATGGCAAGGCCAAGACCGGTGCCGCCTATCTCTCTGGAGTGGGACTTGTCCACTCTGTAAAATCTTTCAAATACATGATCCAGGGCTTCCTCGGGTATACCCACTCCGGAGTCCATGACCGTCAGTACGAAGAACTGGTGATCCGCATCCAGGACCACTCTTACCCAGCCGTCCTTGTGATTGTATTTAATGGCATTCTCCACCAGGTTCGAAAAGGCCAGGGTGAGCTTTACTTCATCAACCTCTGCCTCCACGGGCCTGACGGACTCAAATATGAGCTCGATATTGTTCTGGTCGGCTATGGGCCTGAGCCTCTTTAAGATCAGCTCCGTCATGGCGTTGATGCTGACGGTCTTTATGTTCAGGTCACCTGCGGTCTTGTCCATCTTTACCAGGGAGAGCAGGTCGGTGATTATGGTGTTCTCCCTGTCTATCTCGTGAGTTATGTCCTCCATGAACTCGCGGTACATTTCCGTGGATACACCGTCTCCCATGGTCACCAGGGAATCCGCCAAAACCTTCATGGATGCAAGGGGCGTCTTCAGCTCATGGGACACGTTGGACACAAACTCCTGTCTGGAATCATCCAGGGTCTTCATCCGGCTCAGGAGCTGCTTCAGCGCCCCCATGATGGATTCCATCTCGGTGTAGCCCCGCACGTCCATGACCTCCTGGCCGTAGCCTGCCTCGATCTTGGTTATGGCCTGGGTGACCCTGTCAAAGGGCCTTATCAGCAGGTTGGAGAAAAGGATGGCCAGAGCGATTATGGCAATGGCTATCACCACCTCCAGTATCAGGGCATTGCGGTTTAAGACCTCCATGGAGGCAACTATGGCGTCGGTGGAGGCGCTGGCAATGATAACGCCCTCGCAGGGTGCATCGGCGTTGCCGGCAATGGGCATCACCACCTCAACATATCTGTTTTCGCTGTCGTATGCGTTTGAGCTCTGGCCGGAAAAAGCCAGCATGACGTCCTCGGATATGATGGTCTTGTTGTCGTAGAGGCCATAGGTATCCTTGATGACTCTGAAATCGGAATCGATGACGATGACCCGCCCGTCGTACAGATTTGCCATCTGCACTATCTCGGAGTTTACCGCCTCCTGAGAGGGATCCCTCAGATAAGAGGTGGACAGCAGATAGTCGGACAGGATATTGCACTGGATCGTCAGATCGGAATTGCGCGAGGAGACGGAATTGGACTCATAGTTTTTGAGTATAACGCTCCTGGTGATCACTGACGGGATCGTACCTACCGCAAGCACCAGCAGGATGATCCTGAATTTTAGACTTTTAAAGATAAAGGACCCGAGAAGAAGGTCTCTAATTTTGGAAATAATAGCCCACACCCCATCTCGTCTGAACGTATTTAGGCTCGCTGGGGCTTTCTTCAACCTTTTCGCGAAGCCTTCTGATATGGACATCCACAGTCCTTACGTCGCCGGGGTAATCCTTGCCCCAGACAGCCATGAGCAGATCCTCTCTGGTGTATACCTTAAGAGGATTCAGAGCCAGAAGCTCGAGCAGATCGTACTCTTTGGCGGTGAGGTTTATCTCACGGTCACCCACGTGCACCCTGCGGCTCTCGCAGTCGATGCGCATGTCGCGGCTCTCGATCATGCGGCTCTTCTTTTCGTTGCTTATGCGGCGGAATATGGCCTTTATCCTGGCCTTTACCTCAAGCACATTGAAGGGCTTTGCCATATAGTCGTCGGCGCCGTAGTCAAGGCCTAAGATCTTGTCCATGACATCACCCTTTGCGGTGAGCATGATTATGGGAACGTTTGAAAACTCTCTGACACTCTGGCATACCTCGTAGCCGGTGAGCTTGGGAAGCATGATATCAAGAAGTACCAGATCGTAATTGCCGTTGCGTATCTTTTCAAGGGCTTCCTCACCGTCGTAGGCGGCGTCAACCGTCATGCCGTCCTGCTCAAGGGAAAACCTGAGGCCTTTAACTATGAGCTTTTCGTCGTCAACTATAAGTATCTTTTTAGGCATTTTGCTAAACCTTTATGTGATCTTTTATCCTGGAATACAAACCGTCCTTTATGCCGTTGACCTTTTTGATGTCTTCGACACTTGAAAACCCTCCGCTGCTCTCCCGGTAGGCAATGATATCCGCCGCCCTTGCGGCCCCTATACCGGGTATGGTCATGAGAGCTGCGCTGTCTGCGGTGTTGATGTTTACGAGACCGTCTGACTCATCACTTCCTGAGTCCGTTGTGTCCGGCCTCTCCCCCACTGCCCTTACAAGTACCTTTTCTCCGTCGGATAAAAGCCTTGCCTGGTTCAGATCGCCCGCATCGGCCCCCGTGGTGAGGCCTCCGCACCTGTCCAGAAGCTGGTAGAGCCTGCTGCCCTGCTCCATCTCATAGACGCCGGGCCTTGCGACCCTTCCGCAGATATAAACAAAAATAGACGGCTTGCTTTGGATCTCTGACGGTTCAGGATCAACCGCTGTCCCGCCGCCGTAGTCGGCAACGGTGCTTTCGCAGATCTCGATATCCTCAGGCTGTGAAAAAGCAGCGCATGCAGAAAGCGTGCTGGTAATGAATATGACACCGATAAAAGTAACCGCTGCCATAAGGTAATTTAAAAAACCGTTTCTCATGTCAGTCCTCCCGTAAATAAAACTGCGGGATTCCTTCGCTGACAGACTTGACAATGCTATTTTACTTTTTATTCAGAGGTTTTTCAAGCAGTTATTGATCTTTTTTTTCGGCAAATACGGCGTCCAGTATATCCGCCATTTCCTCTATGTGTTCCTTTTCGATCACAAGGGGAGGAACCATGCGCAGCACGTTACCTCCGGCGGAGATCACCAGAAGTCCCCTTTTCTGAGCCGCTGCCACCGCTTCCGACACAGGGAAGGTAAGCTCAAGTCCCTGCATGAAACCGCTGCCCCTCCTCTCCTTTATGAGAGTGGGATACTTTTGGGCAAGGCCGTCCAGCCTGCCCTCAAAGTAGGGAGTGAGTTCCCTGACATGGGCGGGGATGCCCTCTTTTTCAAAGATATCCGCAACTGCGGCAACCGCGCTGCAGGCCAGGGGATTTCCTCCGTAGGTAGTTCCGTGATCACCGGGCTTCATAGAGCCCTCCGCCACCTTTTCACTCATGAGGAAGGCGCCAACCGGCATGCCGTTTCCGATACCCTTTGCAACTGCCATGCAGTCGGGCTTTACGCCCATGCCCTGCCATGCAAAGTATTCGCCGGTGCGGCCCATACCGCACTGGATCTCATCAAACATGAGAAGGATGTCCTTTTCGTCGCAGATCCTGCGGAGCTCCTTTAAGAAGCTCTCCTTTGCGGGACGGATGCCGCCCTCTCCCTGAACGGGCTCAAGAAGGATGGCGCAGGTCCTGTCGTTTATCAGCGCCTTGACGCTGTCGATGTCATTGTAGGTGGCAAAACGGATATTCCCGATCATGGGTTCAAAAGGCTCGCGGTAATGCTCGTTTCCCGTCACCGATACAGCGCCCATGGTACGGCCGTGGAAGGAATGCTCCATGGCTATGATCTCATGGTCGTGGTGCCCGTCCTTTGTGTAGGCGTATTTCCTTGCGGTCTTGATCAGACCCTCGATGGCCTCGGCACCGGAGTTGGTGAAAAACACCCTGTCCATCTTTGCCGCGCGGCACAGCTTTTCGGCGGCCTCGGCCACAGGTTTGCTGTAGTACAGGTTGGACGTATGCATCAGCTTGTCGATCTGGTTTTTAAGCGCGGTCTTGTAACCCTCGTGGGAATAGCCCAGACAGCACACCGCAATGCCTGCTCCGAAGTCAAGGTATTTTTTTCCGTCCGCATCGTAGAGGTGAACTCCCTCGCCGCGGTCCAAAGCGATCTGAAACCTGTTGTAAACTCCAAGTATATTTTTATCTTCGATTTTGATTATCTCTGAATTCATATATCCTCCGAACTTTTGTTGTATCTGATTATATTTTCCTTGTTCAGTGTAAAATCATAGTAGTTAAGGTCCAGGCGCTGGGTCCAGCCTATGCCTCTCCAGAAGCTGTTGCCCACATCGTTTTTTGTAAAGGCAATGAGGGAGACCTTGTTTATCCGCTCTTTTCTGAGAGCCTCCATGGCTCTTACCACCATGGCCTTTCCTATGCCCTGCTTGCGATATTCCTTCAGCACGCAGACATGGTAAAAGCAGCCCCGTCTGCCGTCGTGACCGCAGAGTATGGCCCCCACGATCCGGCCCTCCAGAACAGCCACCACAGAGGTGGTGGGATTTCTCATAAGGAAGCGCTCCACTCCCTCCCTGGAATCATCGATGGAGCGCAGGGCAAAGCCTTCTATGGTAAGCCAAAGATCCCTGACACCCTCGTAATCCTCAATTGTCATTGTCCTTATCTGAACGTCCATTACCTATCCTTTGTGCATCAATTATCATTGATCCGATTTTATCATACTACCACGTTGAATGAGTAGTATATCACATTTGTCCCACAAAGCAAAGTAATCTTGAATAATTTTCCCCCATGGTGTATCATCTAAAATGCGTGTTCTTATACGTATATTTTTTTATATAAGGAGGATCAAAATGTCTAAGGAAAAGGTTGTCCTCGCGTACTCCGGAGGACTTGACACCACTGCCATCATCCCGTGGCTGAAAGAGAATTTCGACTACGAGGTAATCTGCTGCTGCATCGACTGCGGCCAGGGCGAGGAGCTTGACGGTCTCGAGGAGCGCGCCATCTCCTGCGGCGCATCCAAGCTCTACATCGAGGATGTCACCGATGAGTTCTGCGACGAGTACATCGTTCCCTGCATCCAGGGCCACGCAGTCTATGAGAACAAATATCTTCTGGGCACTTCCATGGCACGCCCCGTCATCGCAAAGCGTCTGGTAGAGGTAGCCCGCAAAGAGGGTGCCGCCGCCATCTGCCACGGAGCCACCGGAAAGGGCAACGACCAGATCCGTTTCGAGCTGGGCATCAAGGCACTTGCTCCCGATCTTAAGATCATCGCCGCATGGCGCAGCGACAAGTGGACCCTTGACTCACGCGAGTCAGAGATCGAGTACTGCAGGCAGCACGGCATCGACCTTCCTTTTTCCGCAGACAGCTCATATTCACGTGACCGCAACCTCTGGCACATCAGCCACGAGGGACTTGAGCTTGAGGATCCCGCCAGCGAGCCCAACTTCGAGCATCTCCTGGTTCTCGGCGTGACCCCCGAAAAAGCTCCCGATGAGGGCGAATACGTGACCATGGCCTTTGAAAAGGGCGTACCGGTTTCCGTAAACGGCGAAAAGATGAAGGTTTCCGATATCATCCGCAAGCTCAACGCCCTTGGCGGAAAGCACGGCATCGGTATCGTAGACATAGTCGAGAACCGCGTGGTAGGCATGAAGAGCCGCGGTGTATACGAGACTCCCGGCGGCACCATCCTCTACGAGGCACATCAGCAGCTTGAGGAGCTCATCCTTGACAGAGATACCTACAGGCTCAAGAAAGAGATGGGCAACCAGCTTGCACAGATCGTATACGAGGGCAAGTGGTTCACTCCCCTTTGCAAGGCTGTCCGCTCCTTCATCACCACCACCCAGGAATATGTCACCGGCGAGGTTAAGTTCAAGCTTTACAAGGGCAACATCATTAAGGCCGGCACCACATCACCCTACTCTCTCTACAACGAGAGCATCGCTTCCTTTACAACGGGTGATATGTACGACCATCACGACGCCGAGGGCTTCATCAACCTCTTCGGCCTCTCCTGCAAGGTAAGGGCGCTTAAGATGCGCGAGGTCGGCGAAGAGTACAAATACTAAAGATTTTGCCTAAACTGTCCGATATTCTATGTGAAGTGTGGTAACTGTCAGATAAGATCAGAGGATCGAAAATGAACAGAAAAGCATTAACAGAAAAAAACAAAGACCGTGGTTTTACACTGGTCGAGCTCATAGTGGTGCTGGTGATACTGGCCATACTGGCCGCCATCCTCATACCTGCGCTGCTCGGCTACATTGACAGAGCCCGTCAGAACAAGGACATCTTAAACGCAAAGAACTGCCTTACCGCAGCTCAGGCGGAACTGGTGAACATCTACGCAAAGAAACTCTCCACCGAAACCGATTCGGTGATCCCCAACTGTGCCTCCACAGGAAACGGCAACAAGGACGTTGATTGTACCCTCAAGGAGGGGGGAAAGGAATTTGCGAAAAGAGTATTCAAGACAGCCGACGATGAGCCCTACTGCTTCATCATAGCAATGGGAACCACAAAGCCCGACAGCACAAATCCGCCCACGGAGCATGATAAATACACCGTTTACTACGCCCTGTATATGAAGGAGGCAACCTCCTCGCCCCTGTACTTTGACGGACAGAAATGGGCAAAGGAAAATCCCAAGAACATGGGTACCTTTTCAGGAGAAAAAACAAATGTCATGACCCTCAGGGACGGACGCAAGATAGAGATCCAGTACTACATGCTCGCCAGTGCAGGCGGCAAAAAGATGCATGGCGGCTCCGGCAACACCAGCATCTGGGACTGGCTTCGCAAGACTGTCGGTAAAGACGACGGCAAATAAATCTTATCAGTTATTACTTTGTTTCTTTAAAAGCTTCTCCCGCTTTCTCCTTGCGGCGACCTCCACCAGGTCGATGCTCTCGGAAAAGGCGGCGGGAAGCTTTTCGTCCATCCATTCCTTTCCGGATTTCTCTTCTTTTTTGATGGCATCCCAGTTTTTCAGAACCTCTCCCGTTCCCGAAACCGTTACGTCACCGAAGACGTGAGGATGACGGCGCACCATCTTGTCGGATATACCGCGGCACACGTCCTCCATGTCAAAGAGCCCCTCCTCCGAGGCGATCTGGGCGTGCATCACAACCTGCAGCAGCAGATCTCCCAGCTCTTCCTTTAGGTTGTCGGGATTACCCGTCTCCTCCAGTATGTTTATACCGCAGATCACTTCACAGGCCTCCTCGATGCAGGGTGCCTTCAGAGTGGCGTGGGTCTGCTCCCTGTCCCAGGGGCATCCGTCGGGATCCCTGAGTCTTTTTACAATATCCTTTAAGCGTTCAAATTCAGACATGATATCCTCCTTAACAGACATGCTGACGGGACATGCCGCCTACCAGGCGATGTTTCCGGCCAAGTAATAGGTCAAAAGCGACGAGGCGCAAAACAGGACGGTGACCGCTACGATGAACATCCTGACGATCACTCCGCGCCTTTGCATCCACATGGCAACGGCGCATCCCGAAAGGTATTATGATATGTGCTATATACCTGAAATCCTGGGATGAAAAATTGGGTATGGCAAAGCAGAGCCTCACCAGGAATCCCAGGGAAAACAGAATGTAGATCAGCATAAAGGCGGTGTACTGTCCTCCCGTCTTTCTGTACACCAGATAAAAGAGAGAATAGGCCACCGCAAGCGCAACCAGTATCCCCGCAAAGAGCAGGGCCCAGCCCACAGCTGTTGAATAAGGGCTGGCTGCGGAAAAATCCGCCTCGCCGAAGAGGGAAGTCTTTAATATTGCAAGGGGCACGTTGAACTCATCGTACTCGTGGCCCGTGGCTATCATACAGGTAAAGGGAGTCTGCTCTCCTCCCGTGTAAAGGAGCCTTCCAAGGGGACTCAGGCCCTCTATGGGCTCTCCTACTTCAGGGGTGTAGGCAAGGGGCACGCCGAACTTTAAGAAGTTCCTGACAGGGGACCAGATGCCTATGGGTATGGATGCGATCGCAAAACAGAGATACTGCTTTATGTAGGATGTGGTCTTTTTCCTGTCCTTGTTTTTCACACTGAGGATCAGTCTGTAGAGCATGATGCAGCCCATGGGAACTGCCAGCATTATCCCCGAAAGCTTTGCCATCATGGAAAGGCCGATACAAAGACCGCCCAGGATCATTGTCCCCATGTTCTCCTTTTCCATCCAGAGGAAGAAGAAATACATGCCCATGATCTGCAGCATCACGCAGAGCATGTCGTTGTTGATGCTGCCGGACATCTGTATCAGGCAGGGGTGAAGTGCCATAAGCGCACAGCCCGCCGTAAAGGCTCCCCCTGAAACCTTAAGCTGCTTCATTATCTTTGCGCCGAAAAATACGGTGACAAGACTGTAAGCGGCAGTGAGCACCTGAACCTTTTCACGGCAGGTGTCCATGCTCCAGCCGAACACATCCCCCACTCTGACCATGAGGCGCAGCCAGAGCCCCGCGATCATGTGATGCAGAGGTGGCTGGAAAAAGCCCCAGATCTCTCTGGGGTCAAAGTCGATGAGCCTGATCTTTTCGTAAAAATACTCGATAAAGGCAGCCTGTCCGATGCCCGTGCCGAAGCCTATGACATCGTGCTGTCTGATCCAGGTGGGTGTGTAATGTATGTAGTATATCCGTATGAAAATGGCGGCAATGAATATTACCGCCAGTGAAATCTTATTGAGCTTGTCCTTCATCCGCCGTTGCGCCCTCTACCGCATCCGCTCCGTTAACATACTCCTTTGCGCCGTCAGCATACTCGGTGTCGGGGAACATGGTGATGACCTGACTGTAGGTCTGCTCGGCGCGTCCCATTTCATCGGCTCTGCGATAGGCGTGGCCTAAGTTGTAAAGAGCCTCCGCGTTGTTGTTGTCAAGTTCAAAGGACTTGGAAAGCTGCTCTATGGCAGCGGGATAATCGTCTGCCTTGAGACTGGCAAGGCCCTTCTCAAGATACTCCTCCGATGCACGCCTGCAGGCGGATTCACGAAGGAGTGCATAAAGCGTTTTGAAGGCTTCGGAGGTATCCTCTCCCTCAACGAATTCCGGATCTATGTCGATGACCTCCTGGGCCACTCCGGATAGGTCGTCGGGATTCTGGATATAGCCGGCTGCCGCCTTCATAAGAGTTTCGGCCGCTCCCACGGCGCTGTCGCTTCCGGTGAGTCCTTCCATCTTTGAGATCAGCTCCGAATTGTCCTGTTCAAGGGCATCCACCCTCTTTTGGAGCTCGTCTATCTTTGCGTTCTTTTCGGTGAGCTGGGTGCTAACCTCAACCACGCTGTCATTGGCATTGCTCTGGGCGCTCTTAACCCTGGCCGGAAGCACCAGATACCACATGATGGCAAGACCTATTACCAGACCTATGGCTATGTTTAAGGCGGTGGTGGCCGCCACGGAGTGCTCTGTATTGTTTATGGGCTGGATTATGGTCTCGTTGCCGCTGGTGTACTCTATAACATCCTTGGATGTCTTTTTCTTGCGGTGCTTTGCAGCCTCGGGATCCGTTTCGTCCCTGTGATTTATAGCCTCTTCCACTGCCCTCTCATAAAGAAGGGTGGTGGTGTTGTTGGTGTCTATACGCTTTGCCCTGGCCAGACTGCGCTCAGCCTTATCCCACTCCTCGGAATCTATGTAAAGCAGGGCCAGAAGCTGATGGCCCTTGACCATGTTGGGGTTCAGCTTCAGGAGACTCTTGAGCTGGATTATGGCCATGTCGCGGCTGTCCTGACGACAGTACTCAAGGGCCTTGTTGTACTTTGCTATCGTCTGCCTTACCGTGTCCCATTTTGCCTGATTGTTCTGAATGGAATCAAGGAAGTCGGCGGCGATATTTTTCTTGGGCTGGTAGCTGGTGGAAAGGACCCATTCGGAGAGTCCGTCAACGGCATCGCCCATCTCAAAGCATACAAGACCTAAAAGGTTTCTCGCCTCTGTATTGAATTTGTTGCATTTCAGGCTCAGCCTCAGGCACTCCTTTGCACCTGAAAGATCCCTGACCTGTGCCTTTTCGAGACCCTCGTTGTAGTATCTGTTGGAAAGGTAGATGATCCTTTTGTACAGACCGACATCAGCCCCGCAGGCATTGCAGAAATTGCTTTCCGACAAGTCCGAGCCGCAGTTATAGCATTTCATATGGGAAACCTCACTGAGCAGGGTTGTCCTGATGCAGTATCTCAAGCATGATATCCGTCAGATCGGTGATATCATTGTCCCTGAGGGCATCTTCAAATTCGTCAACCTCTAGCGAGGGATGGAACTTTTTCAGTTCTTCCTCAAAATCTATCATGGAACACTCCTCCCGGAGTATAAGACCCTTATCAAAAGATCCGTTAATCAATCAAACTACGCTGTCATTTTCGCTATGGAATAGCAAATACAGTTTTATATAATAACCTCTCACGGCCAAAAATGCAAGGGAGAGGTTATTCCGGCTTATTTTTTGAGCTGTGAAAGCCTCTCACGGACGGTCTCCATCATCTGCTTATACTTTTCAAGCTTAGCCTTTTCCTCGGCTATCTTTGCCTCGGGAGCCTTGGTGATGAACTTCTCGTTTGAGAGCATTCCCTCGCAGCGCTTAAGCTCGCCCTCCAGACGCTTCTCTTCCTTTTCGAGGCGCGCGATCTCCTGGGCGATATCAACCAGCTCGGAGAGGGGGATGTAAATGACTGCTCCGGGTATCACAACGGAAACCGCGTCATCGTCTATGCCCTCTTTTGTTGCGGCGGTGAAAAGCTCGGCCGCATTTGCAAGGGAGGTGAAGAATATCCTGCCGTCCTCAAAGGCGGAGCGCACCGATGCATCCTCGGATACGATGTGGACGTTGATCTTTTTGGAAGGTGCAACATTCATCTCGGCCCTCAGGTTTCTGATGCCTCTCACTGCCTCCTTCATAAGCTCAATGTCACGGGCCTCCTTTTCGAAGACTCTGTCGCCTGCGCATACGGGCCATGCGGTGATCATGATGGAATCAGCCTCACGGTCTTTATCCTCCTCGGTGAGAGTGCAGTATATCTCTTCGGTGATGAAGGGCATGTAGGGATGCAGGAGCTTGAGCGAGTCGATGAGCACACTCTTCAATGTGTAGAGTGCCGCGTTCTTTCCTGCTTTACCCGCCTCGTCGCTGTTGTAAAGACGGGGCTTTATCATCTCTATGTACCAGTCGCAGAGCACGTCGTAAATGAAATCGTAGATCTTTGAAACGGCTATGCCCAGCTCATATTTTTCCATATTTTCGGTGACCTCACCGATAACGGAATTGAGGCTGTGGAGCACCCACTTATCCTCGGGAGCAAGGTCGGAAGGCTCTGGCTTTTTAAGATCCACACTCTCCATGTTCATCATGATGAAACGTGATGCGTTCCAGACCTTGTTTGCAAAATTCCTGCTGGCCTGTACCCTGGCATCGGAGAATCTCATGTCGTTTCCGGGAGCATTTCCGGTGACCAGTGTGAACCTCAGGGCGTCTGCTCCGTACTGCTCTACCACCTGCAGAGGATCGATACCGTTGCCCAGCGACTTGCTCATCTTTCTGCCCAGCTCGTCTCTGATAAGGCCGTGGAAGAGCACGGTGTGGAAGGGCTTGTCTCCCATCTGCTCATAGCCGGAAAAGATCATTCTGATGACCCAGAAGAAGATGATGTCGTAGCCGGTAACCAGCACATCGGTGGGATAAAAATAATCAAGCTCCGGAGTCTTGTCGGGCCAGCCCAGTGTGGAGAAGGGCCACAGTGCCGATGAGAACCAGGTGTCAAGTGTGTCGGGATCCTGATTGAAGTGAGTGTGTCCGCACTTTTCGCACTTCTCGGGAGCACCCTTTGCCACAACGGTATGGCCGCATTTTTCGCAGTAGTAAGCGGGTATCCGATGGCCCCACCAGAGCTGTCTGGAAATACACCAGTCCCTGATATTGTCAGTCCAGTTAAAGTAGGTCTTGTCCATGCGGTCGGGTACCAGGCGGATGTCACCGTTTTTAACCGCCTGAGCCGCAGGCTTGATGAGCTCATCCATCTTTACGAACCACTGCTGTTTTACCAGAGGCTCGACAGTGGTGTGGCATCTGTCGTGGGTTCCGACGTTGTGGGAATGATCCTCGATGCTCACAAACAGCCCCAGCTCGGTGAGCTCTTTGACAATTGCCTCCCTTGCCTCATAGCGGTCCATGCCGGCGTATTTTCCGCCGTTCTCGTTTATGGTGGCATCGTCGTTCATGATGTTGACGATGGGCAGGTCATGACGCTTTCCGACCTCAAAGTCGTTGGGGTCGTGACCGGGGGTGATCTTTACGACGCCGGTACCGAACTCCATGTCTACATAGGAATCCACCACAACAGGGATTGGCTTGTTGACTATGGGAAGCCAGACCTGTCTGCCGTGAAGATATTTGTATCTGTCGTCATCGGGGTTGACCGCAACGGCGGTATCACCCAGCATGGTCTCGGGACGGGTGGTGGCGAACTCCAAAAACTCTGTCTTTGAAGGCTGTCCGTTTTCATCCACAAGAGGATATTTAATATGCCAGAAATGGCCGTGCTGCTCTTCGTATTCAACCTCTGCATCGGAGATGGAGGTATTGCACACGGGACACCAGTTGACTATCCTGGCTCCCTTGTAGATCAGCCCCTTGTTATAGAGTCTGCAGAAGACCTCGGTCACCGCCTTGTTGCAGCCTTCGTCCATGGTGAAGCGCTCTCTGTCCCAGTCGCAGGATGAGCCGAGCTTCCTGAGCTGCTTTGTGATACGTCCGCCGTATTCCTTCTTCCATTCCCAGGCTCGCTCCAGAAACTTCTCGCGTCCAAGGTCGTGCCTGTCTACGCCCTCGCTCTTTAAGGTCTCGATGATCTTAACCTCGGTGGCGATGGAGGCGTGATCGGTGCCGGGCTGCCACAGTGCGTTGTAGCCCTGCATCCTTTTGAAGCGGATGAGGATATCCTGCATGGTATTGTCAAGGGCGTGACCCATATGGAGCTGTCCGGTGATATTGGGCGGCGGCATCACTATGGTGAAGGGCTTCTTTGAACGGTCCACCTCGGCGTGGAAATACTTGCCATCCTCCCATTTTTTGTAAAGTCTGTCCTCCATTGATGAAGGATCGTAGGTTTTTGCTAGCTCTTTTGACATTTTATCTCTCCTTGGGTTTTATTATTATCTCTTCATTTCGGCATTCACTGCCCGTCCACGTCCTCGGGAAAGGTTGTGGAAACGGCACATTCAAGCCCTGCCGCGGCAATGTCACCACGCTCTTTCCAGGCATTGGCGATACGGTCTGTCACGCCCTGTGAGTCCTCGTTTTTGAGGAGCGAGAGCAGGACAAAATACAGATTGGGCTTGTATTGAAAGATTATATCGCTCTTTCTAAGATGCCTCTTCAGCACGCTCTCAAAGGCTTCGTTTTTGGCGTAGACGTCCTCTCCCTCTCTTGAAGGCAGGGAAAAGAGGATCTTTGTGGCAACTCCGCCGTAGCGCTCTAAATATCTCATGATAAGGCGGTAGTTCCAGGCGAAGGGCTCCTGGCCCAGTATGAGGGCGCCCTTTTTCTCGCCCCTCTCCTCGAGTATCTGCGATATGCGGAGAAGCTCGTGTTCAAGATTATCGGCTGTGAACTCCTCTTCCGAGGTCTCAAGATAGATCTCGTAGCCATGCTTGCCGTTCTGTTTCACCTTGTAAAGAGCGTTGTCCGCAAGCTTGAAAAGAATCTGATAATCATCGGAATGCATGGGAGCAAAGGCTACGCCCACGGAAAGTCCCACCGGAAGTCCGTGCTCCTTACCCATGAGCTCTGCCGCTCTCTGGGCAAGCTGGACATTCAGCCTGCCGGTGATGGAAGCCACCGCATCCTCCTGGGTGACGTCGGCAAAGAAGATCATGAACTCGTCTCCGCCTATTCGGCTCACCACATCCTCGGACCGGACATTGTGCTTGACCACCTCGGAAAAGGCCACCAGCACCCGGTCTCCCATGTCGTGTCCGAAGACATCATTCACCAGTTTGAAATTATCCAGGTCAATGACCATAAGCGCACCGGAACGCTTTTTGCAGATGGAGGCTACCTTTTCGGTGCCGTTCACCTTGTTTAAAAAGCCGGTGAGTTTATCCAGTGATGCCTCCTCCGTGAGACTCTCTATCTTTTTGCTGTTGGTGATGGTGTTGTTGATGCGCTCCACAAGTATCTCTTTGTCAAGGGGTTTGCGGATGAAATCGGAGGCTCCGGCCTTCAGTCCCCTGCGCTCGATCTCGCTGTTGTTTTCTCCGGTAAGGAAGATGACCGGGGTGGGGTTTTTGCCCATCTTATCCTCCAGATCCCTGAGCGCATGGTAGGTCTCGAACCCGTCCATCTCAGGCATCATGATATCCAGCAGTATGAGGTCGGGCTCATTTTTTTCCATGTATTTGATGAGGTCCGCACCGGAGCGCAGACAGCTCACCTTCATGCCCTCTCCCTTGAGCAGGTTCTTTGCGTTTGTAAGGCTGAAAGGTTCGTCATCAACCACAACGATCCAGTTTTCCATTAATTATCTCCGTGTGTTTATATGTTTGAAAGTATCGAAAGGATCTCGACGTATTCATAATCAGCGGCCGCAGCCTTCAGCTTTTTGTATATCTCTTCATGATCAGCGGGGATCCTGTAAGCATCCATCTCCGAGAATATGCTTTCCAGTCTGTCACAGTCCATATCATCGGCTGCAATCCTCACGGCCTTGTAGAAATCCTCCATGATCCAGTCGGCAGCCTCGGCAACAGCCCTGTCACCGCTATCCTTTTCGACGATGACTGAAAGAGGGTCTCTTAAAGCCCTGTATCCCTTTATGAAATCACCGTGGTTGGCGAGTATGTAATCTCTGTCATCTCTCTTGCCGGCATCCTCAAGCTTCTGGGCCTTTTCCCTGAGAGCGGCCGCACCTATGATACCCATCGTGCTCTTGAGAGCATGTATCTTTATGGTGTAGTTTCTGATATCTCCGGTCTCGATGAACCGGTCAAGCTCGGCCTCTTTTTCGTCCATTGATCCGGCAAAGATTCTGAGCAGCTCCACATAGGATGCTTCGGAACCGCTGTTGTGAATGCCGGAAGCTGTGTCAACGCCGCTCTGCTCAAGCCTTGAGAAAAGGACGGTGTACTCACCTTCGGACTCGGTCACGGACTCTGCCCCGACCTCTGTCCTGTGGACCTTTTCGGAGGGGATGAACTGCATCATCACACTCTCCAGCCTGTCGGGATCGATGGGCTTTGTGAGAAAGTCCTCAAATCCCGCTGAGGTATACTCTTCCCTGGCGCCGGAAATGGCATTTGCGGTCAGGCACACCATGGGGGTATCCGCATTTGGATTGCCCGGTGTTTTTCGTATCTCATGCATGGTCTCTATGCCGTCCTTGCCGGGCATCATGTGGTCCATGAAAATGACGTCATACTTTACGTCACCGGTAATGAGAATGCATTCGTTGCCGTTGCCGGCGGTGTCAACCTTGACTCCGGTACGGCGTACCAGGTTTTTGAACACCATAAGGTTCATGGGGTTGTCATCAACCACAAGAACTCTTGCATCGGGAGCGGTAAAGCTCTCCCTGCTCTTTTTCACGCCATCATGGGTCTCGGCGCCGGTGAACTCGTGATCTCCCACGGGGTCCCATTTAACCACTCTCTGTCTCAGTTCGAAGGAAAATGCAGATCCCTCTCCGTATACGCTGGACACCTTAAGTTCGGAATCCATGCGCTCCAGAAGGCCTCCGGTGATGTTCATGCCAAGTCCCGTGCCTTCGATGTGGCGATTGCGGTTTTCCTCTATCCGCTCGAACTCGGAGAAGAGCTTTTCCATATCTTCTTCTTTGATACCGATGCCCGTATCATTTACGGTGACGGCAAGAAGAATGTAATCCGGATGGGAGGTCTTTTTATAGCCCAGTGAAAGCCCCACGCTTCCGGTCTCTGTATATTTTACGGCATTGATCAAAAGGTTAGTGATTATCTGTTTGATCCTGATCTCGTCGCCATTGAGAAATCTGGGAATGTCACTGTCTATGTCAAGGGTGAGGAGCAGTCCTTTTTCCTCTGCCCTGGCGCGGATCATGTTCACCAGATCGTTTATCACGGATGTGAGATCGTAATCCACGGGAATGATCTCGATCTTACCTGCTTCTATCTTTGAGAAATCCAGGATATCGTTTATAATACCCAGGAGGTTTTTGCCGGCGGTCTTTATGTTTTCGGCATAGCCCAGTATGACCGGATCGCCGCTCTCCCGCAGGATCATTTCATTCATGCCCAGAACCGCATTGATAGGTGTCCTGATCTCGTGGGACATGTTTGACAGAAAGGCCGACTTTGCACGGTTAGCCGCTATGGCCCTTTCGGACATAACAAGGTACCTGTTTGACCTGGAGGTAAATATGGCGATGATGATGACCGTGAGTATCACCAGGGCTATGGTGGCAAGAAATATGATCTTAAGGGAACCGAATACTTCCGTTGCATTCTTTACGGATATACAGTGCCATCCGTTCTCCAGACTGGCGGTATAAGCTATGTAATTTGAACCCTGATAACTGAATTCAAAGTGCCCCGCAGAGTCCCCAAGGCCTGAGGCGATCAGCGATCCGAAGGATCCGTCATTGCCGCCGTAGATCTTCCCGATCTCGTTTTTGTCGGAGTGGGCAACAACCTCACCCTTGTCGTTGAGGACCATCTCGATGTCGGAATCTCCGCTTGCCACAGCCTCCTCCGTAAGGCTCTGGATCCTGTCAAGGGATACGTCTACGGATATGACGCTGACGCCGTCGCAAAGGGTCTTGCCCAGGGCAAGCATGACATTTCCGGACTGAACATCCACATAGGGTTCCAGAATGGTCAGTTCTCCCGGGTTTTCCATGGGCTTTGTGTACCAGGGCCGCGCTGTGGGGTCATAGCCCTCGGGGGGTACCCAGCCGGTGCCGCTGAAGAACCTGCCGTTTATATAGGCGTAAAGACCGGTGGAGTTTTCAAGAACCGCGCTCTTTATGGCAGTGGACTGAGCCAGAAGATAATCCTGGATCTCCTGGTCCGAACGTTTTTCCACGATCATGCCGTTCAGGGTGTAGGCCGCCAGCTTGATGGAATCCACATTGGTGGCAAGATACTTGTCGATCTGATCCACGGAATCCCTTGCTACCATCTCGCCTTCCTTGATAATATTTTCACGCTTTTCGTTGTAGAGCATGTTGTAATACATAAAAATAATGCCCACAAAAAAAACCGTGACCAGAACAGCTATGATAACATTTTGAGTTGTATGCCTCTTATCCACCCTGTCCATCCTGTCTCCGATCGATGATCTGTTATAAACGGACGCACTCTCACGAATGGTATTTTACCATTTTAAGGGCGGTAAATTCAAGTGTTATAACACCTGAGACGGGAAGTTTTACTTAATTTCCGAAGAAATCCACCACGGACTGCATCCCTTTGTCCGTCGACTCCAGGATAAGGGCCCTGACATCGGGATCATCGGTGGATTCATCGTACCATTCCGGGGTACTGTCATACACTACTTCGCCCTTCTCATCCGTCCAGAAAACCGAGGTGATCTCGCCCTTCCTGAGTATGGTGGTAAACTTAGGCTCACCGCCGATCTCAAGAGAGACCATACAGTATTCAAGCTCCATTTTGCGCAGCACCTCGCTGATCTGGGCCATAACGTATTTCCCGACAAGCAGATCCTCCGCCCTGACAAAGGCCAGAACCTGATTCTCATCATGGGCGATGTCCAGCAGGTTTTCCATGTGAAGCCTCACGGAATTCCCCAGATCGTAATCCACCGCCTTTATGGTGAGGTTGTTCACATCCTCAGCCTGTTCGTCCTCATTTGCATCGGCGGGAATGATGATATTGTCGTATATGTAGTTTAAGTCATCCTCGTATCTGTTGTATTTCGCACTGTCGGGAACTCCGCAGATATAGGTGAACACCGCCGTTCCCCTGATGGGTATGATATAGCCGGTATAGCTCCATGCCTCGCCGTTCCTGGTATCGGAATATGTGAAACCTCTTGCGTCATAGACCCGTTTGATACTGCCCACGGGAAGGCTCTCGAGCCAGACGGAGATGACATTGTTGCTCTCGTCGAATGCGTCCCTGGTGTCGGCGGTGATGCTGGTATTACTCCTGGGCAGATCCACCTTTTTATACTCAGCCATAATATAGGCTCTGTTGCCGTACTTGTCCACAGGTTCGCAGACAACTCTCTCCATGGTCTCTTCGGTGGGGATCCACATCAGCGGGATCCTGAAGGATACGTCTCCCAGTCTTTTTTCCACGGTGCCCTCACCGTAGGAATCAAGCTGTGAATTACGGCCCCTGTTTTTTATCAAGAAAAATGCGGCCACGGCCGCGGCGCAGAGCAGAAGGATGATAATAACCACTACTATCGCCTTCACGGCTCCGCTTTTTTGTTTATTATCCATATGGATTTTCACCTCTGAAAATTTTATTATATAGACTATCACTTCATACTATGGTTTGCAACAATGGCAAATGCAAAAAAGCTTGCGCTTTTATTTGCATAGTGATATGATAGGTAAATCACACTCAAAAAGTTGTAGTAAGCGAGGAGGATTATTATGGAAAAGAAAACAGGATCAGCCACCATCAGGATCACAATGACAGCCGTACTCATGGCGCTGAACATAGCCGCCTCATCCTTCGGCATTCCCGTTCCGGGAGGACATCTCTATCTGTGCGACGCAGTCATCTGTGTGGCCGCCATCCTTTTGAACCCCTTTGAGGCCTTTGTGGCCGGCGGTGTGGGTTCCTTCCTGGGAGACATGCTCTTCTATCCTCTGCCCATGTTCGTATCCCTGGTGACCCACGGTCTCCAGGCAGCGGTTATCTCACTTATCGCACATCACACCTTCAAAAACCGCCCGAAGCTTGCGGCAGGTATCGGCGTTTTCGTCGGCGGTATCATAATGGTAGTGGGTTATACACTCGGAAAGATATATGTTTACAGCACATACGAGTACGCAATGCTGAAGCTTCCCTACGAGATTGCACAGGCCGCTTTGGGCGCAGTGCTGGGAATGATCCTGACCTTCAGATGTGGACTTGCGAACCTTTTTAACAGGATCATGGCACGGTATGAATAAGGCGAAAAAACAGTAAATCGAAAGGCCGGATGACTACATCTGTCTCTTCAGATCCAGATTCAGGTCAACCTTGCCCTCGATGCCCTCAACGCTTCCCGAGGCCGAGTACTGCCATATGGAGTAATCATAGGGGAAGTAGAAGTCGTTGTTGTAAAAAGCCAGCCACTTCTCTATCCCCTCGATCCGCTTCATGTCCAGCATCAGCAGAAAGGTTTCCATGTTTCCGTAGATCATGGGGGTATATCCCGCCTCGGATATCCTGTTGCAGAAAGCCAGACAGATATCCGTCATTTTTTCCTGGCTCAGGGAGCTCATACGCCCCCCGGAAACCCGCTCCACATCATATACAATGGGATAGGCTATCTTTTGCCCGTCCAGCAGGCCTATCACCAGATCTGCCTCTTCACGGGCCTCATCCTCGGTGACCGCCTGGCTGAAAAAGTAAGCCCCGATCTCTATGCCCTGGGCAGAAGCCGCAAGGGCGTTTGGCACAAAGGTCTCGTCCTCCTGGAGGGCGCCGGAACCGTAACCTCTGAAGCCGGCTCTTAAGAAGGCGAAATCAATGCCGCTTCCCTTCACCTTTTCCCAGTCTATCTCTCCCTGGTAACGGGACACGTCCACACCTTTTTTAGCCGAAAAACCTTCTTCGTCCAAATAATCCAGACTGCCGTCGGAGTTTTCCCTGAGGGATTCGCTGCGGTAGGAATTATGGGCAAGCTCATCGGTGATGGGGAAGAAGAAAAAGTCTCCCTCTCTGGTAACAATGATCTGGTCCACAAAAAGACGGCGGAGCGCATTCATTGTGCCGTCGCCTCTGATGAGGGCCTGCTTAACGTCTTCTATCAGCTGGTCGGAGCTCTTCCTGCCGCTTTCGCTTCCCTCTGTCTCGGGAAGCTTTTCCTCTATTATCTCATCGACGTTTTCGGGCAGGGGCTCATCATTTTCCTTTGTCTTTTCCTTGCTGCTCTGGGCAAAGCGGATGATCATCTCCGCATCGTCCACAGCTCCGAGCAGGGCCTTTTCCTTTTCACCCTTGACCTCGGTATTGTCGCGGATCTGCTCTATCTCTTCGCCGGTGAGCCGTGACGCTTCATCTTCGGCGGCAGCATCCCCGGTCATATCCCCGGCGGCCTCACCCGCCTGTCCCATGGCAGTTTCGGGCTTTGATGATGCCTCCGCTGTCGGGACCGGGCTTTTCTGAAGGACAGAGGGCAGATAACGGGCAAGAGCCACCATCAGCACCGCTCCCGCTGCCAGTCCGAACACAAAAACAAGAGCCGTGCGTATGATGCCGGCCCGTTGTCTTTTTTTCCTTCTGAGCTGTCTTCTTCTTTCAAGGAGTTCTTCCTGTTCGTCGTAGAACTCGTCTTCGTTAAATGTCACTTCCAATCTCCCGCTTTTCCCCGACACCATGTGCGGCCGGTGAAGATAAACTCTTTGCACTTAAACGAGAGCAGCATATAGTCTCCGTGATAAAACTCCCAAGAGTCATCATCATCGTTGCAGACTATGTGGGTGATAAAGGCCTTTGAGGGAAGTTCGTCGGTGCTGATGTCGCTGACCCCTTTAAGTTCCATCTCAACTTCATCAGCCAGGGAGCAGAACTCCATCTCGGCGATGGTTATGAGGTTTTCGGAGACATCGTCCTCTCCGGCCAGGGTCTTGCCCTTCAGATAGTACTTTCCGCGCCTGTAATCCAGCTCTATGTCAAGGCCGGAACAGCCCTGGAGCATCAGACCGAAAATGGCGGGATTTTCAAATGTCATGCTCTTTTTAAAGAAGGTTTCGGGGAGCTTCTCCCTCACCCGCTTCACAGCCTTTTCTATGCTTTCCCTGACCTTTTCGTCGCCGTACATCCTTGCGGTCTCAAAGCGCTTCTTAATTGCAAAATCAGCCTGCAGATAATGGTAATAGGCAAGCTCCGCATCCTGCTCCACGCCGGTGCCGCTCTCATAGAGACCGCCCATTCGGAGGGACACGTCGGCAAACTTCCCGTCATACCTGCCCTTGCAGAAAATGTCGTAGTTTTCATCGTACATGCCTATGATGATGCTGGCGGCCGCCTTACGGTTTTTCAGGGCTCCCTTGCCGTTGATCATCATGTCGGCGATCTTGTAGCGCGACTCAAAAACGCCGGCTATGGCACCAACCGAAAAATACTTAAAGGCTTCTTCGTAGTTGGGCACTCCGTCGCTGCATCTTCCGTAATAATAGATGTATCCCAGGGTATTGTAATAGAAGGGGTTGTTTTCCCCGTCAAGCTCCACCAGCTTTAAAAGACACCTTTCGGCCTCTTTCCAGTCGCACTCGAAGACACAGTCGCCGCCGTAGCATCCGTATGCCTTGGCGGAGAGAGCTTCTATCCAGCCCTTTTTCACGCCTTCCTCAACGCTGGCCCTGTAGGCTGCCTTAAGGTTTTCGTCTGCCTCAAGGGCGTCCTTATTATCGCTATAAAAGCTTATGAATTCTTTTTTATCGTTATCCGAAACCGGTTTCTTTTTTTCTATGCCCATTCTAAATGCTCGTCTCAATAGACTTTGCCGAATACATTTCGTCAAGTGTAGCTGAGTACAGGCCATCGTAATCCCCGACGTACTCCTCGGTGAAGCCAAGGCCCATGCTGCAGGAAAGTACGTAGTGGATCTTGTTTATGGTAAAGGCATTATAAACGCTCTTCTGTATGTCGCGGTAGATTATGAAGCATTCCCTGTGGCTTTCGATCTCGGGAATGAACACCGCAAACCTGTCGTCAAGAAGCCTGCCGTAAATAGCGTTGTCAGGCATGATGGCCTTGATTATGGAGGCTATGTTGAAGACAAGCTCTGAGGCATACTTTTCACCCAGGGTCTCACGGATGAGGTTGGATTTATCCATGTCTATTATGTATAAAGCTCCCCTGAGGTGCTTTTCGTTGTTCATAATGCCGCGTGCGATCTCCGTAAAGGATTTTTCCTCGTACATGCCCATCTTTTCGTTCCAGCGGATGGCGCTGACTGCATATTTTTCGCTCTGATGTGCGCAGTCCATACTGCGGTGCCTGATGTAAGCACAGAGCCTGTTCTCTTTGTCGCGGTCTATGTCAATGCTCAGGAACCTGCGGCTGATACGGCCGTCGGGGCGCTTATAGCGGTATGAGCTGGCTACCACCCTGGTGCCGTGCATGTAATAATCAAGCAGGTCATCCGGAAGATTGTTCCTCAAAAACTTCTCTCTGTCCTCGGGGACTACGCTCTCCTCACAGAACCTGTCCACATAGGAGTGATACGACTTTCCGCTCTCGACAACTATCAGATCGCCCTCTGCCTCAAGGACCGTGTCGGCTTCGAGATCGACCTTGAACCAGCCGCGCTTGTCGTGATCCTTTGTAAAGGTCTTTCGCATGATCATCTCGCGGACATGCATCTGGCTCTGGTAGAGCTGGTCTACGTCCTCGCCGATACCGATAGCCTTTACCGGATCGCCGTTCACGTCGGTGATAACGGAATAACCGATATGTACCCATACATAGGAACCGTCGAGCTGGCGCTTTTTCATCATGATGGTGTCGTCTTTGCCGCTCTCAAGATTTCTGTATACCCGGAGGTAATCATCCACAAAATCGGGATGGATCATGCCGTTTTCAACATAGACATCGGGAACGTTTTCAACCCACTCGCCCATGCCGTCATCGTCCTGTGCGTTTCCGGTCCTGTGGAGGATATGTGAATTGATATCCCACTCCCAGAGCCTGGTGCCGGATTTTGAGAAGGCATGGTAGTACATCTCCGTGTCTTCTTTTTCGAAGCGGTCGGAGTAAAGGCGGTCGTAGCTGTTCCTGACGGATCTGTAAACCTCTGAGAGGTGACGCATGTCGTCGGGTGTAAAACGCTTGCCCGCCGCTTTATAAGTGGTGAAGACCACCATGGTGAGCTTCTCGGAAAGCACCACCCTGTATACCGCAACTATCCTGGCTCCCTTGGAGAAAAATACCTCCTGTATGGCGGGGCCGAAGGAATAAAAATCATCTACATTCAGGACGCTTATACCCTGATCGTTGATCTCAAGCTTTGATATCTCTTCATCCAGGGCAGTTATGACCTCTGCGTCATAGATGACCTCACGGTCGCCGTTTATGTCGAGGACAACTCCTCCAAGGTCGGTAGAACGCCTGCCTCTGGTAAAGATAATACCCGTCGAGCTGGCGGCAAGACCGTAGGTTATGGCTGCCAGCACACGCTCCATGAGCATCCTCTCGTCTTTTTCATTTTCAAAGGTGGATACCACCTCAAGCATGGCCATCTCGGCCTTTTCGTCGGATACGTCTCTGAGGACGCCCACTATGGACTTGGGAGTACCGTCGGAAGTGGTGAGTACACGGCCGTCCCGCCTGTACCATCTGTAGCCCCTGCTGCTTGCGCCGAAGGCCTTGAGCCTGATGTCAAGGGGCTCTATATCACGGCGCTTTATCATGTCAAGCACCTGGGGACTGTCATCCTCATACATGAAATCGCCGTTTTCCAGAGCGGAGAGATAGGATGCTATCTCCATTCTCTGAAGCTCTCTGGATTCGTCCTCCATCTGCATGTCAAAGATAAGCATGATGTCGTTTTCTATGTCGTACTCATAGAGCATGGCCTTAAGCTGGATAACAGCGGCCCTGTACCATTCAAGCTCGTCCTCTCTGTGGAAGCCTGCCAGTACATCGTCTATGTTTACTATGGCCTCTCTTGCGTCCTCGTCGGTCTGGGATACCCTATCGGGATCCGACAGAAACATCTCAAGGTCCTTTTTGGGCATGGGCTTTGCGTAAAGATAACCCTGGGCCCTGATACATCCGATCGACTTTAAAAACTCTGCCTGGGTCTCGGTCTCCACCCCCTCCGCTATCACTATGAGGTCAAGCCTCATGGCCATCTGCACCACGGACTTGAGGATGTAGTTTGCCTTGAGGTTGTGGTCCATGTTGTAGAGGAACTTAAGGTCGAGCTTAAGCACATCAACAGGCACGTCCTTCAGGGTATTCAGTGAGGAATAACCGGATCCGAAGTCATCCATGAGGATAACGAATCCTCTCGACTTAAGGTCACGGACCATCCTGATGATCTGATCGGGATCGTCGGTGTAGGCAGACTCGGTGATCTCAAGCTGCACAAACTCCTGGGGAACCTTGTATTTGTTTACAAGCTTCACAAGGAAATTGGAGAGGTCCTTATTGTACAGCTCTGCTCTTGAAACGTTTATGGAAACGGGGCAAACGGTATAGCCCTCATCGAGCCACTGTCTTATGTCCCGGCATACCGTCTCCCAGACATACTGGTCAAGGGACGAGATAAAGCCGTTCTTTTCGAATATGGGTACAAAGATACCGGGTGAGATAAGACCCTTTTCGGGATGGATCCAGCGCACCAGTGCCTCGGAGCCTATTAGCTTTCCGTTCTCCATGTTGAACTTGGGCTGATAGTAAACTGCGAACTGCCCCGAATCCAGGGCATTCTTCATCTCGTTCAGGATCTCCTGTTCCTGGAGGATGCGCTTTCTTAAGGTGTCATCGTATACGGCGTAGCTCTTTTCGTAGCTGCCCTTGATCTCCTGGATGGCAAGGTTCGCACGGTCGCACATGATGCCGACCTCGACACTGCGATCGTGAATGTGGTAAAAGCCGCATCTGGTTATGATGTTGATGGAAATGGGATATGTATCCAGCCATTTCTCCAGAGAGGCGGTCACACGCTTGTATACGTTTTTTTCGTCGGGGATGCAGATAGCGAAATTATCTGCCGTAAGACGGCCGTAGGTGCCCTTTTCACGGACGTATCTTTTGAGACGGCTAGCAAGGAACACCAAAAGCTCATCACCGGCCTTTATTCCGAAAAGGTCGTTGACAAGCTTGAATTTATCTATATTAATACAACATATTACGTAGTCGGTATCCGTGTTTTCACGTATGAGTTCTTCGGTTGCAACATAAAATCCCCGCCTGTTAAGGATGCCTGTGAGGGCATCGGTGGAGAGGATGTCGTTGTAGTGATCACTGACCGATGGCGCTTTGGCCTTTGCCGTACCCCGTTTTGACATTAATGATCTCCTATCAAATGAGATAAGGTCTCCATTCTTTACTCATTTAACCTATTGTAACAAAAAGTTTACAATTAGTCTACACTTTATGTGTTTTTGTTCATTTTTAGAAGCTTGGCTGCCTGGTCCGCGGCGATGCAGGCATCGATTATCTCCTGGATGTCTCCGTCCATCACCTTGTCAAGCTTGTAAAGAGTAAGATTTATCCTGTGATCGGTGACTCTTCCCTGGGGGAAATTGTAGGTTCTGATCTTTTCCGAACGGTCACCCGTACCCACCTGACTGCGCCTCAGCTCCGCCTCTTCGTCGTGGCGCTTCTGCTGTTCCAGATCGTAGAGTTTGGTCTTAAGCAGGTTAAAGGCTTTTTCCCTGTTCTGGATCTGGGATTTTTCGGTCTGGGAGTAGATGACTATACCCGTGGGATAGTGGGTGAGACGTACTGCCGAATCCGTGGTATTTACGCACTGTCCGCCGTTTCCGGAGGCTCTCATCACATCGATCCTGATGTCCTTTTCCTCTATCTTTATGTCTATATCCTCGTCTGCCTCGGGCATGACCGCAACAGATATGGTGGAGGTATGGATCCTGCCGCCGGACTCCGTCTCTGGCACGCGCTGTACCCTGTGGACTCCGCTCTCGTACTTCATCACAGAATAGGCTCCCTGGCCGCTGATGATGAACTGTACCTCTTTCATACCGCCGATGCCGATCTCGTCCACGTTGATGAGCTCAACCTTCCAGCGCCGGCTCTCGGCGTAGTTCACGTACATCCTGTATATCTCCGAGGCGAAAAGCGCCGCCTCGTCTCCGCCGGCACCTGCCCTTATCTCAACAACCACGTTCTTGTCGTCGTTGGGATCCTTGGGAAGAAGAAGGATCTTAAGCTTCTCCTCCAGCTCCTCTATGCGCTTCTTTGCGTCGGAGAGCTCTTCCTTGAGCATTTCCTTCATGTCCTCATCGGACTCGCCCTCCAGCATGTCCAGGGAGTCCTGAACATCCTGTTTGCTGCGCTTGTATTCCCTGTAGGCGTCCACTATGGGCTTGAGCTCGCTCTCTTCCTTGCTCAGCTTTCTGAAATTGTCGGGGTTGGCAGCCACATCAGGCATACCCAGGAGCTCCAGCAGCTCCTCGTATCTGTGCAGCAGCGCTTCCAGCTTGTCAAACATCTTATTGTTCCCTTCTTGCGTAGACCACTCTGTCAAGACCCGCCAGGTCCTTTATGATCCTTATATCCGTGAATCCGTTTTCGTCCAAAAGCCCCGATACCGCCTGGGCCTGGTCAAAGCCGATCTCCATTATCAGCCTGCCCTCCGGTTCCAGATGAGCTCCGGCTTTTTCGGCTATTATCCTGTAGAAATCAAGGCCGTCCTCTCCGCCGTCAAGTGCAATGGCGGGATCGTGACAGCGCACCTCGTCCTCAAGGCCCTCTATGTCTGCGGTGCGGATGTAGGGCGGGTTTGCAAGTATCACGTCAAAGGTGCCCTCCACCTTTTCGAACATGTCGCTTTCGACGAACTTTGCACTGCCGCTTATTTCGCCATTAAGGCTCTCGTAGTTTTTGCCGGCCACCTTCAGTGCCTCGGTGGAGATATCGGCCCCCACGCCTTTTATATCGTTTTTATACCGCATGAGCGAGAGGAGCACGCATCCGCTTCCGGTGCACATATCCAGCACCCTGTCACCATCGGACACGTCTATCATGGCTTCCTCCACCAGGATCTCGGTGTCCTGTCTGGGGATCAGCACGTCGGAATTCACAAAAAACCTGAGTCCCATGAACTCCGTATATCCCGTGAGATGCTGCAGTGGCTTCCTCTCCGCCCTGAGCATGATAAGGTTTTCGTATCGCTGCTGCTCATCGTCAGTGAGCTCTCTCTCGCTGTGGGCGTAAAGATCACCCGCTCCGGTGTGGCAGACAAACTCAAGAAGGAGCCTCGCATCCAGCGCGTTCTCCTTTATGCCCGCGATATCGAGTCTGGTTTTTCCCCATTCATAGGCCTTGCGGTATTTCATACCCTGCTCCTTATGTCTGATCCGTTTGTTTCACACTGTCCGGAAAATTATCGGAAAGATAAGTCTTCCAGTCAAAGACTGCCTCAACGGCCGAGATGGCAACCTCTGCCATCTGCTCATCAGGCTCCCTGGTGGTTAGATGCTGCAGCCATATGCCCGGTGCCGAAAGCGCGCGCACCAGGAAATTGTCGGTACTGCCCGCCAGCCTTATGACCTCATATGAAATGCCGGCGATAACGGGTATCAGCAGCAGTCTGATGACCAGGCGCATTATCCTGTCATCCGTGTGTATGAACAAAAAGAGGATAATGCTTATGACCATCACAAAGAGCATGAAGCTGGTGCCGCATCTGGGATGGAATCTGGAGGAATCCATAACGTTCTTCACGTTGAGTTCGCAGCCTCTCTCCACGCAGTTTATGCACTTGTGCTCGGCGCCGTGGTACATATAAACCCTCTTTATGTCCTCCATAAGAGAAATGGCCGCCACGTACCCTATGAAGATAATGAGCCTCAGCACGCCCTCGGCAATGGCAGGCAGGAGCCTGGAGCCGGTGGCCTTTCTGATAAGCTCGGAGATAAAATAGGGAATGAGGACAAAGATGACTATGGACATGGCAAAGGAAAGCACCAGTGTCAGTGCCATCATCAGGGAGTTGTCCGACTCTTTTTTGTCCTTCGAAGCCTTTCCCCCGTCCTCTTTCCTATCCTCAGTCTTCTCTTCCTCAGCGCTTTTTTCTTCGGCTTTCTTTTCTTCGGCTTTCTTTTGATCCTCCTCCTCGTCCTCGAAGAATTCCGCGGACCAGCTGAGGGTCTTAAGTCCCAACGACAGGGAATTGATCATGACGAAGATGCCTCTGACAAAGGGGATCTTTGTGACTGTGCCTCCAAGCACGGGCTTAAAGTCGTCCGTCATGAGCTCGATCTCACCGTCTATTTTGCGGACGGCGACGCTGTAGCGGTCCTCGTTGCGCATCATGATGCCTTCCATTACCGCCTGTCCGCCTATGCCGCTGTATTTTTTACACTTTTCCATAGTTTCACCGGTTTGAAAAAAAAGGCCGTTACCCGAAAGGCAACGGCCGGTTTGTACAAAAACTCAGGATCACTCCTTAACGCCATACTTCTTATTGAACTTGTCAATACGGCCGGCAGCTCTTGCCGCCTTCTGCTGTCCGGTGTAGAAAGGATGACACTTTGAGCATACCTCGACGTGTATTTCCTGCTTGGTGGATCCGGTTGTGAATGTGTTACCGCAGTTGCAGGTAACGGTAGCCTCATAATAATCAGGATGTATTCCTTCTTTCATTTTAACCTCCATGGTGTGCAATCCCGGTAGGACTATCCGGTTTCCCTCGCCCCGCCTATCGGATTGGAATATTTAACAACTCAAGCATTTTATCATAACGCTACTGCGTTTGCAAGTACTTTATATCTCAAAAGATGGACTTTTTCTTTATTATGTCTATAAACTCACGGTTGTTCCTGGTTTTGACAAAAAGATTGAGTATCTGCTCAACGGCTTCGTCGGGCTTGAGACCGTTGAGTCCGCGCCTTAAGATGTTCACCGCTTCCATTTCTTCGGGTGACAAAAGCTGGTCCTCCCGCCTGGTACCGGATTTGGGTATGTCTATGGCAGGGAACACACGCTTCTCCTGAAGCTTTCTGTTGAGCACCATTTCCATGTTGCCTGTTCCCTTGAACTCCTCGTATACCACATCGTCCATCTTTGAACCCGTCTCCACAAGAGCCGTGGCAAGTATGGTGAGGGATCCGCCCTCACGCATATTTCTGGCTGCTCCGAAAAATCTCTTGGGCATATGGAGTGCCGCAGGATCAAGACCGCCTGATAAGGTACGGCCCGAAGGGGGAACCGTAAGGTTGTAGGCTCTGGCAAGCCTGGTGATGGAATCCAGAAGGATCATGACATCCTTGCCGTGCTCCACCAGACGCTTTGCCCTTTCGATCACCATCTCGGAAACCCTTTTGTGATGCTCGGGAAGCTCGTCGAAGGTGGAATAGATAACCTCCACATGACGGCCCTTAACAGACTCTTTGATATCGTTAACTTCCTCGGGGCGCTCATCGATAAGGAGCACTATGAGGTACATCTCGGGATAATTGTAGGTGATGGACTTTGCCACTTCCTTGAGGAGGGTGGTCTTTCCCGCCTTGGGAGGAGAGACGATCATACCTCTCTGTCCCTTTCCAACGGGGCTCATGAGATCCATGATCCTCATGGCGGTGCTGGACTGACCTATCTCAAGCCTGAGCCTGGAATTGGGAAAAATAGGGGTAAGGTCTTCAAAATTGGGACGCCTGGATGCCTCGGAGGGATGAAGTCCGTTTATGGTCTTTACGTAAAGAAGCGCCGAGAATTTCTCTCCCTGGGTCTTTATCCTGGTGTTTCCCACTATGATATCGCCGGTTTTGAGATTGAATCTGCGGATCTGGCTGGGAGCCACATACACATCAGCGTCGCCGGGCATGTAATTGTCAGATCTGATAAAGCCGAAGCCGTCGGACATAACCTCAAGTATGCCGTTGGCCACAATGCCTGAATCAAGGGATTCCTTGTCCGAGGGAACCGCATCAATATCGCCCTCGGATCCCTCGCCCGATCCATCTTTTCTGCGGACCGAGGCCACCGTCTTGACGATCTCGGGTTCGGGTTTGCCCTGGGCAAGGGCTTCCTCCCTCTCCTCCTCGTCTTTTTTGAGCATGAGCTCTATGATATCTGCCTTTTTCATGGTGGAGATACCGCGTAGCTTCCTGCTCTTGGCAAGCTCTTTCAATGCTGCAAGCGAAAGAGATTCATATTTTTCTCGCATATTTCTCCTTTGACAATGATCAAAATAAAATGGTTCTGTTGGGAATTATCTCCGAAACAAGATAGACATTTAATTATTATCACATCTTAAGATAAAAAACAAGAGGGGAAAAACCCCTCTTTCACATGTGCACATAAGGCTCTCAGGCCAGTCCGTTCACCAGATATTTCTTCAGGCTGTCCAGCCCTCTTTCAAGTATCAGGGTCTCCTCCGGTTCAAATTGTGCAAGCACTGCGTCCATCATCCTGTCATGGAACTCGGCATGCATTTTGAACGCCTTCAGGCCCTTGGGCAGAAGCGAAAGGAGCACCAGTCTTTTGTCATTTTCGGACCTTGTCCTCTGGACGTACTCTTTCTTCACAAGGCCGTCCACGGCTTTCGTCAGGGTGCCCATGGTGACTCCCAGACGCTTTGCCACCACGGAGCTTGGGCGGGCCTCTTCATTTCCGACAGCATCTATGACATGAATGTCATTGATGGTGATATCAGAGAATTCTCCCGTTGTCAGGACCTTTTCTTCCGCATCCAGTATCGATTTTGAAAGCTCGGTAAACAGGCGGCTCATCCTGTTTGCACCCATAGCTTCTTCCTCCTGCATAAAACGAAAAACAAAAACTGTCGGATCGCAAGCTTTTAAATATCCAGAACTGCCGCCGACCAGGTAAGTCCGGCGCCAAAGCCTGCCATTACAACCTTCATGTCCTTCTTAAGCATGCCCTTTCTCATCTGATCATCGATAAGTACCGGAACGCTGGCCGCGGAAATATTTCCGTAATCCTGCATGATTATGGGGAACTTTTCGATGGGGGCATTAAGACGCTTTGCCACTGACTCGATGATACGGATATTGGCCTGGTGGAGCAGGAACAGATCGATGTCATCCACAGTGACTCCTGCCTTTTCCAAAGCATCCTCTATGGCTGCGGGCACGGTCTTTACGGCGAACTTGAACACCGCCTGACCGTCCATGTGGGTGTGATCCAGCTCATACTCATTTTTGACAAAGGGATTGTTCACCGGCCTGTTTTTACACTCCAGCGCAAGCCCTCTGCTTCCGTCGGCTCCGGCGGAGAAACAGATCCTGCGGGAATCATCCGCCTCCAAAACGGCGGCTCCCGCTCCGTCTCCGAAGAGCACGCAGGTGGTGCGGTCGTTCCAGTCCGTCATCTTTGAAAGGGTCTCCGCTCCTATGAGCAGCGCCTTTTTGGCGGTGCCTGCACGGAAAAATCCGTCGGCTATCTGCATGATATACAAAAATCCGGTGCAGCCTGCGTTTACATCGAAGGCCATGGCATTCACCGCGCCGATGGCTGCCTGAACCTCGCATGCCGCGCTGGGATAAAAGCGATCTGCCGAGACTGTGGCAACGATCAACAGATCTATCTCTTCCGGGCTGACCTTCGCCTCATCCATGGCTTTGCGTGCTGCATCTGCCGACATTCCCGCGGTGGTCTCTTCGATGGCTATATACCTGGAACGTATTCCCGTCCTCTGGCTTATCCACTCGTCGGAAGTGTCTACAAACTGTGCTATCTCATCATTAGATACTGACTTTGCCGGAACGCAGCTTCCCGTTCCGATGATCCTGAATGACATTTTTTCCTCCTAATGGCTTTTAAAATCTTCTGAACCTGTCATACCGGTCTTTTGCGATGGCAGCGCCCGACTGTCCGTCAAAGGCTTTGACAAATTCTATAAGTCCGTCTCTGATATACATGGCAATGGATTCGGCGGTATCGTAATCCGCTCCGCCGTACTCCGGAATGATCTTTTCGATTATGCCCAGTTTCTTAAGCTCCTGGGCTGTGATCCTCATCACATCGGAAGCCTCTGCCGCCCGCTTTGAATCCTTCCATAAAATTGAGGCAAAGCCCTCGGGCGAGAGTACGCAGTAGGTTGCGTTTTCAAGCATCCATACCTGATTGGCCACTCCCAAAGCAAGCGCTCCGCCGGATCCGCCCTCGCCGCAGAACACGGAGAGCACCGGAACCTTAAGGGCCGACATTTCGTAGAGGTTTCTGGCAATGGCCTCGCCCTGTCCTCTCTCCTCGGCGTCCTTCCCGGGATATGCGCCGGAAGTATTTACAAAACAGATTATCGGCTTGTTGAACTTCTCGGCCAGCTTCATGACACGCATGGCCTTTCTGTAACCCTCGGGACCTGCCATGCCGAAATTGTGGATCTGGCACTGGCTGATGTCATTTCCTTTTTCAATGCCCACTGCCACAAAGCTCTGGCCCGCAAGGGTGCAGAGACCGGCTATGACAGCCTTGTCATCTTTACACTGCCTGTCGCCGTGGAGCTCGTAAAAATCGTCGAAGATGTAATCTATAAGGGTCGATGTGGTAGGTCTGTCCAGATTCCTTCCGACCTTGACCCTGTCCCAGGCGGTAAGGGGCATGCCCTTTGCCATCCTCTCCTTCATAATCTCTGAGGGGGCATAGGCCTCGGGAATATCCTGGGTGAAATCAAGGCTGAAATGCTCCCTGTCCTTTGCGGGATCAAAGTTCTTTATCAGATATGAAAGGGTGCCCTTAAGGGCTTCCCTTCTGACGATCATGTCGACAAAACCGTGCTCCAGCTGGAACTCGGCTCTCTGGAAGCCCGCCGGAAGCTTTTCTCCTATGGTCTGCTCTATGACTCTGGGGCCTGCGAAGCCTATGAGGGCTCCGGGCTCGGCCAGTATCACGTCACCCAGCATGGCAAAGCTGGCGGTGACGCCTCCCGTGGTGGGATCGGTAAGGACGGGAATGTATAACAGTCCCGCATCTCCGTGGGCCTTGATGGCAGCGGCGGTCTTAGCCATCTGCATCAGTGAAACTATGCCTTCCTGCATCCTCGCTCCGCCGGAACAGCAGAAGATAACGACCGGTAACCTCAGCTCGGTAGCCTTTTCAACGGCCTTTGTAATCCTCTCTCCGTATACGGAACCCATGCTTCCCATGAGGAACCTGGAATCGCAGACACCGACAACGCAGTCCTGTGAATCGATTTTGGCCAGTCCCACGGTAACGCCTTCCTTGAGGCCGGTCTTTTCCCTGGCGCCTTCAAGCTTATCCATGTATCCGGGGAAATCCAGTGGATCCGTCTCTTCGATATCGGTAAACCATTCCTGAAAGCTGCCCGCATCCACAACCATGCGCAGACGGTTATTGGTCCTGACACGGAAGTAGCTGTCGCACATGGGGCAGACATAATAGTTCTGGGCTGCTTCCTTACGGCTTATCATATTTTTACAGGAGGGACATTCTATCTGAACGTCGGTCTCAGTACCCTCGGGCTCGTTTCCGCGCCTCTTTTCGGCAAATTCCTTTATCCTTTTCTGTATAAAATCCATTTCCGCTCACCTATCCGATAGCAAATGTCAGCTCAGCTCTGGCCACGGTCTTTCCCTCAACCTTTGCGGTAGCCTTGCCCACGCCGATGGAACCCTTTTGCTTGATTATCTCGCACTCCAGCATAAGGACATCTCCGGGGACCACCTTCTGCTTGAACCTTGCCGAGTTTATGGAGGCAAAATATGCCGTCTTGCCCCTGTTTTCTTCTTTACAAAGCATGGCAACGGCCCCGACCTGGGCCATGGCCTCTATGATCAGCACTCCGGGCATCACCGGATTTCCCGGGAAATGTCCGCCGAAAAAGGGCTCATTCATGGTGACGCATTTTTTACCCACAGCCCTGACTCCTTCTTCAAGCTCCTCGATGGTATCGATGAGCAGGAAGGGCTGCCTGTGGGGGATTATCTCCATTATCTCTGCTGTATTGTATACTGACATCGGTATTCTCCGTTCATTCAAACCTGCCCACAATGACTGTGGCGTTGTGTCCGCCGAAGCCCAGTGAATTTGACAGGGCATACTTTATGGGAACATTCGCACCCTCGGGGCAGTAGTTAAGATCCATTTCCTCATCCTGCTCGGCCCAGCCCAGGGTCCTGTGGATGTAGCCTTCCTCGATCTCCTTTACGCAGGCGATGAGCTCAACGGCTCCGGCGCCGCCCAGAAGGTGACCGGTCATTGACTTGGTGGAATTTACGTAGAGTTCCTTTGCCCTGTCCTTGAAGACCGCTTTAATGGCTCTGGTCTCAAAGAGGTCATTGTGATGTGTGGAGGTTCCGTGAGCATTGATATAAGTAATGTCGTCCTCGGTAAGTCCCGCATCCTTTATGGCTCGCTTCATGGCGTTTGCAGCTCCCATTCCGTCCTCAGCGGGGGAGGTGATATGGTATGCATCGGAGGTGCAGCCGTATCCCATTATCTCTCCGTAGATATGAGCGCCTCTTTTCTTTGCGTGCTCAAGCTCCTCCAGAACCAGTACTCCGGCGCCCTCGGCCATTACAAATCCGCTTCTTCTCTTATCGAAGGGAAGGCAGCAGGTGTCCACATCATCGGAAGGTGACAGGGCTGTCAGCGCACAGAAGCCCGCTATCGACACAGGTGTCACTCCGCCTTCACAGCCGCCGGCCAGCATAACCTCGGCATCACCGTACTGAATGGTCCTGTATGCCTCGCCTATGCAGTTCGTGCCGGTTGCGCAGGCCGTAACCACATTTATGCTCTTTCCCTTGAGTCCAAAGGTGATGGCCACGTTTCCCGAAGCCATGTTTGAGATCATCTGCGGAACATACAGGGGGCTTACTTTTGAAGGACCTTTTTCCATCATCTTCTGAACCTCACGCTCGGTGGCCTGAAGAGATCCCACACCCGAACCTATACAGGTTCCGATATCATAGGGATCCTCTTTGGAAAGATCCAGCCCCGAATCCTCCAGAGCTTCCTTTGAAGCAGCTATGGCGAACTGGCAGAAGGGTTCCATCCTCCTGGCGCTCTTGGGATCCATATATTCCTTGGGGTCGAAGTTCTTAATCTCGGCTGCCACATGGGCCTTGTAATCCGTATGGTCAAACCTTGATATGGGTGCGAATCCGTGCCTGCCCTCCTTAAGTGCGGACCAGAACTCCTCCACGCTGTTTCCAACGGGAGTGATGGCGCCCATTCCTGTTATCACTACTCTTCTACTCATCTTAAAATCCTCCGGAAACCTCTACTACCTGACCGGTGATATATGAAGCCTCCGCCGAAGCCAGAAAAGCTATGGCAGCAGCCACCTCTTCCGGTTTTCCGGCTCTCTTCATGGGCACATTCGAAAGTACCGCTTCCTTTGCGGCATCGGTCATGGCCCGGGTCATATCGGTCTCTATATAACCGGGAGCTATCGCATTGCAGGTGATATTCCTGGATGCCAGCTCCTTTGCTACGCTCTTGGTCAAACCTATTACTCCGGCTTTTGAAGCGGCGTAATTGGCCTGTCCGGGATTTCCGTACACGCCGGATACCGAGGAAAGGTTTACTATACGTCCGTATTTCTGGCGGAGCATCTGCTTTGACACGCTGCTCACGGTGTTGAACACGCCCTTGAGATTTGTGGCTATCACTGCGTCAAAATCTGCCTCGCTCATCTTCAGGATGAGCTGGTCCTTAGTGATGCCCGCGTTGTTAACAAGGATATCTATCCTGCCGAATTCCTTTACGATATCGTCGATCATGGCCTTGCAGCTCTCAAGATCCGACACATCACATCTGACTGCCTTTGCCCTTCCGCCGGCTTCGGTGATCTGTGATACCACGGCCTCGGCCTTTTCCTGTGATCCCGCATAGTTCACTATGACCGTCGCGCCCTTTCCCGCCATATAAACGGCAGCGGCAGCTCCGATCCCCCGGCTGGCGCCGGTAATAAGGCATACCTGATCCTTAAAATCCATTTTATATTTCCTCCAGCTTTGCCAGGTCCTCGAACTTGTCGATATTGATGACCTTTACGTCTCTGCTGATCCGCTTCATAAAGCCTGCCAGCGTCTTTCCGGGTCCGATCTCCACAAAGGTGTCGAAGCCGTCGGCCACAAGCCTTTCCATACTCTGCTGCCAGCGGACCGGTGCACATACCTGCTTTGCAAGAAGCCCCTTGGTCTCGCTGATGTCAGTGACATAGTCGGCGGTCACGTTGGTGACATAAGGGATTTTTTCCTCCGAAAGCTCTATGCTCTCCAGGGCCTCGGCCAGTTTCGAAGAAGCATCTGCCAGAAGCTCCGAATGGAAGGGTCCGGACACCTTAAGGGGAACCACCTTTTTGGCCCCGCTTTGTGCCAGGCTCTCCCCTGCCGCCGTAACCGCATCTATGTCTCCGGTGATGACTATCTGACCGGGGCAGTTGAAATTGGCAACGGATACGGGCTTTGAAAGTTCTGCCACAACCTTGTTGCAGGCCTCTTCCACCTCGGGACCGTTCAGTCCCAGCACGGCAGACATTCCGCCGCCTTCGGGATAAGCCTCCTGCATGTAAATACCTCTTTTCCTAATGAGGGTAAAGGCATCCTCCAGGCTCAAAATCCCTGCGGCTATAAGTGCGCCGTACTCACCCAGTGAAAGACCTGCCGTGGCCTCACACTTAAAGCCCTTTTCCTCGATCACCTTGAGGATCGCCGCCTCATCGGCAAGCATGGCGATCTGGGTGTACTCGGTTATGTTCAGATCTTCGTTTTCCTCGAAGCAGAGATGCTCGACGTCAAGACCGCTGCATTTTGATGCAAGGGCAAAAACCTCTTTGGCGGTCTCGCTGTTATCGTAAAAATCCTTTCCCATACCCGCGTACTGCGAGCCCTGTCCGGGAAAAATAAACGCTACCTTGCTCATTTCCATCCTTTCTCAAGGAGTCTCATTCCGCCGTTTACCACGTCCTCGATGATCTCCCTGCAGGTCTCTTCCTTTTTGAGAAGTCCCGCGATCTGCCCAGCCATAACGGTTCCGTTCTTTACATCTCCGTCTATTACAGCCTTGCGAAGAGACCCAAGAGTCAGCTTTTCCATCTCTTCCAGAGATGCTCCGTTTTCCTCAAGCTTCAGGTACTCTCTTGTGAGCTGGTTCCTGATCTGTCTCACGGGGTGACCGTTCTTGCGTCCCGTAACCTCGGAATCGATATCCTTGGCCTTTATAAGCTTCTGCTTGTAGTTTTCATGGACGATGGACTCTTTTGCGATCACAAAACGGGTACCCATCTGAACGCCCTCGGCACCAAGCATAAAGGCTGCGGCAAAGCCTCTTCCGTCCGCTATACCGCCTGCGGCGATAACGGGGATGGATACGGCGTCAACAACCTGGGGTACGAGAGTCATGGTGGTGGACTCGCCGATATGGCCTCCGGCCTCGGTTCCCTCGGCAACCACTGCGTCGGCTCCGGCTCTCTCCATCATCTTTGCCATGGCAACGGAAGCCACAACGGGGATGACCTTTACCCCTGCCTCCTTCCATGCATCCATGAACCTGCCGGGATTGCCCGCTCCGGTGGTGACAACCTTCACGCCTTCCTCGATGACTATCTTTGCCACCTCATCGGAATTGGGATTCATAAGCATAATATTAACGCCAAAGGGCTTATCGGTGAGTTTTTTTGCTTCTCTGATCTGCTCTCTCACCACCTCCGGAGGGGCCGAAGCCGCTCCGATAAGTCCAAGTCCGCCGGCGTTAGCTACCGCGGCTGCCAGGTGGTACTCTGCCACCCAGGCCATGCCGCCCTGTATTACGGGATATTCCGTCCCGATAAGCTCTGTAAGCCTTGTTTTCATTGGAATATCACCTCTGATCACTTCTTGCTCTCGATATACTCAATGACATCATTAACGGTAGCAAGCTTCTCAAGATCCTCTGAGGGGATCTCAACTCCGTACTCCTCCTCTATAGCCATAACAAGCTCGAAAAGATCCAGTGAGTCTGCATTAAGATCCTCGTTGAATCTGGAATCTGCGGTGATCTCTGATGCGTCGATGCCAAGCTGGTCTGCGATAAGCTCTGAAATTCTCTCTAACATTTTCATTCTCCTTTTAAATAATCCGTGACATGGCACGAAAATTTTGTTTGACTTTCAAACTATATCTGTATCTTGTGGATATGTCAAGAAAAAAAGCTGAAATTTCAAGGATTTGTGTATATGGATCTGCCGAGGCCGTAGGAATCTACGTCATCGCACCGGTCAATAAGACCCGTATAATATGCGTCAAGCTCGGAAAAATGCTTATTTACGGTGTCATAAGTCATCTTTCCGGTTTTGACATCGTATACGGAAAACATCAGATCATCGGATCCTATATCATAAAGATGCTTCACATATTCGTCGGTAATGCCCAGGTCATACCCCACTTCCACGCTGGTATAAAGATCAGGGGCGCCGAAAGCATGGGTGATCTCATGGGCTATGGACACCGGTCCTTCTTTGATATGGTTTACATAACTATAGAGAATAGTGAACTCATCCTCGGGATCCCCGGGCTTCATCCACATATAACTCAGGGATGAATAAGGGTTATCCTCCGGTGTATTTACAAAGAAGATATAGACAACACTGTTGCAGCCGTACTTTCCGAATATATCCGACTTCTTATCCAGAACGTCATCTGAATTAAGAAAAGAATCGATGGCAGGAGTATAGGGATCGGCCCCCGTGATATCTCCGTTTATATCCGCTTCCATATAAAGAAGATCATCCTCCAACCCTGTGGCATGGATAAGCTTCGTTTTTGCGCCATAGCCCTTGCACTCCTCTTCAAGGTATTTGCAGGCAGTATCCAGGTACCCCAGCATTTCTTCCTTAAGAGGAAGATCCGATTCATTCCAATTACATGTGTTATCACTTGCAAAAATTGCAACAACAGCCGTTTTCCCATCCAGGCGTTTTGCCCATCCCAAATGCATATCATCTCTGTGGACATATCCTGTGACGGTCAGAGCCAGGGTGATCAGGATTAATGAAATTGTCTGAACAGTTTTTTTAATCATACTATATCTTTCAGAACTATCCGCTTTTTTACTGCACTGACATCTGTGCTGACATAGGTGTTTTTTGGTGTATTACCCGGTAATTTATTCAAAGTTGATTGAATTAATGTATTTTTCGCCAAAATCAGACATATCGGGGAGTTCGATAACGCGTGTACCTTTTATTATATAATCCAGCATGCCAAAATCAGGTTTTCCTGCTTTTTCGGTTTGCATTTCAATAACCCCTGCAAGTTTTTGTGCACCCAGGAGCGATGTGTTTCCTACCATTACCGCTCTTCCCCGAAGACTCTCCGGCAGCATTCTGACCTCGAAACAGTCATCCTCCTCAAGATGAGAGCCGAAGCCTCCTGAGATATAGACTCTATCCACCCTGCCGGCGGAGCTTTCAAGAAGAGTATCAAGTGCGCATAGCACAGCCGCCTTCATAAGCTGCACTCCCCTTATATGCTTCTGTGTCAGTCTGTAACTCTTTCCCGAGTCCTTAATGGGCAGCACGATACCTGTTTCAAAGTATTCATCAGCCAAAAGGCCGGTACCGTCCACAGCTCCCTGCCTCAGGGCCGAGGCTACAAGGCTGATGATATCGGGCCCCATGAGATTCAGTTCATCGTCACCGTCAAGGGCCGAACCCGCAGCCGCGGAGACTGCCGTATATTTGCCGTCTCTTTTCAGCACCATCTCACAGTTGGTACCAAGATCTATCAATAAGTAACACGTGCTATTATCCTGATTTTCGGTGAGTGAATCCAGGTAGTAAAGGCCGGAGACTATATCCGCTCCTATGAAGGCCGATATCCCCGGCAGTGTATACAGGGTATACTTACCAAGCTGCAGAGTATCCGGGTCAAGGCTGTGGCACACAAAGGGTGCCTTCCCCAGCCCTGAACAGTCATAGCCCATAAGTATATGCATCATGGCGGTATTGGCACTTACAAGAGCCCCCTTCACCTCTCCGTCATCAAGATCTTTCAAAGCCTTTTCCAGAGCCTTGCGGGTCACATTGGCAAGAGTCATGGCATCGCCGCTGCCGGAGGCCTCTATGCGGCTCAGAACATCCGCTCCCCAGGGCCTCTGGGGATTGAGGATCCCCTTATGCTTTTGTCCCAGAGCCATGGCTATGGTGGTGGAGCCCAGATCTATGGACGCAACTTTATGTAAACTATTGTAATTTGGTTTATGTAAACTTACATCATTTGAATTATGTAAATCAGAATTTTCGAGATTATGTAAATCTTTTTCATCGATTTCGGCTTCTAAATCAACTGAATCCATTTTATCATTATGTAAACCAATTTGCGAATTATGTAAACCTATATCAGTTTTATGTAAACTGTCATTTTCAAATTTATGTAAACCAATCTCAGCTTTATGTAAACTATTCTCAGCTTTATGTAAACTATCTTCTGCCCCCGTCACCTCGATACCGCCGCTTTCATACTCTTCCTCGAACATGCAGGAAATCCTGTCTCCGTCCAGGGCATAGGTGCTGCAGGCCTTGACGATCCGCGCTTCCTCCCCTTCTCTCTCCAGCCGGCACAGGCATCTTCCGCAGCTTCCGCTTCGGGCACACGCAGAAAAAGAGCATTCAAAGTTTGACCTCACAAGGTCAAGAATGCTCTTTTTCCCAATTATCTCTATTTCTTTTTCCGTTCCGTGATAGGTTATTTTGGTTGACATAACAAATTATTATTTAAACTGATTTGTGTTCCTGTCATAAGTATAACCTATAGAGCGAAGTTTTGCATCTATTTCCGACCTGTCAACCTCCAGTCCCTCGCAGAGACTGTCAAGATCGGAGTATTCATCCCGAAGCTTCATATTCACAAAGCTCAGGAGCATTACGGGATCCTTCGGCAGCATACTACCCCCTTTCAGTTCTTTTCGGCCCTTGCCGTAAGAGCGCCGTTCTCAACGTCTATCACTATGGTGTCTCCCTGGGAAACCCTGTCCTCAAGGATGAGCCGGGCCGAAAGAGTCTCCACATGCTTCTGCATGAAGCGCTTCAGAGGTCTTGCGCCGTATACCGGATCATAGCCCTTTTCCACTATGAGATCCTTTGCCGCGTCGGTGAGAGATACTTTGAGTTCCCTGTCGGAGAGCCTCTCATTAAGCTCCTTTGTAAGCAGCTCGATTATTCCGCTTATATCCTCCTTTGTCAGAGGCTTGAAGAGTATGGTCTCGTCCAGCCTGTTTAAAAACTCGGGCCTGAAATGAGCCTTCAGTTCATCCATGACCTCCTCACGAGCCTCCTCGGCTATGGTGCCGTCGGACCTGATACCCTCCAGCAGTGCCGGTGCGCCGATATTTGAGGTCATAATAAGGATGGTATTCTTAAAATCAACGGTTCGACCGAGTGAGTCAGTGATCCGTCCGTCGTCCAAAACCTGAAGAAGTACGTTGAAAACGTCAGGATGAGCCTTTTCTATCTCGTCAAAGAGGACAACTGAGTAGGGCTTCCTTCTGACCGCTTCGGTCAATTGACCGCCCTCCTCATATCCCACGTATCCGGGAGGTGCTCCGATAAGCCTGCTGACGGAGAACTTCTCCATGTATTCCGACATATCGAGCCTTACCATGTTTGACTCATCGTCGAAGAGGGCCTGGGCCAGAGCCTTTGCAAGTTCGGTCTTGCCCACGCCGGTAGGTCCCAGGAACAGGAAGGAGCCGATGGGCTTGGAGGGATCCTTTATACCGGCCCTGGACCTGATGATGGCCTCGGTGACCTTTGACACTCCCTCGTCCTGTCCTATGACTCTGCGGTGGAGCTCGTCGTCCAGATGGAGGGTCTTTGACCTCTCACCTTCGGTGAGCTTCGAAACAGGGATACCGGTCCACCTTGATACGATCCTTGAAATCTCCTCCTCGCTGACGTTTTCGTGAACGAGTGTTAGCTCACGGTTCTTTATCTTGCTCTCCTCTTCCTCAAGGGAAGCCTTCAAAGAGGGCAGGGTACTGTAGGTCAGCTCGGATGCGGCTTCGTAATTCCCCTCTCTTTGGGCAATTTGTATACGATTGTTAACTTCCTCGATCTCCTCACGGAGCTTCGAAAGCTTCTCAACCGACTGCTTTTCGTTGTCCCACTGTGCCTTCTTTGCGGCAAAATCCTCTTTAAGGGCGGCCAGCTCCTCCTGAAGATCTCCAAGACGCTCATGGCTCAGGTTATCCGTCTCCTTTTTCAGGGCCGTCTCCTCTATGGTGAGCTGCATGATCTTTCTTGAGAGCTCATCGAGCTCGGTGGGCATGGAATCAAGCTCGGTCTTTATAAGGGCACAGGCCTCGTCCACCAGATCAATGGCCTTGTCAGGCAGGAACCTGTCTGTGATATAGCGGTTGCTGAGGGTCGCTGCGGCCACCAGCGCTCCGTCCGTGATCTTGACCCCATGGTATACCTCATAGCGCTCCTTAAGGCCCCTGAGTATGGATATGGTGTCCTCCAGTGAGGGTTCGTCCACCATAACGGGCTGGAAACGCCTTTCCAGGGCAGGATCCTTTTCGATGTATTTTCTGTATTCATCCAGGGTGGTGGCACCTATGCAGTGGAGCTCTCCCCGGGCAAGCATGGGCTTGAGCATATTGCCGGCGTCCATGGCTCCCTCGGTCTTTCCCGCACCCACTATGGTATGGACCTCATCGATAAAGAGAATGATCTCTCCCTCGGACTTTCTTACCTCCTCAAGGACAGCCTTCAGCCTTTCCTCAAACTCGCCCCTGTATTTTGCTCCTGCCACCAGAGCTCCCATGTCAAGAGAAAAAATACGTTTGTTTTTTAATCCTTCGGGTACGTCGGAGCCTGCTATACGCTGGGCAAGCCCCTCTACCACTGCTGTCTTGCCCACTCCGGGCTCGCCGATGAGGCAGGGATTGTTCTTGGTTTTTCTGGACAGGATCCGGATAACGTTTCGGATCTCTTCATCTCTTCCGATGACGGGATCCAGCTTTTGTGAGAGCGCCTTTTCCACCAGATCCTGCCCGTACTTTTCAAGGGTGTCATAGGTGGCCTCGGGGTTGTCCGATACCACCCGCTGATTTCCGCGGACCGTGGAGAGCACCGAAAGGAACCTCTCACGGTTGATCTTTACGTCCGCAAATACAGCCTTCACCCCGGGATTGGGGTTCTTTATCAGCGAGAGGAAAAGATGCTCCACCGATACATATTCATCCCCCATGGCCTTGGCCTCGTCCTCGGCCATTATCAGTGCCTTATTGAGATACTGGCCTACGAAGATATTGCCGCCGGAGACCTTTGTCCGCTTTTCCACCGCCTTCTCGCAGATATCGTTGAAATACTGCAGCTGTATGTCCATCTTTTCGATGAGTTTGGGGATCAGTCCGTCCTCCTGCCTCATCAGGGAAAGAAGCAGATGCTCCTGCTCTACCTCCTGATTGCCGTATTCGTAGGCGATCTTTTCGCAGTCATTTATTGCCTGCATGGATTTTTGCGTAAATTTCGAAATGTTCATATGAGCACCTCCTCTCGAATGTATTGCTTTTCAGCCTGTGAGAGTATGATATCACAAAAATTAGCACTCGTCAAGGGCGAGTGCTAACAATTCTAAATCTTTTCTACCAATCCTTTGTTTTACTGGTTTGGTAACGTGTGTTTTAAAATTTTTCACCGCCGAAGCTGGTTTCAAAAGCTTCCATTCAGGTCAGAAGCCTTTCCTCGGTAACGGAGTAGACGCCCCTGGGTATGCAGCGTATCTCGGGGATGACCGGCAGTCCCATAAAGGATAGGGTCACAAAGGGCTCCATTTCAGCGGGAACCCCCATCTCATGGGCTTTGGCCGTCATTATCCTCACCTTTGAACTTACGTATTCCCTATCCCGGTCCGAAATAAGTCCCATTATCGGAAGCTCCAGGGTATCGTACACCGTTCCGTGATCGACCACCGTGTATCCGCCGTGGGTCCTCTCCAGCTCCCTGACTGCCAGCATGATATCCCTGTCGTTATCGCCTATGGCGATGATATTGTGGCTGTCGTGGGACACCGACGAAGCAATGGCCCCGCGCTGTATCCCAAAGCCGGTGACGGCCCCCACACCGATCTTGCCGGTCCTGTGGTGCCGCTCAAAACACGCTATCTTGCTTATCTCTTTGTTGGGTACAAAAATCCCGCTGCTTTCATCCACCGGCAGGACCATATCCACCCGCTCCGTCAGTATCTCACCCGGGATCATCCTTATAACCGGGAAAGGTGAGCTCCCGGGCTTAATGACAAGCTTTTCGGGATCGATATCCGCCAGGTGAACGGTGTCCAGAAGATGAGGCGGACAGGGCCGGGGATCGATGCCAAGCTTTTCGTCTATCCGCTTCCCTTTGAGCAGCACCAGCTCCGCATTGAAATTCCTCAAAGAATCCCAGACCACCAGATCCGCATCATATCCCGGAGCCACGGCGCCGGTGCGTCGCAGGCCGTAACAACGGGCAGGCTGGATGGTCGCCATCTTAACGGCCGCTATGGGATTTATGCCCATGCTTACGGCTTTTCGTACACAGTTATCTATATCTCCTTCCCGGATGGTGTCCTCTATGTGGCGGTCGTCGGTACAGAAGCAGAAACCCTCGGTACTGACGTTGTTTTCCACGATACCTTTTACAATGGCCTCAAGATTTCTTGCGGCGCTGCCCTCACGGATGAGACAAACGATACCCATGGCACGCTCCTTCATAACATAATCGAAGGACGTGCCCTCATGATCCGTGGTGACGCCGGCCAGTGCATATGCCGAGAGATCCTCCATGTTAAGTCCCGGTGCATGACCGTCCTTGACCTTTCCGGCGAAGAGTACAAACTTATCGTACATATCAAGATCACCATCGATAACCGACCTGGTATCCATCACCTCTCCCAGTCCGAGGATCCGGGGATTGTCCGCATAGCATTTCATATCCTTTGCCATGAGCTTTACTCCGTTATCGTCTATAGGCGTTGCAGGAACGCAGGAAGCGATCATAAAACAAACGTTGGCCGGACAGTTTTCGGTCTGGTCCAGAAGATAGTCGATACCGTCACATCCCGAGACGTTGGCTGCCTCGTGAGGATCCACGATAAAAGTGGTGGTTCCGTGTTTTGCGGCCTCCGCGATCATAACCTGTGGATTCACCATGGTGGATTCCAGGTGAAGATGTGCGTTTATGAATCCGGGAGTGACGTACTTTCCGCTGACATCCAGTTCTTCTTCTCCCTCATATTCTCCGATACCGACCACCGTACCGTCCTTGATGGCAATGTCGCCCTTTTCCACACGGTCGGTAAAAACGTTTACGATACTTGCATTTTTCAGCACCAGATCGGCTTTGATCAGTTTTCTTGCCGCCTGCGAGCATGCGATGTATTTTTCATGCGTCATATCAGATCTCCTCTTCCAACAATTTTTTCATTCCGTCATAATCATACTGCTGCGCCGCATCCACAAGCTTTTCATAGAGTTCACGGTACTTTTTGGGAATGCTGTAGGCCTCGATCTCGGACAGGGTATCTTCAATCCTGTCACAGTCCATATCCACGGCAGCGGACATAAGTTCCCTGAATACGGATCTCATAAGGCTCTCATCCGCCTCGGGCTTTTCTTCACTCTCCGCTTCCACGGGGAAAAGCACCTCAAGCTTTCCTGCCAGTTCCAGGAGGTTGTCCAGGAAATTCCTGTGATGAGAGTGGATGTAATCCATATCTCCGGCCTTTCCCGCATCCTCAAGACGCTGTGCCTCCTCTCCGAGATCGGCTGCCCCTATGACTTTTGCGGAACTCTTCAGCGCATGTACCTTTATTGTGTAATCATTTATATTCTCATCCCTGTAAAAGCCGTCCAGTTCCCCGGCCTTGTCCTTTGCAGATCCGTAAAACAGCTTCAACAGTGCCAGATAAGAGTCCGGATCGCCGCTGTTCGTGATACCGGCCTCCACATCAAGGATACCCGCCAGGTTCGCCATGCCTTCGGGGAGTTCTCCCATATCGGCATCCTCTGAGGCACCGTATTGCACCAGTTCGGGAGAAAGATATCGCAAAATGGTCTGCTCAAGCATTTCGGGATCCAGAGGCTTGGTGAGATAATCGTCAAACCCGGCCTTCAGATATTCCTCCCTGGCACCGTAAATCGCATTGGCGGTGAGGCAGACGGTAGGGGTTTTTACGTTTGGATTATCCGCCGAGGATCTTATCTCATGAAGAGTCTCTATACCGTCCTTCCCGGGCATCATGTGATCGAGAAAGATCACGTCATACCGGGTCTTTTTCGCCATGCCTATACCCTCGTCTCCGTCAAGGGCCGTATCTATCAACATCCCGGTCTTTTTCAGCAGACTTCGGAACACCACAAGGTTCATGTCGTTATCATCAACCATAAGGACCCTGGCCCCGGGTGCGCTGAATCTCTCGTGATACTCTTCTCTGACAGATTCGGCCGCCATTGAAAATGCTGCAAAATCTCCCATTTCCTTTCGGTCGGTGACTCTCTGCTCAAGAGTAAAGCCGAAGGTCGACCCCTCCCCGTAGACGCTTTCCACCTCAAGAGAGGAGTCCATCATCTCCAGAAGATTCTTTGTAATGCTGAGTCCAAGACCGGTTCCCTCGACACTGCGGTTCCGCCTCTCCTCTATACGTTCAAATTCCAGGAAGAGCTTCTCCATATCCTCGGCTTTGATACCGATACCCGTATCCTTCACGGACACCTTCAGAAGGATGGCATCCTCTTCTTCACCGACATCTTCATAGTGTATGCCAAAGGTAACACTGCCCTTCCCTGTATACTTCACCGCATTGGTCAGAAGATTTGTGATTACCTGCTTTATCCTTCCTTCATCTCCGAAAAGTCCGGTGGGAAGACGGGGATCGAAATCAAGGATCAGTTCCAGCCCCTTCTCCCGGGCACGACTGTTTATCATGTTCACCAGACCGTTTAACATGCCGGGAAGACTGTACTCCACGGGGATTATCTTAACCTTTCCCACCTCCATCTTTGAGAAGTACAGTATATCGTTGATTATGCCCAGCAGGCTGTTTCCTGCGGTCTTAATATTGGATGCATAGGTAGCGATCTCATCGTCTCTGCTCTCCCGAAGGATCATCTCATTCATTCCCAGAATGGCGTTTATGGGTGTCCTTATCTCGTGGGACATATTTGCCAGGAAATCGCTCTTTGCCCTTGAAGCCTCCTCTGCAGCGGCCTTTGCCTCCCTGAGGGCTTCGCTCTCTCTTATCTTAAGGACGGCTCTGGTAAGGTACACGGCACCCACCAGCACAAGAACCATCAACAGTCCGAACACCCAAACGATCAGCAGTGTGAGCTTCTCAATGCCCTCAGCCGCCACATATCGGGGCACGAAACCCGAGACAAGATAATCCGTCCCCGGTATCTCGGACTCAAAGAGCAGCATCTGGCCGCGCTGTGTGTAGAAGGTTCTGGCTACCGCTACGGAAACCTCCATCTCACCGTGCATGGTGGCGTATTTTTTACGCATTCCCTCACTTGTATACCATGCCGTATCCGTCTCACTGAAATTGTAAAAGGGAATGACGATACTGCCGTCCCTGTCGGTAACGCAGATCTTTCCGAGGTCTTCGTAGATCTCTGTGGCAAAACGCTCCTCCAAAGATTCCTCCGGACAGAGACGGTAGAGCACGTAACGTATATTGGGCCCGTTGAAAACAGGACAGGTGAAAAGAAGGCCCTCCCCCTGAACATAGGTTATGACCTTTTTACCCCTGAAGGAAGACTGGATGCCGTCGAAAACGGAAACGTCCAGGCTGTCACCGTAAAGGGCGTTCCCGTCAATGCCAAGCAGGCCCTGTTTTACCCCATCCTCATTGTAGATTTTGGGCATCAGGCCGTCCATGTCATCAAGGGACGTCTCAAGCCTGCCGGCGATGTATTCCAGATTATCAAGCTCCACGTTGAGCTTGTCGGCCATAAGAAGTGCGTAGGCCTCCGCCTGTTTCCTGGTCTGGTTCTCGGTGTAGGACTGTACAAAGGTCCCCACCCTTGTACGCAGGACGCATCCGACGATAAAGAGTGCCAAAGCAAAAAACAGCAGCACAAAAACTGTTATGTATCTGTCTTTAAAGCTTTTTTTACTCATAGATCTCTACACCTTCCACGTACCAGTCTATATGGTTAAAGAGCTCGTCGTCTCCTATCCTCTCGTTCTCACTGCATCGGAGCTGCCCGGTGTTGTCATATATCTCTCCTGAAAACACATCCCGCCAGGTCTTTATCCGCTCCTCCTGCTTTCCCACCAGCTGCCGTGTCTCATCCGACACCCTGTCCGAAAACGGATACAGGGAAACTCCACCCTCGCCGATCCCCAGCCAGTAATCGTTCTGAAAATTGGCCCTGCCGCTGAGATAATCCCCCAGGACTCTCGAATAGAGCGCATCCCAGTCAAAGACCGCAGCCGTCAGGAATCTGTCCGAATACTCTCCCGAAACATAGTCGTATCCTACGGTATAAAGTCCCATCTCATCAGCCAGTTCCAGACAGTAGGATCTGTCCAGATGGGATGTCATGGTGTCGGCTCCCGCCCCGGCAAGTTCCTCTACCGCAGCCTTTTCAGCCTCCCTGTCTTCCCAACTGCCGGTGTATTTTACCACCACCTTTGCCGAGGGGTTCGACAGTCTTGCGCCAAGAGCATAAGCGTTTACGGAGCGCACGGTCTCGGGTATGGGCATCGCCGAAACATAACCCAGGATACCGCTTTTTGAAGCCGCCCCGGCTACAATGCCCGAAAGGTACCTTGCCTGGTATATCCTGGCAAAATACGACACCACATTCCGGGCGGAAAAATTACCGGAAATACAATAAAACGCCACTTTGGAATATTTTTGCGCGATACTGTCCACATAGGTCCCGTAGCCGTAGCTGGTGAGAAATATTACGCTGCACCCCTGCTCCACCAGTTCCGATACTGCCTTATTTAAAGGCTGCTCTTCCTCCGGAACCAGTTCCTTTGTGTACATGATGCAGGAGTGAAGATCGCAGGCGGAGCGAACCCCGCTGTTGTGGCTCTCGTTCCACCCCCCGTCATCCGACCTTCCGATGAGGATCACCCCTACCTTAGTAACGGATGATTTCTGTGTCATCCTGAAGCCAAAGATGAATGCGATTATGCCCAAAACCAGTGCGACGGAGATTATCAGATATAAGTTTCTGATCCGATGTTCATCAATTCTCAACTGTCACGCCCTCCACATACCAGTCGAAATGATCCAGCATATCATCATCGGACATCGACTCGTCTTCCGGAACACGCAGCACACCCTCATTGTCCCTGACGGGACCGTAAAACACATCAAAGCTCCGGTTAAAGAAACGTTTCCCGGCCCGCTCCACCGCCTCGGCTGTACCGGGAGCACAGTTTGCCGTCAGCTCGGAAAGCCCCAGAACTCCGCTTTCCATATCCAGCCACTCCACAGCGCCATGAAATTTGCCCTGGAGACAGCTGAGTATCACACGGCGGTAATAGACATCCCACTGCCACTCGCAGGCCGTCAGATAGCCCTTCGGAAAAAGCCCGGCATTGTCCTTGTTGTAGCCCACGGACCAGACCCCTTTTTCCTCGGCTACTTCATTAGGTTTAAGGGAATTTGTATGCATGGAAACAACATCTATATCCGGCTGAAGCTCAAGGAGCTCACCTGTGGTCTTTCCCGCCGCCTCATCGTCATTCCATGATCCTATATATCTTACATACACCTCCGCCTCGGGAGCCACGCTCCTGACCCCCAGGGTAAAAGCATTCAGATCGCGTATGACCTCCGGAAACGGGAAAGCAGCCACATATCCCAGCTTTCCGGACTTTGTGCGCATTCCCGCCACGATGCCCGATAGATACCTGGCCTGATACATCCTGCCCATGCAGGAGGTTAGATTTGTAAGCTTTTCGGTGCCAAAAGGCTGGATAAAATAAAGATCGGGATATTTCTTCGCCATGTTTGTCATATACTCGGTATATCCAAAAGATGCGCCGACAATTATCCTGCATCCGTAGTCTTCAACCAGCTCCCGGACAGCGGTCTCACAGGTCTCGTCCTCCGGAATACCCTCTTTACATATGATGTCCAGATTCAGCTCATCGCTTACGTCCATCAGTGAATCATAGTGCAGCTGGCAGAAATTGGCATCATCTTTTTTACCGGTTATGATCAGCCCCACCCTTGTGGTCCTGGCTGTCACATCGGTGCTTACAGCCTTATCCCTTATTAAGATCAGGCCCGTGACCACCAGCGCCAGGATGATCACCGTCACGGGCACAAGCCGCGAATAACTCCTGTTCATCTCATGAACCTTTCTGATGCGGTATCACCGGCCGGGGATCATTCCTCCTCATAGAGATACCAGTCATCGTCGTCATCATCGTAGTAGTAAAGCTCGTCGTATTCCTCGTCGTAGTAGAACATCGTGTCACTCTCATCATCATAGAGATAGAGGACACCGTCTTCATAAAGGTACCACAATTCCTCGTCGAAGTCATATTCCCAGTCGTCCATCTCATCTTCGTCTTCATAGCCGGACCACCCCTGGGAATAAGAGCCCCAGCCGCCCCAGGAATCCTCGAAATCCGAGTAATCGTTGTAGCTGTCCATTCCGGTAGCGTCCACGAATTTGCCCAGCCATTTCACGTAGCGGTCATCAAATCCGCACTTGCCGTAAACCCCGGCAAGCTGTTTATAGAACTCCGGATCACCGTAAGGAAGGGATATGGATATGCCCGTCAACTCGTTGGTATCCGAAGTGTGTCCGAAATACGATACTCCGGTCTTGAGGGCATCCCTCAGCGCCTTTGTTTTCTCGCTCTCTTTGCCCACGCTCTCCACAATGGAAAGGATGTCGCTGACGTAATAATCCGCCATGGTCACATTACTTCCGTCCTCTCCCCAGATGCCCAGGATATCGTCAATGATACCCTTTCCGCGGGCGCCGTGAAGCTTGCTGTAGTTTATGCCCAGAAGGGTATCCTGGTTTTCATAGGCATAGGCTTTCCACTTTTCAAAAAGATCGGGGACTTTCCTTTCGTTCACAAGGATCATGGTGGCGGAGGAACCGTTCACCGTATCCTCATCGTTGGCCTTCACCATACCGTCTATGATCTTTTTTCCGAGAAGGGGCGTGGTGATGCCGGGATTCTGCTCAAAGGTCTTCATCCAGTCCGCATAGTCCCATCCCAGACCCGACTCGAAATCCTCCGACAGCAGGGCATACCTGCAGAAGGGCGAAAGCACGTAGCAGGTCTCAAGATTTCCCATAATGCAGCAGTCCATGCCTATGAGATCGAAGGAAATATCATTGTTTTCGGAAAGAGCGCCGCTTATCTCATCGAGAGTGAGGGAGTCCTCCGCCTCCTGCCACTGGTCGTATCCGAAGCCGTATACCGGGCCGCCGCCGTGATCCCAGAACAGGAGGATATACCTGTCTGCCGGATAGTTTTTCTTTCCGTACTTTATGAAGTCCGAAAGGGTTTTCTGCCGGGTGCAGTCCAGCTGTCCCAGGTCCTCTTCCAAAAGCTGCAGTTCGCCCTTTTTAACCCTGTAGATCTGTGATGTATCGGAGGCTATGCCGTGATCCTGCCACTCCAGTGTACCCATGGTCTGGATGATAACATTGACGTTACTGCCGATGCCAGAATCCATCATCTCCGAGATATCAAGAGAGGCCTCTCCCATTTCCGACTCAAGATCCGAGCCGTTCATGTATATCATTACCGTAGCGCTTTTTGCCCCGTCCTCCACGGAAGCGGGCTCTATGCTCTCATCCCCGACCTTTTTTTCCTCTTCGTTTTTTTCTTCGTTTTTTTCTTCGTCTTTTTCTTCGTCGTTTTCTTCCGTTTTTCCGGTCTTATCACCGACGGCTGCTGTCTCATCGGCATCTTTCCCAAGAGTCTCCGTTTCGTAGACGGCCTCGGCCTTTTCACCGCTGCCCTCTTCATCCTCAGGATCGGGCCACAGCATGATGAGCACAAAAAGGATGCCGCATATGACCAGTATCGCCAGTATGATCTTTCCCAAAACAGATGCTATCTTTCCCATCGTTTCAATCTCCGCATTTGTATAAAAAAGCTGCCCTCAAAGGACAGAAAGCAGAGACCTCTCAGGTTCTCTGCTTTCTGTAAAAAGCTGTATTGAGCTCTTATAAAAGAGTAACACAATCAGCGGTTTTTTTCAACTTTTCGGATGTCGTTTTCCGTCTCTCAGATGGCGGCAAATCCCTTTTCCAGATCGGCTATTATATCATCGATGTGCTCGGTACCGATGGAAAGCCTGATGGTGCTCTGCTTTATGCCCTGATCCAGGAGTTCCTCATCCGTGAGCTGTGAGTGGGTTGTGGAGGCGGGATGGATCACAAGGCTCTTCGCATCAGCCACGTTTGCCAGGAGTGAGAATATCTCCAGGTTGTCGATGAATTTCCATGCTTCTTCCCTTCCGCCCTTTACATCAAAGGTAAAGATGGAAGCGCCTCCGTTGGGGAAATACTTCTCATAGAGGGCATGGTCGGGATGATCAGCCAGTGAAGGATGGTTCACCTTTTCAACCTTGGGATGTTTGCTGAGGAATTCAACCACCTTTTTGGTGTTCTCGGCATGTCTCTCCAGGCGGAGGGAAAGGGTCTCAACGCCCTGAAGAAGGAGGAAGGCGTTGAAGGGAGAAATGGCGGCTCCCGTATCCCTTAAGATTATGGCTCTGATATAGGTTACAAAGGCTGCGGGGCCCACAACATCATAGAAGGAAACTCCGTGATAGCTGGGGTTGGGTGCTGCGATCCCGGGATACTTCCCGCTTGCCTTCCAGTCGAACTTTCCGGCCTCAACTATCACGCCACCCAGAGTGGTGCCGTGACCGCCCAGGAACTTGGTTGCGGAATGTACAACGATGTCGGCTCCATGCTCGATGGGTCTGATGAGATAAGGCGTGCCGAAGGTATTGTCGATCACCAGGGGCAGACCGTGCTTATGTGCAATGTCCGCAATGGCGTCTATATCCGGAATGTCGCTGTTGGGGTTGCCCAGGGTCTCAAGATAGATCGCTCTGGTGTCATCCTCGATGGCACCCTCCACCTCGCTGAGATTGTGGGCATCTACAAAGGTAGTCCTGATGCCATACTGGGGAAGAGTATGAGCCAGGAGGTTATAGCTGCCGCCGTAAATGGTCTTCTGGGCTACTATGTGGCCTCCGTTTGCTGCAAGGGCCTGAATGGTATAGGTGATGGCCGCAGCGCCGGTTGCAACCGCCAGGGCGGCGGTGCCTCCCTCAAGTGCCGCAACTCTCTTTTCCAGAACGTCCTGGGTGGCGTTGGTCAGTCTGCCGTAGATATTTCCCGCGTCGGCAAGTCCGAAACGGTCAGCGGCATGTTTGCTGTTTCTGAACACATATGAGGTGGTCTGATAAATGGGAACCGCACGTGAGTCCGATGCCGGATCCGGCTGTTCCTGTCCTACGTGAAGCTGAAGGGTCTCAAATCTGTAATCACTCATTTTCATAATCTCCTTTTCGTTGCCTGCCGTCGGGTTTTAGATAAGATAACACTATTTTCCTACTATGTCAATAGGTTTATAGGGAAATAAAAAATTTTCTGCCCGGGGCAGCAATTATTACAAATAAATAAGCCGCTACAGTTAACTACCGTAGCGGCTTCTAATCTTCAGTTCCCATCGGACCAAACCTCCTGTTCTATAGTCTTCGGATCTACCCCGTCTCATCACTTTCGCTCCGATTCATATGACCTCTTATCCTGTGCTCTCGGCACCTTTCCTTTTTCAAAGGGTGTCATTGCTTTGCTTACGTGAAACAACGGGTGCTGTTATGTTTTCTTTGGACCGTACCTCCTAAGTATATTTCAAACAACTGAACCTCTTTCCTGTATAATAGGATCGGTTCTCTCTGTTGATAGTGTAATGATACCACAGGATCTTACGTCCTGCCAAGACGGAATAATCGCCAAATCGCAGACCGGAATATTGGTTATTTTACAGCTTGAAATCCTTTATAAATATATAGTAAAATTGTATTGTTGCGGGTCAGAGTCTTTTTCTTATATCTATAAATCATCTCATGAGTATTTCATTCTTTGATCCCAATGGCTTATGCGGCACCTTATGATGTGCCTATCTCAACGCGCCACAGAACCCAAGGAGCGAGTACGATTCAGTCAATAAGCAGGACATTCTCGTTCCCTCCAAGAGAAATGGTATCTCCCTTCCCGATCTTCACCTCGGTATTTGGCAGCACCTTCTGATTTCCCGATACAAAGGTACCATAAGTTGATCCAAGGTCCTTTACAGTCCAGCCGAACTGAGTATGGCGTATGATGCAATGTCTTCCGCTCACTCCTTTTGCTGAGGCAGAAAAGTGCACGCCGCAGCTGCTGTCTCTTCCCACCAGCAATTCCTGGCCGGGGCACAAATGCCAGGATACTCCCATAAATTCTCCGGCACTGCAGCTAACCTTAATGCTGTCCGGAATTTCCGCATTACTCAGCTTCTCGGGAACAGCCAAAGGTTTCTGCTTTTCCTCAGGTCTTTCCACATGGACCACATGATCGGCATAGTCATCATCAACAGCTGCCCCATGCATCAGAGCTCCGCCGCCACTGGCCACAGCACCTATCTGAACTACCTGGTTAAGACACTTACGCAGGATACGAAGCCCCTGAGCCCAGACAAATAATTTGAAAACTGCTTTAAACGGCAACGTGATAAAACCAACATCCCACAAGCCATGCAACAGACACGAGATCAGGAATGCGCCGATGAAATCAACATTCAGAAAACTCCCCACAGTGATTCGGTTATTTTTTGTATGCCTCGCCAATTCTGCAATATAAGGCGCGCAATAAAACACATGCCCTCCTGTGGCCGTCAACATCCTCAGTAACTGGCTATGCAAGACGTCCCTACTCATTGAGTATTCGGCTACAATAGCAATCATATGTCCATCAGTGGCCTCTGAAATAGATTGGGCAGCATTGAATGCATACTGTGCAGATTCAAAGGCCGCAAACCCGGCTCCGACTGCTGCTCCGATCACAAAACCTGTAATACCATAAATTTTCATCTTACGGCCTACAACAAACATAACAAGCATCGCTACAATAAGTTTTCCGGGTTCCTCCATAGCAGGTGCGGAAAAACAGGGCGGCCATTCATCGGGAACAATCTTAGCAAACAACATTGTAACCACAAGAGAAGCAACTCCTCCGGCAAGCCATATACCAAACAGCGAAAACACTGACACATTTTTAGGTATATTGAGTTCCCAAAAGAACACCATAATGACAACCGGCATGACCAATGGCGGAAAAATTATAACCATTCCCTCAATCGCAAATGGAATTCCGATCCCCATCATCTTCATTACAAAATATGACAAATAAAGGAATAGAATAAACGCCAGCCCCGCCTTAAGCATGGGATAAAACACCCATGGCTTCTTCCATTTCTGAAGCATGTTCTCCTCGGAAGCTGTATTAAGAGCGGTCCCCGCTGCCAGCGCGTACTCTAAGTCCTTCTTATCATGCTTCTTTCTATACTCGGAAAAAATGTCGCGCCATCCGATCCTGGAAGCATTCTCATTTAAATTGTTATAAAATACTGTATTTCCCATTCTTCCTGCCTTAACAAAACAATCAGGATCACGGAATGGTTAAGAATCTGTCAGTCCCCGGTTCTCCCACACCCAATGTCAAAACCCCTTTATTTTCAGGATATACATTTAGACCATTCCATTTTCTCGGAAGGTCTGATAACAGGTTCGTTTCTCCTGTTTCAAAATCAATAATCCCCAGCTTGCTTGTATTATAATCATCGTGGATGATATTGAATATGTTTTTGCCGTCACAGGTAAAATCGTGATATTTATCATCCGGAAGGTCAAGTACCGCAGGTTCGTCAACAGATTTTTCCCCAAGATCAAACCTGAATAACCTGTTGGTCACACCTTCAATAAACGAGTACACATAAATAACATTATTATCCGCACAGAATATCTGCCGGGGAGCATCAATATCATTTTTGAAGGTATATATTGTTTCACCGACCTGATCTATGGCATTTCCCGGAGTGCTTAACAGATAATAATCCCCTGTCACACCGTCCCAGTCCAGAAAACAAAATCTTCCGTTTTGCGTGAAAGTAAACTCACCCACTCTGAGATTTGACTTTGCACACATCTTAATACTTCCGTCTTTCCTGCTCACACTGCTGACGCACCATCCATGTTCATTTTCAGTCCAGACAAAGAAGTATCCGTCAGACACAAACAGTCTTTCTATTCCCTCTATCCCGTTCAGTTCTTCGATATCAGTCGGGTTAACAACCTCTCCGTCGCCACCGTTAAACCTGACCGGTGTACCATCCCAAAAAAGAGCATAATACTCATCCCCCACCTTACTTATACTTCTAAACTTAAGTTTTCCGTTCTCATCGACAAATGTTGACTCCGGCTCACTTGCTGAAGGATCCATACATCCTCCCCATACAATGTTATTGATATTGTTTCCCTTCACACAGTAATCATTTGAAAGATCCGAAACGCCAACGGCTCTTCCAAGCAAGCCTAAAACAACAAGGATCAACGCCACAGGAACAATAACAGATAATGGATTTTTTTTCTTTACTTCGTTGTCTGTCACCTCTGTATGTGTCACCGCTTCAGCTCTGACATTTACCCTGTCCGCATCCTTACCGGGTGACGATTCAGATCGGACTGCCAACATGGCATTCTTGAAGGCCGACATGCTCTGAAATCTGTCAGCCGGCTGAATGCTGAGAGCCATCAATATGGCGCTCTCCGCCGACGCAGAAAGATTAACTCCTTTTTGGGAAGGCGGAACGAGTTCATCATCATCCATCCTCTCTATCGAATCCGGCGGCCGTTCACCGGTTAACACATAATAAAACGTGGCCCCCAGTGCATAAATGTCCGTATACGGGCCCTGTTTTCCTCGTCTTGTATACTGTTCCTTGGGTGCAAATCCATGCTTAAGTATCACATCCAGGCTCTGGCTTTTGTCACCAAGGCTCTGCCTGGCCGCGCCAAAGTCGATCAGCTTAACATCCCCTTCATCCGTGATATAAATATTATCAGGCGATACATCCCTGTGAACTATACCTTTCTCATGGACAGCTCCAAGAGCATCCATGACAGGTACAAGAATGTCTGCCGTCTCCTCAAATCCGAGCTTTCCTCCATGTTGTTTTACATATTCATCTAGGCTGGTGCCACGGATATAATCCATTACAAAATATGCAGTTCCATATTCTTCAAAATAACTGTATATCCGGACAATATTCCTGTTGCCGATAAACCTGGCAAGGGTTTCAGCCTCCTGAAGGAAGCACTGTTTACCGTATTTAAAATCCTCTCCCTTTTCCCCGGAATATGAACTGATCTCCGTCGTACCGGGAACCCTTGAAGCCATTGTTTCAGGAAAAAACTCTTTAATTGCAACTTCATTTCCATTCTTCCTGTCAACTGCTTTATAAGTGATCCCGAAACCTCCCTGCCCCAGGACCTTTTGAATAATATATTGTCCTGATAAAACCGTATTTTCCGGAAGCGCCAAAGGATATTTTTCATTCATTACAATACACCCCTTAGTCTACGACCATTCCATAATTCGGCCATGTTGTAGCGGTCGGTTTCAGGATATACCACTTGCCTTTTATCTTACCGACAGGCAGATCCGTGCCTCCTCCAAAAGTGCCGACTCCTCCGTCTGAATGCGTTATGGAATAAGACATTTTAACCCGGACATACTTTCCTTCTTTTGCCTTTATGCCAAATTGTTTGTTTATGGACTCAATATCCGACTCAGGCATATCAGTTATATTCTCTGACAAAATATCCAGATCGTCTGCAAAAACAGTTGCAAAGCAGAGGTATGGAGATCTGGAATCTGTCCATCCGTCTGCATATTTGGCCACGCGCTGCCAATCGCCCGATTCGATCGCGATAACCTCTTCAATCCCGGCTTTTATTGTTTCATGCTCTTCTTTCGGAAAACAATTGATATAAGCCTGAATATCTCCGCTTTTTACAGCCTTTATATAATCCTGAACGAGTGCTTCGGGCGTAGAATTGCTGCCGCCTTTTCCGATCGTTGAGATCACGATAAGAAGCACGATTATACCCGCTATTACCGGGATCAGTTTCTTTATCTGCTCCTTCGTTTTTGCATTATCTGACGGAGCAGTGCCCGTATCCCCTGCAGTCGGTGAAACTGACAGTTTATTTCCGCAGTTCTTACAGAAAGCCGCATTATCCGCAATCTGCGCACCGCATTTTGAACAAAACATAAATCCAAACCTCCTTATCCAATCATAACCGTAAGCAGCGACAGATTATCATTTCCGGGAGATATCCTGTCCATCATCCTGAGCAGCAGGAGTTCGGCCCATCGCCTGGCATTATCTGCCTTTAGCATATCAATGGCAATCTCTCCATCCTTAAGGTATTCCCAGGCTCCGTCAGAGCATAGGACAAACCCATCCCCGGGTTCTATCGGCGTGTCACACACATATATATCAGGCTCAAAGCGGTCCTGCCCGCCAAGTGTCCTCAAAAGACTTGACTGATCTTCGTCCGTTGCGATCTGATCGCGGCTTATCTCTCCTGCTTTGTATTTCTTATATGCGACCGAATGATCAGCAGTCACATACCGCAGCCAGCCCCTGTGGATATAGTAAAGACGCGAATCCCCGGAATGAGCCCATACCGCGTGTGATCCATCTATCGCAAGTGAGACCACAGTACTTTTCAATACTGTGTTTTTTTCCGCCTGAATAGCAAGGATCCTGGAATTAGCTTCTGCAATAACCGCCGAAAACCAGGCTGCCCGATCCGCCTCGCCGCCTCGCCATGCCTGAAGCAACGTATCTTTCACGCAAACGGAGGCCAATTCTCCATGCGAATGGCCTCCGAGTCCGTCGGCCACAACAAAGATGCCGCCGTCTCCACCTATAGAGAAACCAACAGAATCTTCATTGTAGCCTCGTCCGCCTGAATTACTGAAATCAAAAACATCAAATGTCATCTTTTATCCCAATTCAACTCTGAAGGAATTAGCCTGAGTTCCCACATAGAATCCGTCACCGGCTTTGAGACGATACGGAACATTGGGGGTCAGCTTCTGCCCGTTCATGAGAAAAGTACCATAGGTTGATTTAAGGTCTGTAAGCACAAACTCTCCGGCAGCCTCGTCGAAGGTAACCTGGCAGTGCCTGCCGCTCACGCCCTCTGTACCCTCGCGGAAAACCACCTTGCAGTTGGCAGGATCGCGCCCGATCATAACTATCGATCCGGAGTGTACTGCCACAGTCATACCGTTATGCTGGTTTGACATGGATCGAAGCAGAGCATTCTTTTTCACACTCTGTGCCTGAACCTGAGGATTTGGCGCCGCAACAGTAGGCTGATATGCGGGTGCGGGTGCAGGTGCCTGCTTCTTTTTCCTGGTCACCAGGTACGCGACAACAGCTATAACAATCACAAGAGTTGCTACGGTCGGTACCACGGGGATACGCATGCCGATATTTGCGGGCATTGTGGATCCTGCCGGAGTCTGGGGAGTATCAGCAGTGCTGCCTGTGCCGTCGTTTTCCGTATTGACGGGATCCGACTGAGTCTCAGGAGTATCAGCTACACTATTTCTGTCGCCTGCAAGCTCATACTTTACGCTGTTTTTATCAAGAAATCTCACGAGCTCACTTGCGTTGATTGCATAGCCATCCTTTTCCATTTCATCCCGATTACCTATATAAGCATTTGTATTTACACCAATGACAAAGCCTTCTTCCGTGACAAGAGGTCCACCGGAATTACCATGCTGAATCGTTGCATCGACAGCAATTCTTTCAACTCCCACTCCGGTATTGGCAACAAACTTGTTTATACTGCCCTTATGCACCGTCACGTCATCAACCCCATATTTACTTGCATCAGTTAAAGCATTATCTGCGTTGCCGGGGAATCCGACAGTATATACCTCATTTCCGACCATGTCTTCGGTCGGTATCATCAATTTAAGCGCATGTCTTTTATCCGTGGGGTTTCTGAGACGAAGTACCGCAAGATCAACTTTATCCTGACTACCAACTGAATCAACATAGGCTACGTCATATTCCGACTGAGAATAATAAACTCTTAACTCATAATCATAATAACACCTGTAAACCTCATAGCGTTCACCATATTTTTTCGGCTCATAATAACCAATACATACAGAATAGAAGGCCCCTTCTCCAAGCCCAACATAATCCTCCACAACATGAGCGTTAGTAACAATATACTGGGGATTCTCATTCTCTGCTCCTACAAAGAAGCCGGTACCACTGCTCCATTCACCGGTGTAACTCGCCAGAGTCTCCACTATTTTATAGTTATTCTCTGTATCCACGACTACTTCTGCACCATTATTAACATAAAAAACAATAGGCACAACTCCGCTGCTTACATCTGCATTATATGCATAAATTGTCTGTTCCGAAAAAGGCATGATAGCCGCAAAAAGCATCATGGCAATCAGGAATACGCCCACTTTCCTACTAACCATCTTCATACTCAAATATCCTCCTGTTTCAAATATCATGACTCACATCTCACCACAACCGCTGTGTAATTATCCTGGTTGGGCACCGAATAATCAACCAGGAGCTGCTCAAGCCTTGTACACATCTCCTGTTCCGTCCCGGATGAGAGTGCGGATAATACATCATCTTCCACGATCACTCCACCCACGCCGTCAGAACACGCCAGGATCACATCATTCTCCCTAAGGGGAAGCGGACGTACACAGCAGTCAATATCATCCAGCCCCCTCATCCCCAGAAAACCGGTGAGCGCTGTAGCCTCTCTTAGTTCCTGAAAATCCCCGGGATCGATCACTCCGTCACGGATCTCCTCCATGTATTGCCGGTGACAGACATTCATTTCCCGGTTAAATCTGCATAGCTGTCCGTCCCGCAGCAACCACAGAAAGCTGTCGCCGACACTGGCAAAATACAGAGCGTCCTCATACACGATCCCGGCTACCACTGTGCTTCCGCCGTCACCACCGATAAGCTTCTCAACCTCCTCAGAGGCCTTGTATATGATATCCTTGAGCTGCACGGCCATATCTCCGGAGCGGTCAATCCTCTGAAAAGAATCCTTAAGACTTGTGACCGCCGTCTGACTGGCCAACGCCCCGTCTGCCATTCCTCCCATACCGTCACAAACGGCAAAAAACAACCCCCTTTCATTCAGCAGTCTTTCGTCAACCGCATTAACGAACACAAAAGAGTCTTCCTGCCTCTCTCTCTTGCCGACTCCCTGAAGGTTTGCCAGACGGTACTTTAACCTGACCATGCTCATTCTTCCTTTCCGGTACCGTCCTTCCAGTTAAACTTCTCAGAGCAGAAAGGCACAAACATGAATTTGCTTTCGCCAAGCTCTATGAGATCGTACGCCTCCAGTTTTGTGGGAACATACACCGGCTCATCATTCACATATATCCCATTGGTATTCTCCGCAGGGATCAGATGAAATGCATTATGCTTAACATCATAAGCAAGTCTCGCATGGTTTTCTCTGGATATAGCGTTATCACCCTTTATGCATATATCCATTTTCTCGCTGCGCCCGATGGTATTGTTCTTAGGGAATAAGCGATGATCCTTTCCCTTCTCTTCACCTTCAATGCATACTATCCAGCCTACAACCGGCTCGACGTTAAGCTTTTTCTGAAGTACGGCCACAGTCTTTCCCGTGTCTTCCGCTGCAGCGCTCTGCGACCTGTATCCGGCCGGCGCTACAGTCGCTCCGATCTCCGGAGTGATAGGTGCTCCGTCAGGAGTACCGATACCAACGGTTTTTCCGACTCCGCTGTCGTTTCCTCCAAACTCAACCCGGTTGATTCCTCCCTGACAATAGGGACAGGACTCATACTGGTCGCTGTCATACAAGTGTCCGTTTGCACATTCTGTTAAAGCCATTTCATTTCCTCCCTTATTTTTCTTTATCAACAAACTGTTTACCTATTGTAAACAGATGTCATCAAAATCATCTTGTTGCAGGAGCATAGTAGAAATCTGGATCAATCAATTCTATTGATAAACTTACATCACTTGACGTAGGATAATTCATAATTACAACGATATCATCTCTCTCCCATATCTCTCTCGTAAAATTACTATCAGATTCTACTCTTGCTGTATCACCAAATATTTTTTTATGCTGTTGTTCGATACGATCAATTGTAGTCTTATCATTAGAAGGTATATTGATCACTACTCCATATAGTCCTTTCCCTTCGACTTTACCATTATTTTTCCCATCACAATCGTAATAATAAAAACCCGCATTATCGATGCCTAGATATGGCTGTTTAATAGTATCATTATAGATGAGCGTGTAATCATCATAAGTATCCATCTTAAATCCATCATTTTGTTTTAAAGCAAGAATTTTGTCGGAAGATGTCCCCCAATCAAATCCAACAATATCGGTGTTCGACTTTTTCCCGACCCCACTCAGCAAGAAGACTAAAACAACCAGACCTCCAAGGACCATAAGGAGTTTTATATAATTTCCGCTGATTAGTTTTTCAAGTCGGTCATAAACCGTTTCATCACCTGAAGTATTGTTTATGGTCTGATCCTTATTTTCATTACTCCAGGCAAAAGACGGAGCTGAAGAAATAGCTGCTGCCACAGTCCGTGAGGTTTCATCTCCCGCTGCGGTTGTAACCATCTTTTCTTCAGAAGGCTGTGCCGGGGCTTTTTCTCCGATGAGTGCGTTCTTAAACTCCCCCATGCTCCGGAAACGATCCTGCGGCTGTACACTTAAAGCTTTTACCAGAGCAGCTTCCTCTTCCTTTGAAATGGAGCACCCCAATGTGCTGGGAAGGACAAGGTCATCCACATCCAGCCTCTCGATGGAATCCGGCGGCCGCCTTCCGGTAATAGCAAAATAGAAGGTTGCGGCAAGGGTATAAACGTCTGTGAAAGGGCCTTGTCTGCCACGTCTGGCATACTGCTCTTTCGGTGCAAATCCATGTTTTAATATGACATCAAGACTTCTGCTCTGATCTCCCAGACTGTAACGGGCAGCGCCAAAATCAAGGAGTTTTATTTCGCCTTTATCTGTGATATAGATGTTATCCGGAGTTACATCACGGTGTATGATCCCCGCTTTATGAACTGCATCAAGAGCATTCATAACAGGAATCAATATCTTCATCGTCTCTTTAACGGAAAGCTTTCCGCCATGTTGCTTGATGTATTTGTCAAAGCTGGTGCCTTCGACAAAATCCATAACAAAATAAGCAGTGCCGTTTTCCTCAAAATAACTGTAGATCCGGACTATGTTCTCGTTTCCGATAAACTTACCCAGAGTTTTTGCTTCCTCCATGAAGCACTCTTTGCCGTATGTGTAGTACTCTCCCCTCTCACCCGTAAACGGGATTACGGTAGTCTGTGTACGGGTTGCCATGGAATCGGGAAAAAACTCTTTAATTGCAACACGACCGCCGGTCTTGTAATCCTGAGCCTCATAGGTAATGCCGAAGCCACCCTGTCCCAGCACTTTTTTTATGATATACTGACCTGCCAATACACTGTTTTCCGGCAACGCCAGAGGATATTTTTCATTCATATCCTGTGAATCTCCATTTCCTCATAATCAACCATTAAGTTCTACGCTGAACGTATTTGATCTGTCGCCCACATAAAACTCTTCTCCGGCCTGTATTTTACACGGAACATTTGCCGACAACTTCCGCCCATCCGAAAGAAAAGTACCGTAAGTCGAACCCAGATCCGTTAGTATAAAAGAGCCTGTATCGCTGTCGAATTCCAATGAACAGTGCACGCCGCTGACCCCTTTCGTCTCATTGGCAAATACCACCCTGCACCTTGTCTGGTCTCTGCCTATAAACAAGGGACTGTCATGCACGGCAAAGGGCATATTATTATGCTGGGGCGACCGGGCATATAATACCGGAGTTCCGTTTCCGACCGCTCTTGCGGAATCCGAAGGTTCTCTGTATTGAAGTGCCGATGACTGAGTTCCCGGCTCAGGGCAGTCATTATTTGAAACCTCCTGACTATCACGGAAATGATCAGCGCCCTGCTTCCTGGCCCCAATGACCTTTATGAATACAGGGATTGCCAGCAATACAAACATGCATATCGCATAAATCTTTACTTCATCCCTTACCCGGGGAGCGTCCCCCGGATCTACGGAAACCCCGGCGCACATCAAAACGAAACTATAAAAACCGTTTCCGTTTTCGTTTACAAACTCCGGTTCTCCATCAACTCCCAGGTTTAACGCATAGTACTGTGCGATCTTCAGATCCGGTCCGTACTCTTTTTCCAGCATTTGAGCCGCTTCATAATACAGTCCTGCCACAAGCTGTGTTTTGTCGGAAGAAATATCAGCAAATGCCTGATCTATTTTATGTAAAAATCCCCCTTTATATCTCTCAGCAAACAATTCACCCACTCTTTTGAGTATCATGATATTATTATTGTTTGCTATCACCATCCCTATGCGGTAATTGCCTTCCCTGTCCTTTTCAATTCCATCAACACGGTAATCCATACCGTTCAACAGGCAGTGATAGATATCATTCACATCATCACCGTTTATGGCCTTCTGAAGTGTGGCGCCAATGATCCCGTCACCGACACACTGCGAGATCAGATCATCCACAAGCTCATTGACAGTCTCATCATCCAGGCCGCTTTTTACGCTGTACAATACTTCCTCGGCTTTTGCCTTGACAACGACGCGTTCGACCAGTCCCTTTCCTACAAGCACTAATGCAATGACATAAACGATGACGGCAATTATTTTGACTACTTTTTTATTCTTTGCATCCATAACAGGCTCCAAGGAGAAATCCCCTCCTATCTCATCTCTACATAGAAGGTATTACCGGGGTTTCCCAGATAAAAACCCTCTCCGGCCTTGAGCCTGTACGGCACATTAGGCTTCAACCTCCGGCCGTCCATCAGGAAGGTTCCCGCTTGCGATCTCATATCCGTCACAACGAATTCAGACGTGGTTTCGTCATAGGAAACAGAACAGTGTCTGCCGCTCACCCCCTCTGTACCGGAATGAAAAATCACCTTGCAACCCGAGGGATTTTTACCTATGATCACATGAGAACTGCTCCTCACCACAACAAGCAGATCGTTGTGCTGGGATGACATGGAGTGCAGTACCGCTCTCTTTTGCTGCTGCGGCGATACTGTGACCGGGATATCTGGGTTTTCGTTTTTTCTTTTTGAGCCCCTTTTTACTATTCCGACTATTATTGTGACAAGTATGAGTAATGCGATCAAAACAGCCGCCGCGCGTACTTTATCATCCTCTAATATGGAGCTTCCGTCTGGTTTGTCAGCAGAAACTGTGAAACCGCCGGCATCAACACCCCCGAAATCTGATTCTGTATATTCATCTGCGTCTCTATCTGTATTCGATTCTTTGCGTTCCAAAGATGATTTGTTGACAGACAGAGTATTGTTTATGCTCAAAGCCGAATTGCTGACAGTAACTGTGAGAGATTCATTATGTTCCGGTTCTGTTTTCTTTATGTCGATTACAGTGTTCAACTCTTCAACATGTTCCTTTCACGCTCCATATCAGTACTCTGTTTCATAAAGCAGACTTTATGAAATATTATGGTGTATAATGAATTTTGTTAAATTATTAGTGATCCATTCAGATTTATTCAGGTGTGATGATTATAGAAATGAATACATTTGCATCGTTTCATAAAGTCTACCTTTTGAAACAATTTTATTGATCATCCGAAGATATCTCTTTGCATCTTCTACAGAATGTTGACGGACTAATATTTAAAGCCACAGCGGCTTCTCTCATTGACACCTTACCGTCAAGCCACAAAACATACCAGTCATCGAAATCGTCCGATATGTGGACTCTTTCACGTCCAAATCGTATCCCCCTCGCCATTGCGGCGGCAATACCTTCGGCCTGTCTCTGCCGGATAAATGACCGTTCGGTTTCCGCCACATAAGCCAGTATCTGGAGAACAAGATCAGAAATAAACTTTCCGGTGAGCCCCTCTTTTTCGGCCCCGGTATTCAAAAGCGGCATATCCAGAACTTCAATGCTCGCCTTTCTTTCCAGCGTAATAAAACGCCACTGTTCAAGGATATCGCTGTAATTCCTCCCAAGCCGGTCGATACTCTTGATCACAATATGATCTCCGGGTCTGATCCGCTTCATCAATTCTTTATATGCAGGCCTGTCAAAATTTCCGCCCGACATCCTGTCCACAAATATGTCCTTATCATGTATTCCCATTTGCCTGATCGCAAGCAATTGTCTTTCGGGATTCTGATCTTTAGACGACACACGTACGTATCCAAACATTTTCATCTTTCTCATCTTTAATACCTCCTTTATTTCCTTGCCTGACACTTAATCCGAATAAAACCAAGTTCCTTGCCAGGCACATATCAGTCCCATCATTATCTTACAGTCCGGGCAGCACTGTGCGTTCAAGAATTCTCTTGAATTCATATCTACGATATGTTATATTGACAGGGTCAGAGGTTTTAAAACCTTTGGCTCTGTTTTTCTTTGCATGACGAATTGCGATCCTAGGTTGCAAGGGCTCATGCGGCACCGTATGGTGTACTTTTACAATTCTGATTTTCAAAGTGGATCCACGCTTTAGAAAACCAACACGAACAAACAGCGCAGGATCACTTGGGATCAGGCCATGGGAGTCCTGCCATCAAAAAGGAGGATTCTGTATGGGAAAGAGTGCATCGGCAAGGAAGCTTCCCGGGCTTGAAGAGATGACCGGGAAAATTAAACTGGGACTAAGGAATGATTTTGTGGCACACTATGTGTTTCTGAGATCCCAGGAAGCGCTAAAGGGGCTGGTATGTTCCATGATGAGCCTTGATCCGTCGGAGGTTACGGATGTACAGGTGCTCAATGTTATCAATTATGGTGAATATGTTGACAAAGAGGTAATCCTCGATATCAAGGTGGAACTTAACCACCGAGAGTATATAGATATCGAGATACAGGTTTATCTTGACGAAAACTGGGAAAAGAGGTCCCTGCTGTACCTTAGCCGTACCTATAATGAAGGCGTTGGTAGCGGGGAGGATTACAGTAAGCTAAAGCCCACAACCCTGATAACCATCACCGACAGGAACCTGGGGATCAAATGCGAGAAGAGAGACCCCGAATTCTATGCGCGGTATGGGATCCTGAACCTGAAGAACCATGAGAAGTATTCCGATCTTCTGGCAATAAAAATGCTGTATCTCAACAACATAGGCCTGGCGACAGAGGATGATATAAAAGAAAAACGTGTTTACTGGGCGAAGATGTTCAAAGCCACCACCTGGGAAGAGATAAAAGAGCTTGCAAGAAGCGGGGAGGCGTTTATGGAAGCAGCAAAGGAATTGTACAATGCAAACATCATAAGTGAAGAAAAGACCGTAATGGAAGCCCATCAGCGATATATCGATGTCCGTGACGGCCAGAAGGCTTATTATGAACGGGTAATAAGAGAGAAAGACTCAGCGCTGGCAGCGAAGGATGCGACTCTGGCTGAGAAAGAAGCAGCTCTGGCTGAGAAAGAAGCGGCTCTGGCTGAGAAAGAAGCGGCTCTGGCCGGGAAGGATACTATTATATCCCAGCTCAGAAAAGAGTTGAAACAACTGCAGTAGAATTGTATTGTTGCGGGTCATAAAAACCCCACATGTGCACCTGACGGATCTCTCTCCGGCAGGTGTTTTTCTTTACCCTCTTGCACAGCCTATTTACCCACGATATAATAGGGTGGTATAAAAGGAGGCTTGCTATGATCTCAACCAGAGGAAGATACGCGCTCAGAGTCATGTATGACTTGGCAAAAAATGACAAAGGGAATTACATCCCGCTGAAAGACATCGCCGAAAGGCAGGGCATTTCAAAAAAGTACCTTGAGATAATCGTCAAGGACATGGTTGCCGCGAAGCTTGTGACCGGGGCCAGCGGAAAGGGTGGCGGATACAAGCTGTGCCGCAAGCCCGAGGAATACTCCATAGGAGAGATCCTGGAATTGCTTGAGGGCACCCTCTCGCCGGTTGCCTGCCTGGCAAACGACGATTACGAGTGCCCCCGAAAGGAATGCTGCAACACTCTGCCCCTTTGGTCAGAGTTTGACAAAATGGTTCATGATTTTTTCTACGGCAAAACCGTTAAGGACCTGCTGTAAACCATTATCAGCTCTTTGTGAGCTCCAGCATGATCTCGTTGCTCCTGTTGACGAAGCGTGTCATGTCGTCGGCAGAGAGCTGCTTGTTGGATATCATGGCCAGGTCATAGAGCTGCTCTTCTATAAGAACTGCCTTTGAGCTGCCCTCGTTGTCCATCACATACTTCACAAGGGGATGTGCGGCGTTGAGAGTGAGGACCGCACCGTCGTCATTTCCGAACATATCCAGGTCGCCCATACCTCTTGTGGCATACTGCTTCATCATATCCTGCATCCTTCGTGTCTCTTCCGAGAGAGTGATCACGGAGGATACTTTTTTGTTCTTAAGCTTCTGGATCTTTACCTCAAGCTTGTCCTTTGAAAGCTTCTTGCGAAGGGTATCCCTGATCTTTTCGGCAAGCTCGTTAAATCTCTCCAGATCCTTCTTTGAGGTCTTGCCCTGAAGGGCCTCGGTCACATCCGCATCTATCCTCATGAATCTGATGCCCTCATTTCTTCTCTCAAGCTGCTGAACGAAGGGCTGGTCGATATTATCCGGAAGAACCACGGCCTTCATTCCGGCCTGGCGGAACATATTTATGTACTGGGACTGCTGCTTCTCATCGGTGATGTAGTAGATGGTCCTCTCTTCCTTTTCTTCATCCTTCTTTTCATCCCCGGATGCGGCCTCTTCGGTCTTCTCCTCTGCGGTTTCCCCGGTCTTCTCCTCTGCGCCCTCTTCGGTCTTCTCCTCTGCGCCCTCTTCCTCATCGTCGCCGGTGTCTATGGGAGCCACCTGGAGACAGTCGGGCAGGGTCTGGTAATCTCCGTCATAATCCCTGAAGAGGATGTAGTCGTTCATCTTGTCGCAGAACTTGTCGTCCTTGAGGCAGCCGTACTTAATGAATGGACTGATGTCATCCCAGTATTTCTCGTACTGTTCCCTGTCGGTCTTGCACATGCCGGAAAGCTTGTCCGCTACCTTCTTGGTGATGTAGTCGGATATCTTGTTCACGATACCGTCATTCTGAAGTGCGGAACGGGATACGTTCAGAGGCAGATCCGGACAGTCAATGACACCCTTGAGGAGCATCAGGAACTCGGGGATCACCTCCTTGATATTGTCTGCAATGAATACCTGGTTGTTGTAAAGCTTTATTACGCCTTCGATGGACTCGTACTCGATATTGATCTTGGGGAAGTAAAGGATACCCTTCAGGTTCAGAGGGTAATCCATGTTCAGGTGGATCCAGAAAAGGGGCTCCTTGTAGTCCTTGAACACCTTTCTGTAGAACTCCTTGTACTCCTCGTCGGTACACTCAGAAGGATTCTTTGCCCAGAGGGGTGCGGTATCGTTGATCTGCTCGGGGCGGCGTCTGATCTTCAGCTGCTCCTCACCCTTGGTCTCCACGGTGCCGTCCTCGTTGGTCTCGGTGGTGGGGTGGATCTCTTCGATCACCACGTCGTCTTCCAGCTTTTCATCTGCCTTGATGGTCTGGGTCTCGGTGGTGTTGGCCTGGGAGAGATAGATCTCCGTGGGCATGAAGGAACAGTATTTCTTAAGGACCTCATCGACCCTGTAACGGTTGCAGAACTCAAGTGAGTCTTCGTTAACATGAAGGATCACCGTGGTTCCCACGCTGTCCCGGTCCGAATCCTTCATCTCAAACTCGGTGCCGCCGTCGCACTCCCAGTGAACGGCCTTTGACCCGTTTTTATATGATAGAGTCTCAATCTCAACGCTGTCTGCCACCATGAAGGCCGAGTAGAATCCCAGTCCGAAGTGGCCGATTATCTGGTCGCTGTTTGCCTTATCCTTGTATTTCTCAAGGAAGTCGGTAGCGCCTGAAAATGCGATCTGGTTAATGTACTCGTCTACCTCGTCCTCGGTCATTCCAAGACCGTTGTCCGAAACGGTAATGGTTTTTTTCTCGGGATCCACGATAACGTCAACCCTCGCCTTATAATCTTCGGGCAGCGCGTACTCTCCCATCATCTCAAGCTTCTTCAGCTTTGTGATGGCGTCGCATCCGTTGGATATCAGCTCCCTGAGGAAAATATCGTGGTCGGAATACATCCACTTTTTGATTATAGGAAAAATGTTTTCACTGCTTATGGACAGATTTCCCTGTTTTGCCATGGTTATTACCTCCTTATAGATCAGATGACGGACAAACAAAGATCCATCATTTAGTTTAGCAAAAGCTCCAGAGACAATAATAGCACTCGAGGTCGTTGAGTGCTAGTAATTTTTCCATATTTGTCGTTTTGAACAAAAATACTCCGGAGCATGCCCGGAGTATTTGTGCAATATGTCGAGTTATCATTTGTTAACTATTCTTGAACCGCTTCTTCTGCCGCTGAAACCACGATCCCCAGCTCCTGCAGCTGCTTGTCATCCACCACGGAGGGGCACTCAGACATCAGGCAGCTGGCATCCTTGACCTTGGGGAAGGCTATTACCTCTCTGATGGACTCGGAGCCCGTCAGAAGCATTACCAGACGGTCGAGACCATAGGCCAGTCCCGCATGAGGGGGAACGCCGTATTTGAAGGCAGTCAGCAGAAAACCGAACTGCTCGTTGGCGGCCTCCTTTGTGAAGCCCAGAGCCTCAAACATCTTTTCCTGGATGTCGTTCTGATGGATCCTGACGGATCCTCCGCCAAGCTCGGTTCCGTTGAGGACAATGTCGTAGGCCTTTGCCCTTACCCTGCCGGGATCGGAATCTATATACTGCCAGTCCTCTTCCATGGGCATGGTGAAGGGATGATGCATGGCCATGAAACGGTTCTCGGTATCGGACCACTCAAGAAGAGGGAACTCCGTTACCCAGAGGAAGTTGAATTTCTTTTCGTCAATGAGGCCAAGCTGCTTTGCCAGTTCGATCCTCAGAGTGCCCAGCACATCCCAGACAACCTTATTCTTATCGGCGGCAAAGAGGAGCAGATCTCCCTTTTCGCCCTGCATTGCCTCTACCAGCTTTGCCAGTCCCTCCTCGTCAAAGAACTTCGCGAAGGAGGACTTATAGGTGCCATCCTCGTTTACCGCAAGGTAGGCAAGACCCTTTGCTCCGATCTCTTTAGCCTGCTCCACCAGGGCGTCGATCTTTTTGCGGGGCATACCTGCCTGGCCCTTTACGTTTATACCGCGGACGCTTCCGCCGTTCTCAAGCGCACCGGTGAAGACACCGAAGCCGCAGCCCTTAACAGCCTCGGACACATCGCACAGCTCCATGCCGAATCTTGTATCGGGCTTGTCGGATCCGAACCTGTCCATGGCCTCCTGCCAGGTCATGCGGGGAAGGGGAAGCTGCACGTCAAGGCCGATGGCCTCCTTGCAGACCTTCTTGATCAGTCTCTCGTTTACATCTATGACATCGTCAACGTCAACGAAGGAGAGCTCCATGTCCACCTGGGTGAACTCGGGCTGCCTGTCGGCTCTCAGATCCTCGTCCCTGAAGCACTTGGCTATCTGGAAATATCTGTCATAGCCGGAGCACATAAGGAGCTGCTTGAAGATCTGGGGTGACTGGGGAAGAGCGTAGAACTCTCCCGGATGTACTCTGGAAGGTACCAGGTAATCCCTGGCTCCCTCGGGAGTCGATTTGCAGAGTATGGGGGTCTCTATCTCAAGGAAGCCCTCACCTGTCAGAAAGCTCCTGATGGTGGCCGTGATGTTTGAACGGAGGATCAGGTTTCTCTGGATATCAGGTCTGCGAAGGTCAAGATATCTGTACTTGAGCCTCAGCTCCTCCTTGGTCTTTGAATCCTCTTCCACGGGGAAGGGAGGTGTCTCGGACTTTGAAAGGATCCTTATGCTGCGGGCCCTGAGCTCATAAGCACCGGTCTTAAGATTCTCGTTTGATGCGCCGGCTCTCTCGGCGAGTATGCCCGTGACGGCTATAACGAACTCGGATCTTACAGAGCCCGCCTTTTCAAAGGCCTCGCTGCCGCACTCGCTCTCTTCGAAAATAACCTGCATTATCCCCGAACGGTCCCGAAGGTCCACGAAGATGATACCGCCCTTGTTTCTGTTCTTTGCCACCCACCCCATAAGGGTGATGGTCTGTCCTGCCATATCCTTTGACACTTCCGCGCACCGGCATGTACGCGAAAGTCCCTGCATGCTCTCTGCCATTTTCACTCCTCTTTACTTTTTGAATTCTTCTGCGTAGTAATCTATAAATTCCTCGTAGCCTGCTTCCTTAAGCTGCTCCTTCTGGAATTTCTTATTTTTGTTCGCCCATACCACCAGGACCCTGCGGCCTTCGCTTCGAAGCTGCGTGGCCTTTTTCATGGCGTCGGTGCACCTGTCCTCGGGAAGTCCCTTCTCAAGCAGGATCGCAACCGCATCCTTCTGGGTGGGCACCTTGAATTTCTGATCCAGGAGAATGGTGATGATCCTCTCGAAGCCTATGGAAAATCCTACGGCGCAGACCTTCTGGCCCGTGAACTTTCCGATCATCTCGTCGTATCTTCCGCCCCCGGCAACCGATGAGCCGAACTGTGCCACCTCTATCTCAAAGATGGTGCCCGTGTAATAGCCCATGCCCCTTACGAGGGAGGGATCAAAGACTATATCGAAGGGAACGCTTTTGGACTCGGAGGCAAGGGACATTATTGTGCTGAGGTTCTTGCAGACGTCCTCGTCTATAAAACCTTCAAGCGCTTCGCACATTTTCCTCACGCCGCTGATCCCTCCGGACACACCCTCCATAAGGGCCAGATACTTGTCGGCGCTCTCTGCCGAAAAGCCCGAGGAGATCAGTTCTTCCCTGACTCCGTCAACGCCGATCTTGTCCATCTTGTCAAGGATGATAAAGGCAAGATCGCATTTATCGCTGTCAAAGCCGCAACACTCTGCCATGGCTCTCAGGATCCGCCTGTCGTTGATCCTCACCGTGAAATCTTCAAAGCCAAGACGGCCCAGCAGGGTGGTGGTGGCCGTTATGAGCTCAACCTCCGCCAGATAGGTGGGATCGGCAAGAATGTCTATATCACACTGCATAAATTGGCGGAACCTTCCCTTCTGGGGTCTGTCAGCCCTGAAAACATACCCCATCTGAAGTGCCTTGAAGGGGGTGGGAAGGGAAGATGCGTTATTGGCATAGTACCTGGAGAGAGGAAGGGTGAGATCGTAGCGCAGACCGCAGTCAGTCAGATCGTTTTCTTCTTTGGCCTCAGCCATGTTAAGCTTCTCTCCTCTTTTGAGGATCTTAAAGATCAGCTTTTCGTTTTCGCCGCCCTGGTTTGACAGGAGGTTTTCAATGTGCTCTACACAGGGAGTCTCGATATCGGAAAAACCGAAGCCTGAATAAACCTCTCTGGCCAGGGACTGAACATAATCCCTGATGCGTGCCTCCTCGGGAAGCACATCCTTCATTCCTGTTACCGGTTTCTTTTTCATGATACTGTTTCCTTCTTTGGTTGTTTATTTTATGGTATTAAGGGGCATATGGTCAATGCGACTT
>JAFYEL010000060.1 GCA_017544285.1 Lachnospiraceae bacterium | reverse complement strand
TTTTTGCCGATCTCAACGGCCAATTCAGTTATGCTGGAGCCGTTGTAAAAAAACTCACTGTCATAGGACTCTCCGGAATAACCACCGGCAGTATCTACAGCCTCTGCCGTCTCCGGCTCCTGTGCCGGCTCCTCGGCTGTCGTCTCAGAAGCTGCATCGACTGCTGCCTCAGCTGCTTCCACGGTTTCTTCTTCGGAAACAGGGGTCTCGGCCAAACTCTCCGTAACCTCCTCAAAGACTGCCTCCTCAGGCATGTATTCCTCCTGAGCGGGCAGCTCGCCCGCATAGGCGGTGAAAGCCATGCAGTATATGGTGGCATACATGCAAAGCCCCAGCCTGGTGAGACGCTTTAATGTTTTCTGCTTTAACATTTTAAACATAGGCTATCCTCCTGGTCATACGGGTTTATCCCGGTGACGTCGAGCAACTCTGTCATCCGCCTTGCGTCGGTGACATCAAATATTGATGCTCAATATATCATAAAAAAGCAGATGACTGCCACTGCTCCTGCCTATTCGGTTGATTTTGTCGTCCGATCAGACAATGGAAGCCGACTCCTTAAGCTTTTTAAGATCTTTGTTTATACGTGCGATCCGCGCTTTGGAGACCAGGTAGTTGATCACCCATATGAGAACGTACTCCGCAAGAAAGATGCCCAGCATGAAGAGGTTCATGCCCACATCCTTTACCGTCCACCAGCGCAGGGAGAATGCGGTGGCATAGAAACAGGTTACGGTGACTGCGAAGTGTACCACCGTGGCCTTAAGTAAGCTCCACTCTTCTATCCTGTACACCACGGAAAGGCCCATGCCCTCCAGTCCCATAAGGCCTGACACGATGGCCTGGATCACAAAAGCCGCAAGTTCATTCCCTCCGCAGGCTTCCACAAGCTCAACGGCGCAGATATGCGTTACCCCGTCGGCGTAGCTGTATGTGGCGCTGACGCAGGTGATGATGGTCCCGATAATGACCCCCAGACCAAATCCGATGGATCCGAGGGTGATCGCTCTGTTTTTAATGTCCATTATAACCCCCCTGCTTATCGGCAGAACCTTTCCTTAATGCTCTTTACACGACTCCTGGCCACCCATGATTTCGTGCCGTCGTCAAATTCTATTCCGATGGTACCCACGGTGCTGATGTCCAGGCACTTAACCTTGTACATGTTTACGATCTCGGATTGGGAGATACGGTAGAAACGCTCGGGATTCAGCATCTCTTCCACTCCCACCAGGGTTTTCTTTACCGTGTAGCTTCCGTTTTCTGTCTGAACAATGATCTTGCGTCCGCTGGTACAGATCCTGATGATGTCTCTTTGTGATATGAATTCAAGCCTGTCATCCCTGTATGCGGGGATAACGGGGAAATCTCTTTTCGACACGGTCTCGATGGCATTTATTATGTTTTCGACCTGCTCCGTTTTTTCACGGGTCTGTATGGTGATCTTTGGATCGACATAGCGCTCGTCCAGCACTACGTCTATGTCAACCATGCTTTTCATGAAGAATGGCACCTTTCCTGGGTTTTCTTATATTCCGTAAAATATTATCATAATTCCGCGTTTTTTTCAGCGGTTGAGGCTTCATGGAGTTTATTCGGTTAATTATCGTGTTTGTTTGGATAAAAAAAATCGGGCAGGGAAAACCCTGCCCAATAATGTGGTCATAAATATGGCACCAAGCCGTGTCCTACCGTGGCTGGCGCCACAGCAAAGAAAATGTAAACATTTTCTTTGTGTCGCACATCTAAAGATGTGCGACTACATCATTCCACCCATTCCGCCGCCTGCGGGCATGGGAGGTACCGGCTCCTTGATGGTAGCTACAACAGACTCGGTAGTGAGCAGTGTAGCTGCAACGGAGCATGCGTTCTGAAGCGCTGACCTGGTAACCTTTGCAGGATCAAGGATTCCTGCCTTAACCATGTCAACATACTCTTCCTTGTATGCGTCGAATCCGATGCCGACCTTTGACTCCCTGACCTTGTTGATGATAACGGATCCCTCGAGACCTGCGTTCTCAACGATGTAGTTAAGGGGTGCCTCGAGAGCCTTGAGGATAACCTTTGCTCCGGTCTTCTCATCGCCCTCAAGCTGGTCAACAAGCTTCTGTACCTTCTTTGCAGCGTGGATGTATGCGCTGCCGCCGCCTGCGATGATACCCTCTTCCACAGCTGCTCTCGTAGCTGCCAGAGCATCCTCCATACGGAGCTTTGCTTCCTTCATCTCTACCTCGGTAGCTGCGCCCACACGGATCACAGCAACGCCGCCTGCCAGCTTTGCAAGTCTCTCCTGGAGCTTCTCGCGGTCGAAGTCTGAGGTAGTATCCTCGATCTGCTTCTTTATCTGGTTTACGCGGGCCTTGATATCTGCCTTCTTGCCTGCGCCGTCAACGATGACGGTGTTTTCCTTCTGAACCTTAACGGACTTAGCACGGCCAAGCTGTGCGATGGTTGCCTCCTTGAGCTCAAGACCGATCTCGGAAGAGATGACCTGTCCGCCGGTGAGGATCGCGATATCCTCAAGCATTGCCTTTCTTCTGTCGCCGTATCCGGGAGCCTTTACAGCCACTACGTTGAAGGTTCCGCGAAGCTTGTTGAGGATGAGAGTGGTGAGAGCCTCGCCCTCTACGTCCTCTGCGATGATCAGCAGCTTTGAACCGGACTGTACGATCTGCTCCAGAAGGGGCAGGATCTCCTGTACGTTTGAGATCTTCTTGTCTGTGATAAGGATGTAGGGATTGTCGAGGACAGCCTCCATCTTATCCATATCGGTAGCCATGTAAGCTGAGATGTAGCCTCTGTCGAACTGCATACCTTCGACAAGCTCAAGCTCGGTCTGCATGGTCTTTGACTCTTCGATGGTGATGACGCCGTCTCCGGAAACCTTTTCCATAGCGTCAGCTACCATGTTGCCCACCTCTTCGTCGCCGGCTGAGATGGATGCAACCTTTGCGATGTGATCCTTGCCGTTGACCTTCTGGCTCTGGGTCTTGATGGAAGCAACTGCCTCTGCGGTAGCCTTCTTCATACCCTTTCTCAGAACGATGGGATTTGCGCCTGCTGCCAGGTTCTTCATACCCTCATGGATCATTGCCTGTGCGAGAACGGTTGCCGTTGTGGTACCGTCACCGGCTGCATCGTTTGTCTTGGTGGCAACCTCTTTTACCAGCTGTGCCCCCATGTTCTCGAATGCATCCTCAAGCTCGATCTCTTTTGCGATGGTCACGCCGTCGTTTGTGATGAGGGGAGCTCCGTAGCTCTTGTCGAGCACTACGTTTCTGCCCTTGGGTCCCAGAGTAACCCTGACTGTATCGGCAAGCTTGTCAACGCCTGCCTCGAGAGCGGCTCTCGCCTCTGCTCCGTACTTTATTTCCTTAGCCATTTTGTGCCTCCTTTATAAATTACTTCTCAACTATAGCAAGAATATCGCTCTGCTTTACGATGACGAACTCGTCATCCCCAAGCTTTACGTCGGTGCCGGCATACTTTGCGTAAATAACCTGCTGGCCCTTCTTTACATACATCGTTACTTCCTTGCCGTCAACAACGCCGCCGGGGCCTACAGCCACTACTTCAGCCTGCTGGGGCTTCTCCTGGCTCTGACCGGGAAGAACGATGCCCGATGCGGTAGTCTCCTCAGCCTCAAGCTGCTTCAATACTACTCTGTCTGCTAAAGGTTTTAATTTCATTTGAAAGACTCCTTTCCTATACAAATTTGCGCAGATACGCGCTTTTTCTCTCTCAGGTGTTAGCACTCAATGTGGTCGAGTGCTAATCACAGAGATTATATTAGTTTTTTTTATATGAAATGTCAAGGGTTTTTTAGAAAATCCGAAAGAAAAACATATCTGCGGTCAAAGAACTTCTCGAACCTCCCAAGGCGCACATCGAAGGCGTGGTCATAGTCCCACTTGTCTCCGTAAAACCGGGTGTACTCGTTGTGGAAAACGGGGGCCATCTTCTCCCTGTAATCCGCGATAAAGGAAAGGACCCTGTTTTTCTCAAAGTTGTTCTCTCCTATATAGAGCATCCTGTTCTTAAGCATCTCCGACAGCTTTTCCGACTTCATGAGATTGTCGAAGGCCGGGTCCGCAATACGGGTATTTTCGATGCTGTTGCTGCTGACGTTCTTTACACCGTAGGCCCCGGAATTGTCGTCGAAAAGGATCCATCGCCACCTTCCGTCGGCATAGGGGTTGCCGCTTTTGTCACCGCGGCGCACCTTCCAGAGGGCAACGTTCATGTAGGGCCAGTCGTTCCGCCTGTCTATGAAAAGCTGCAGTGCATAGTAATCCATGTAGCTGTCAAGATCTATGATCTTTTCGATGGCCGCAAGCCCCGCTTCGCTTCCCGCATCGCAGCTTTTAAGAGCCGCCATATCCCTGCGGTAGCCCTCAAGGTCGGTATCCCTTCCGAGGGACAGCTCGCCTTCCTTTATCATGACAACCTCGCTGCCCTCCACGTTATAGTGAGCCTCAAAATAGTCCTCGTCAAACTTTTCCATAAGAAAATAGACGCCCCAGAACTCGCCGTCCAGAAACATTACCGCCGGTTTCATTTTCGCGGTGCTTATATCAAGGCCTTCCGAGAGTTCGGAGGGCAGATAGTCCTCAAGCTTTGTGACCCTGGAGTCGCCGCCGGAAAAGAGCACCACCGACCTGGGCTCGTAGCCCATATCGAAAAGGTCGATCCCGAAGGTTTCCCCCTCCCCGTATTTGTCGGAAGCACTGAGACTCAGGCTCCTGGGTATGTAGCCGCGGCTGCCTCCGCCCTGCACTCTGATGCCGATGCCTCTGTCGGCAATAAGCTTTTTGCTGGCGTCAAAGATCTGTACCCTGGCCTCTCTTTCCCACTCGCTTCCCTTCTGCCGGTAGTTGGCGGGCCACCACCACCAGAAATCGTCGTTAGCCACTCTCTTGCCACTCCGCAGATACTCATCGGTGGTGCGTCCGGTTACGTAGATACCCCTGTCGTAGTCAAAAAGGTTCTCCGGATCCGTGGTGATGCTGAGGGTCATTATCCCATCGTAGCCGGATTTTTTGTCAAAGCCCACAAAGTAGCTGGCGCAGGCCTCCTTTGACCTGCCTCCCAGGGAGTCTATGCAGACCGCCCTCACCACAGTGCACTTGTCGATCTTTTCCGTGGGCACCCTGTAGTCCTCGGGGCTGCCTGCCTCCCTCTCATGGATCTCCCTGTCCATAAAGGAGACGGTGACATCAGTCCTTAAGCAGTAGACATTCTCGTTTTCGCTGGCGTCGCTAATTCTGACAGGCCCCTCGTAGGGTATGGAATCCAGCCCCGGCCTGCTGCCGTCCAGGGTATAGTACACCCTTCCGTTCTTTCCTTTAATTGAAAGCTCGAAGCCCTCGTCATAAAATCCGGAGGTGTGTGACAGCTCCACCGAGGGCTGGGTCATTGCGGGAATATGCGCCCCCGCAAAGATCAGCGCCGTGAGGATCGCCGCCCCGATTATGAATTTTACAGTTCTTGACCTGATATCCATTTATGCCATCCGTTTCCTGTATACATCCAGGATCACTTTTTCTCCGCCAACCTCGTACTCAAAGCTCTCCTTCGACACCGCCGTGTCCTTTTCACTTCTTTCCATGAAGGGCAGAAGGCCGCACACAAAGGAGACTCCCTCCTGAAGCGCGGTATCATCCGTGTCCAGAAGTCCTGCCGGCAGCTCGGTCAGATTCTCCGAAAAGAAGACCACGGTCTTGCACTTGCCTCTGGTAAGAGATACGTTCAGCCTGTTGAGGCTGTATATGAACTCCCCCTCAGCCACTGCACTCTCGGGATCCGAAACGCCGTAGCTCACTATCACCGCATCCCTCTGCTGTCCCTGAAGCCGGTCCACCGTACCTATGAAAAGACCGTCCCTCTCCATGCCCGTTGCGTCGGATATGGAATCCCTGAGCCTCTGTATATGCCTGTGGTGAGGCGAGACTATGCCCAGAGCGCCGTCCTTTCCCTCTCCGCCGTGCCAGAACTCATGGTCATCCCCCGCATTCAGCGCCTTTCTCATGGCGGCGGTAAGGGCTGTCACTGCCCCCACCTCGGCTGCGTCCCTGTGAAGTGGTGTCGCCCCTCTTATGACACAGAGGACCAGAGGCCAGTATTCGTCATCGTTTTTAAATCCGTCCAGTATATAGGACACAAAGTCCTCTGTCCCGCAGATACCTCTGTAGGCAAGCCTCCGGGAAGCTATCTCCTTGTTAAAGGAAGTGTAGGCGTCCCCGTATATCCTATCCGCACTGTATCTCACCAGTATCTCGTTCATGCGGAAGTTCTCGTGGAGCATCAGGCAGTGATCCGGGCCATTCTTTTCTCCCCGCTCTCTGAAATACGAAAAGACAGAGCCGTAGAGATAAGCATCCTCATCACTGTCCCCATACCTGCCGTGTATGATGGCGGGAAGCTGCTTGTCATCCCCGACCAGCAGATACCGGGTATGATCGATATCCCCGGTCCCCAGGGCGAGCATGGCGTCCATGACCCTCACCTGGGAGGCCTCGTCGATTATTATAAGGTCAAAAAACCTGCCCTTTGACGAAGCAGCGGCCTTGTAGCAGGACCAGCCTGTGGAGCCGGCCGCCATGGGCCTGTCATCCTCCATCTTATCGTATACCGTGGGGCCCCGGAAGGCATCATCGCCTACGCGCTCCACCCCGGGTATCCCGGGCGAGGACCTTTCTACCTTGTATACCGCAATATCATCACTCTCTCCCCGTTTTTTTGCAACCATGGAGAGCACGTTGTTAATGGCGTCATGGGAGTTGGCGCTCACCAGCACCCTGAGATTCCTGTTTTCCTCTTTCTTAAAGTATCTGCACAGGGTCACTATGGCCCTTGCGATAAAGTCGGTCTTTCCCGTGCCGGGAGGTCCCTGGAGCACGGTTATATTCTTTTCAACAAGGTGGGCAAAAGCCGCCTCCTGTGACCTTGTAAAAGAAAAACCGTCGCAGCGGCTGAGTCTGTCGGTGACTGGCTTTATAACGCTGTATTTAAGACCGGTATCAGCGTACATTTCCTCGGGCCTTGTGAGCAGACTGCGGCCCTGATCCATGGCACGGAGGGTGGATATCACCTTTTCCGAATTAAAATCCGTGTACCGCTCAAAGAAATAAAACTCTTTTCCGACATCCGCCGGGCGCAGGGTTCCCGAGGTAAGCTTTGCCCTTACCTTCATGCGGCTCCCCCGCCGCTCAAGGTTCATGTCCGCAAAAAAGAATATATTCCTGGGATTATAAGTCTTGTAATCCGGCCTGTATCCCGGAGCCAGACAGTCTGAAAAAACATAGAGGCTCTCCTCATCCTCCGCCTTTACGGCGGCGGCGGAAAACCAGAGGTCCTTAAAGGCAGGGGGATAGTCCCCCTCAAACACCGTAATGCTGTCCATATCCGGAAGAGTCTTTAAGGTAAGGCTCAGCATGTCCCCCTCAGCCAGGGCGGAGCCGGCCCCCTTAAGCCTCATGGAGCGCTTTTCGGAGTAGTCAAGCAGATTCTCGTAAATGACCTCGAAATACCACTTGCGAAGCAGGGGATCTTCAAAGCCCGCATTCTCCGTCATGAAAAAGGCCCCGGCGCTCCTCACCAGGTTTTCCTTATCCTCTCTCTGCATCTTTCTGAGTATGAAGGATTCCGCGGTAAAGCGTTTGAAGATATGCCTTTCGATCCTCTCAAAATATGTATCATCCCCGTCCCAGGCCCGCTGTATGGGCTCGGACTTCATGACGTTTGAAACATCCTCAAAAAAGGTGTATCTGTCACCCTCGGTAAAAAAGGTTCTGCCGTCATCCTCCAGCCCCAGCGCCGCCGGTATATCCGGCAGATGATAGGCCACGGGCAGCGGGAGGCCGGCCAGCTTTTTCAGCTCCGCTCCTATGGCGATAAGGGGGTGTTCCCCCGCATCATTAGGCTGCTGCTCGCACCTTGCAACTATCCTCTCTCCCTGTATCCAGAAGAGGATTCCCATGATCTTTTCTATATCCCCGATATCCACTGTGGGATCATGCAGCACTCCCATCAGTGCCTCGGCGAGATTGTCAGCCTCGTAGCCGTCCATAACGTAGCCCTGAAGGCTGCGAAGATACTTGCCCGTCGGCAGATTTTTGTTATAGTCGCTCACCCCGGCAAGAATGTCGTAAAGCTCTCTGACAAAGCCAAGGGTATTTTCACGGAGAGCTTCTTCGCTGTTTTCCTTTGCGACGAAGACTTTCCTTGAAGTTTCGTAGCCCTTGCTCTCCCTGCTGTAAAAGAGCCGATAGTAGCCCAGGGCGTATACGCTTCCGTCCCCTGCGTACCTCTGGGCGGTAAGGAAGATGGTCACATCCTGCCACCTTGGCAGCACCATGGACTTTTCCTTTTTCCATCTGTAAGAGGCGCCGGTCCCCTCCTCAAAGGGCACCCCCGACCTGTAGACCTCAAGGATGTCATCATCCTCGAGTATGTATTCCCAACACCGGTTTGCCGAGAGGAGCATCCGGTTTTCTTCTTTTTTCACATAGTCCGAAAAGTCCTCGATCTCGCCGGGAGCC
>JAFYEL010000059.1 GCA_017544285.1 Lachnospiraceae bacterium | reverse complement strand
AGGGTATTCCAAGATGTTTGGGGTGAAAGGGATTATATCTGGCACATTCGATTCCCAAAAGGTTTTAACTCCGTTCATGCTATTCCCATTACTTCTGATACCGTGCGTTTGGAGTTTGGTACGCAAAAAATACCTCGTGATGATTTATATGGGACCAGTGCAGATAGTATAGTAAATTTCCTTGTAAACAGTGTTTCAGGTTCTGATTGCCGTCCACAATATGGGATTGTCTATGTAAACCAAGAACCTGATACTACCAGACGAGTGTATTATGTCCCTGGAGAAAAGCCTGAAGACTTGTTTATTGAATACATATCGAGATAGTGCAGCAAGGTCAGGACAGTTACTCAGCCTGTTGACAAGGTGACAAAAACAAGATTTGTCTCCTTGTGTTTTTGAAGAAGCCGAAGGATTTTTCCCGGAGGTATGTATTGCACAAGCAGATTAAAAGTTGTATAAGGATCGTGTGTCTTTCATGCATTCAGCTTGTTTGGCTTATGAGTGTAAACTGCAAAAAACAACACAAATAATATGGAAAATATCTATAACTTCAAAGCCTTGTCGAACAGAGGCAAGGAAGTGGATTTTGCCGATTACAAAGGCAAAGTACTTGTTATTGTCAACACCGCGTCCAAGTGCGGCTTTACACCTCAATATGACGGTTTAGAAGCTCTCTATCAGAAGTATAAGGACAAGGGACTCGTCATCATCGGTTTCCCCTGTGACCAGTTCGGCCATCAGGAGCCGGGCACCGATGACCAGATCGAGGAGTTTTGCCGTCTGAATCACGGTGTGACATTCCCGCTGATGTCGAAGATCGAAGTGAACGGCGCGAATGCCCATCCCGTCTTCCAGTGGCTGAAGAGTCAGGCTGGTTTTGCCGGTTTCGATCCCAATCACAAGCTGACAAAGATCCTGGATGAGATGCTCCGCAAGCAAGACCCGGACTTCGAGAAAAATCCGGATATCAAGTGGAACTTCACCAAGTTCGTCATCTCCAGGGACGGCTCGCAAGTGGTGCGTTTTGAACCCACGTCAGAACCCAAAGAATTGGCCGCCTGCATCGAGAAAATGCTGTAGAGATCCGGAGTATACGCATGAAAAAAATCATAATCATTGACGGCGGGCCGCGGAAGAATATGAATACCGCCGCCATGCTTCAGAAAATCGCCGAAGGAGCTCAGTCGGTCAGCGAGGACATCGAGGTGAAGACGGTGCGCCTCTATGATATGAACTACAAGGGTTGTATGTCGTGCATGGCCTGTAAGATAAAGGGCAAGGCTTCTAATGTCTGCAAATTCAAGGATGAGTTGACTCCGATCCTGGAAGAGATAGCTGGGGCCGACGGTTTGGTGCTTGGCTCGCCGATTTACTTTGCTGACGTGACAGGTCTGATGCGTACTTTCCTGGAGCGTCTTGCATTTCCCTGGCTCTCGTACAACGACTACAGCATGACGGCTCCCAAGAAGATGTCTGTTCTGCTGATAGAGACTATGAACGGAACACCTGAGAGAAATAACAGCCAGGGCTACGGCTCGATGGAGTATTGCATCACGGCAGCCCTTGGTCAGCCTGAACACCTCATTGCCTACAATACTTATCAGGTGAAGAACTACGACCGTTACGAGCTTGCAGGATTCTCCGAGGAAGCAAAGCGCCAATGGCGCGGCGAGCATTGGGAGCAGGACTTACAGAAGGCGTTCGATGCTGGAAAACGGATGGCGGAAAAAATCATGTCATGATGTAACACGATGACGGGGCATATCCCCCGGAAAAAACAAAGATCCCGGCGGCATTCCTGCCGGTGGATAAAATAAAAGTTTCCTGCTTTTTCTGAACGGGGATGAAAAGGCAGGAAACTTTTTATTTTTTATCTATAACATCTTCTATTTATAAATGTTATGCCTATTTTTTATTTTTCTGTCCAAAGGTTTTGAAGGGGATTTGAATGGAGGAAGGTGCCGGAACGAAGAAAAAAGCCTTGGAGCAGGGGGGGATTTAAAGTAAACTACGTGGAGCAGAGGTGTGACATTTCGCCATTCATTGTGTGCGGAATTGTCTTTCCTTTGATGTTAAGTTTTGATGAGGGATAATGTATCTCTCATACAGAGAAGTAATTATAGGAATTTTGTGGCAGCTAAAGACGACTTTTT
>JAFYEL010000058.1 GCA_017544285.1 Lachnospiraceae bacterium | reverse complement strand
TACAATCAGGATTATATATATCACCTTGGAGGTAATATTTAAATTAGAATATAACCTGCCATTTTGAGACATTCTGATATCTAGAAATAAGAATCTCTCAAATACGGAAATAATGGTATAGGCTATTACAAGCCCCGTCAGGTCCCTGCCCTGCTCCCCAAAGAGAAAGTCGTTTGCGGGCACTGAGAAGGCGCAATAAATAACACATAGTAAAATAACGATCCCAAGGGCGGGAAAAAGGCACCTTGCCAACAGCTCCCTTCTGTCTATCCCCTTTGTGTAGTAATAGCGGATATAAGCCTGATCCATTCCCAGTATGGCAAAAATATATATGACCGTCACCGCACTGGTGAACATCCCGGTCCTGCCGTACTGCTCGTTGGACATCACCCTGGTGATGAGGGGAATGGACACAAAGCCCAGAAGAAGCACTATTATATTTCCGTAGAGGTATCGCAGAAAACCGCCGAAGGCCGACCCTTCCTGCTTTTCCTTTTTGTTTTCAGATCTCATCATATATCTTCAGGTGCTCTGCCAGGCAGGTTTCTCTCGAAAAACAGCTCCGGTACCTGTCGTAGAAGTACCGCTGTTCCGCCTCAAGAAAGGCTTTGTCCGTGGAAGCACGCCTTATGTAGTCAACAGCCCTGTCCGCATTGTCCTCGGTATAGAGGTTTTCGGGTCTGCCGATCACCTCGGAGAGCCCTCCCACATCGGTGGATATCACGGCGCAGCCGCGGCTCATGGCCTCCACCGCCGCCTTTCCGAAGGATTCGAACCTTGAGGTCATCATGAATACATCCACCCCGTAGTAGTACTCCTGCATCTCATCCTGGGTATAGTCCTGATGGAATTCCAGGTTCTCTTTTCCTATGGCGGCGGATATACCCTCCACTATGGATCTGACCTTTTCATCATCACCCTTTTCAAATACGGAGAGCACCAGGGAAACCCTGAATTTAAGCCCCTTTTCAGCCATCATCTCTATGAGCCTTACGGCGAAGGGCCAGTTTTTTTCCTCGCAGATCCTGCCCGCCAGCCCTATGGTGAACGACTGTTCTCCGGCCGTTTTTTTCCGCTTTTGGGGATCAAAAGAATCAAAGGATTCGCTTATGGTATTGGATATCTTTTCGATCCTTTTAAGGGAAGAGCCCTCCTTCCACAGCCTCCGGTTGAATTCGGTGGTGGTGAGAAGTACCCTGGCCCGCTTCAGGGCTGCCTTCATAAGGATCATGGTATGGGGCCGGTATCCGAAATACAGCCCCCTGTCAGTAAATATCAGAGCAGGTCCCCCCTGCTTTTCCGATCTGATGCCCGCTATATGATAGGTTATCAGCGACTCCGGCATCTGTATGTGGACTATGTCGGGCTTTTCGCTGTCTATTATCCTTTTAAAGGCCTTTTTGCGCTTCATAAGGTTTGACAGCCTGCCCTCTCCCATATCATATGTAACGACCCTGAAGGGATAGTCCCCGGGCTTTTTCTTAAGAAGATGGGGGCAGACCACCAGGGGCTCATACCTTGTACCGAGGAGGGAGGTACACAGCGACTGGGTGGACATCTGGGCTCCGCCGGGAAGATCCAGGGGATATTCCAGAAGATATGCTATTTTCCTTGATTCAGTCCCTGTACCAGTCATTTTTCAGTATCTCCGCAGGTCCCAAGGGTCCCTCACCGAAATCCGGGAGCCTTCCGCCATCGATGACGGCCTTTGAAAACTCCGCAAGCCTTTCGGCAGCCACCCGGGGGTTCCACAGCTTCTTCATCTGCTCAAAGGCCCCCCTCTGGCAGTTCCTTCTCAATTCATCGTCGGTAACAAAGCGGACCAGCTTATCTTCAAGGCTTGCCGCGTCACCGCTTTTAAACACCAGCCCCGTCTTTCCCGGCTTTACAAGCCAGTTGGTACAGCCACAGGCGTGGCTTGCCACCACCGCGCAGCCCTCTGACAGGGATTCGTAGATCACGGAACCCCAGCCCTCAAGGAAATTGCTGGTCATAACATAGATATCAGCCCCCCGCATAAGGGCTCTGACTTCATCGGGGCTGACAAAGCCGGAAAAGCTAACCCTGTCCTCCAGGGAATACTTTTTGACCATCTGGGTCAATTCTTCCTTTGTCTCCCCGTCGCCCACGAGGGAAGCGGTGAAATCCAGGCCTCTCAGCTTCAGGCCCCAAAGGGCTTTTATCAGCAGATCCGCCCTTTTGAGCTTAAGAAACCTGCCTGTCCACAGTATCTTCAGAGGGGCTCTGCCTCTCTTTTGTTCCATCACGGCCTCTTCCGGGAGTTCCTCACCGGAGGGAAAATACCCGAACCTCAGGCATTTCCCGGGATAGGAGCGCAATATGGCATAATCTGCCGCCGCGTAGGCGCTGGCTCCCAGGAGAAACAGCTTTTTCTGCCTGTTTTTGTAATGAAGCCGGTAAAACTTAAGGCCCAGCCGGGGAATGAACATCTTGATCCATCCCTCCTTCATGGGCCGCTCGGTATATCTGAAGGTCAGCAGATCCCGCTCTATCCTTTCCCTTACATATTCCTCGGGAGCGCTGCCTATCATCACAACGTCGGAGGAAAGGGAAAGCTCCATGGCCTTTTCCCTGTTTTCATCGGAAAGATGGGCCTTGAGCACGTAGGAGGGGGTATCCTCCTTACCCCAGCCCATACCGGAGCGGAAGGCCTCCATGGGCTCCGTCTCCACAAAGCGGAAATCCACACCGTCTATGGCGTCAAGCGCATCGCAGAGAGCCTTCTGATGATGATTGAAATAATTGGAAAAAAAAGTTATCCTCATCCGGCCAATATCTCCATATACCTGAGGAGACGCTCTATCAGGGTATCCCGGTCAAACATTTCATCGGAAAGACGCGCTCCGCGCTCTCCCATTTCTTCAAGCTGCGGCCTTTCAAGGGACATTACCTCCCTCACCGCAGCAGCCAGCTGCTTTGCACCCATACCTTTGGCGCATACCCCGACTCCGTATTTCTCAATGAGCTGCCGTGACTCACCGCATACGCAGCCCACCACGGGAGCTCCGCACTTCAGATATGTCTGGAGCTTTGCCGGTATGGTCCTCTTGAAGATCTCGTCGTCCTTCAATATAAGAAGAGCCGCGTCGGCTGTATTTAAGATGCCGGGAATCTCTTCCTCGGGAAAGCTTCCGTGGAAACGGATCATATCCTCCAGGCCGGCTTTTTTTGTTTCACTCATCAGGTCGGCTCTTGCCCTGCCGTCCCCTACAATATCAAAAACAAGCCTGCCCTCATACTCTTCCTTAAGGAGGGCTGCGGCGCGGATAAGGGTGTCAAGTCCCTGACCCTGCCCAACATTGCCGGTGAATACTATATGGAAATATCCCTCCGGCAGTATATCGCGCCTTTCTTCACTGCTTCTTTCCACAGTGGCGTACTGTGGCCAGAATACCACCTTGCGCTTCTCCTTCAGTCCGCATCTGGACTTAATGGCCTTTACGAAGCTCCTGGAGGTTCCCAGCACTAAATCACATCTGTTATATATAAAATCCACCAGCATGTCCAAAAGTCCGGTGGTCACCGGATTCTTTACTCCGGTTATGGCCTCCACATTGTCGGGCCAGAGATCCTGGACATTGAGGATCACGGGAACCCCTCCCATCTTTTTCAACACCAGCGCCGGCAGGGCCTGGGTTATGGGAGACGTGCCGAAGGCATAGATAACATCGTAGTCCGAAGGCTCCATTGCAGAAGCCTCAAGACATCCGAAGAGAACAAAGCTGAGGTAGTTGAGGGAAAGCCACAGGCCTCCCTTTTTCCTGGGGATCACAAATACCCTGCGGATGTTGACCCCGTCCATCTTTTCCTTGTAGGGGCCCTTCCTGGTGTAGCCGTCAAAAAAGCTGCCGCCGGGATAGTTGGGCAGCCCCGTCAGCACCGTTACCTCATGACCGGCAGCTGCCAGGTATCTCGCCAGATCGTTTATTCTGAAATTTTCCGGATAAAAAAACTGGGTTACAAATAATATCCTCATTCCGGTCTGCCTTTAAAGCCCTCTGTTGAGTCCTCAGCCTTCAGCAGCACAAGGACGGTTTGAAATAACAGCTGTATATCTTTGAAAATGCTGAAGTTTTCAATATAGTAAAGATCCAGTATCAACTTGTCTCTGGACGAGGTGTTATATTTTCCCATTATCTGGGCGTAGCCCGTGAGACCTGCCTTCATCCTCAGCCTGTAGCCGAATTCCGGAAGCTCCTTTGTGTACTCTTCCACATTCTCCAGCATCTCGGGACGGGGGCCCACCAGGGACATCTCTCCCCTTAAGATGTTTATGAACTGGGGCAGCTCGTCAAGTCTGTATTTCCTCAGAACCTTACCCACCGGGGTGATCCTGTCGTCATTTTTTGTTACCGACCGGTTACCCGAATCCACCCTCATGGTGCGGAATTTGAATATCCTGAAGGTGCGCCCCCTCAGGGTGGCCCTGTCCTGCCTGAAGAACACCGGTCCCTTGTCCCCCGCCTTTATGGCGATGGCCGCTATAAGGAAAATTGGCGAGGTTATTATCAGGGCGAGGGCGGACACTCCTATGTCCATGAGCCGTTTGATTATCCGCTGCTCAAAGCTCATGGCCCTCTCCTCGCAAACCAGGAAGGAGGTGTCGTCAAACATGGACTGACGGGAGGAATGTACCAGGATATCCGATATCTCGGGATTGAAATATATGCTCTTTCGCTTGCGATAGCACTCGTTAACCAGTCTGGTGCGCTCGGGCACAGGAAGATCGTAGAGGAACACGGCCTGACAGTTGTTTATGGCCTCGTCTATGCCCTCGTCCTCATAGCCCATAACTCCGGCTATGCTGTATCTGCGGTGGAAAACCCCTATGATCCTGCGGAGCCTTTCCTCATCCCCCTTCTCCCTGACGATCACAAGGGTGCGCAGGGGCTCGTTGATCATAAAGTAAAAACCGTTCCCTGCGTAGGTCAGAAGGGCGATCCAGAGAAGCTGGATGATCATTATGCAGACAAAGACCCCGGCGAACTCGATCTTAAAGGTCTTGTTATTGTCTTCGTTGCGGTTCATTATGTTGAGCAGAAGATAGGCAGCCACGTCGTTCATCAGCGTGGTCAGAGAAAGAGAGATGATGATGGGCCTGGATTTTCTGACGCCCACATCGAATTTTCCGTAGATCGCCGTCAGCAGATAGGTGATTATGATCCAGGAAAAGGTGATGACAACCGAGGTCCTGGACAGCACCAGGAGCTGTTTGTTTTCGATTCCGAGCAGCCCAAAGAAAACCGCGTAGCAGCCCAGATAAAGTATGGCGGTCAGCGCCAGGAGTATGGAATTCTGAAATTTAGTACAGAATCTTTTCATAGACCTTCTCAAAATATTCGTTAAAGCGCTCGTTTCCGCCGTAAAGGGAAGCTCTGTCCACACAGGCCTGAGGATCTACGGGATCGGCCCTCAGGGTATCAAGCGCGGCCACAACCGCTTCCATATTGCTGCGGGGCACGGCTATTCCGCACTCCGGGGTTAAGCTCTCGGGACTGCCGCCGGACCTGTAGGTGATGACGGGGGTACCGCAGGCCAGGGCCTCGATGTTTGTGGTGGGGAAGGTGTCCTCAAGGGTGAGGTTCACGTATGCGTCCGCCGCCGTATACCACTTTGCCATCTCCTGGGTGGAATCGGTGCGCCCCAGGGCTATTATTTCAGGGGGAAGCTGTGCCGCCTGACGGCTCTTCAGCCCCACCATTACTATCTTGTATCTGTCGGAAATTACCCTTGAGAGCTTCTTGAAATCCTCAAGGCCCTTCCTGTCCCTCCATGGATTTGCCGCTCCCAGGATCACGAATTTATCCTCAAGGCCGTATTTTTCGCGGAGCTTGGAGGGGGTGGGCTGGAAGGTGTAAAGGTCGATCCCGGTGGGTATGACGGTGATGGGATAGGCCGACATAAAGGACTGGGAAACCTTTCCAGCAAGCCACTCCGAGGGTGTCACAAGCTGCATCCCCGGAACATTTGAAAACAGGCGTTTCTTTTGCTCCAGATTGCGCTTGGTGGCATCGGCCAGTATGGATTTGGGGTATTCCCTGAGCTGCTCGCAGCTTCCGCAGCCGGTCTGCCACTTATTGCAGCCTATGAATTCGAAATGGGTGCAGTGCCCGGTAAAGCTCCAGCAGTCATGGAGGGTCCATATCACTTTTTTCCCGCTGGTCTTAAGGTAGTCGAAGAGCACCTCCACATTCAGGTAATATCCGTGAATGTTGTGGAGATGGATCACATCCGGGTCGAACCTCTTTATGACGCTCACAAGCTCATGGGTTGCCCGGGTGGAATAAAATCCCTGTCTGTCGGTGATCCTGCTGAGAACACCGTGGATGTTGACATCCATCTCGGTGCCTATGCGGTAGGTGTCATACCCCTCCGGGGCCACACCCCTGCCGTAGGCTGCCATACAGGTTATGTCCTGGTCCTCCAGCATTTCGTAGAGGCCGGTTACGATCCTGCCTGTGCTGCCGTAGCCGCAGGTCACATTAATGAAAAAAACTCTTATACTGTCCTTTATCTTCATCTCTCGTTACCCAGAATGAGCCCCAGCACTCTCTCCTGTCCCTTCGCAAATTCCTTTGAAAGCTGAAGCTGTCTCATTTCACGGCGTACATTGGGGGTGTCCATAAGCCACTGCACGGTCTTTATGACAGTAACATCATCTACCCTTTCACCCAGCCCCAGATTTATGAAGCCGTTCTGTATACCCGCAAAGACATGCTCCGCCTCCCGGGGATTCTGTGCCATTACCACGGCGGGAACCCCCATGCTGGCCAGCTCATAAATGGTACGGCCCTGTGAGGTTATGGCAAGATCCGCCTTGCCCATATATTCGGAAACCCTTTTGACATCATGGTGTACGAAAATGTTTTCATCGGGCAGGGACACCACTTCATCCTTGCGCCCGTAGGCAAAACCGGTGATGAAATGGAATTCCACCTCGGGGTTCACCCGGTGGAGCTGCCTGCAGATGCCGTAGAGCTTACCCGTCAGGTCCGCGGGATCCGCGCCGCCGAAGATCACCATGATATTTCCAACCTTTTCGGAGAACTCCCTGGGGGGCTCCTCAAGGAATTCATCTCTTATACAGAAATATCTGAAGCCTTCGTAAACGTTCGTATTCTTTTTCGAATTATGCTCGTAGAGGGCGTTTATCACCGCATCCGCCAGAATGGCTCCGCTTCCCTCGTCCTCGAAGTTCACCACCCTTTGGGCGTACTTCTTCACAAGCTTCATATACTGCTCATCCGTGTCAAGGATGTCGTTTACAACTATGTCGGGATCATAATCCTTAAGGACCTGCTCATATTCCTCCATGTCGGATACCACCTTCATGGGGAAGAAGGATTCCTCCAGTTTTTTGATACCCATCTCACTCTCGCTGTCGGTGACAAAGAGAAGCTCATGGCCTATGAGCTTGTACGCCAGAGTGAGGCAGCGGTAGATGTGACCCATGCCCAGCTTCTGCTGGCCCACGGTTCTGAAAAGGATCCTCTTTCTCTCCAGAATGGCCCTGGCTACTATCCAGTCCTCCTCGGTATCTATGTCTACGGCCTCTTTGGAAGGGATCTCAAAAACCCCTACCTTTTCACCTATCCTGGTATCCTTCGTGACAACACAGCGCTTTGCCATAAGAAAGCCGCCGGTCTCCTGGAAATTCTTGGGAAGCTCCTGGGAATTCAGGCGCTTCTCATAGTTCTTTACTATCCTGCCATTCTCCTCTTTCCAGGAGAGATGGGTTCGGTTAACGACCGATATCATCGTGTCAAGATCCTGCTTTATAAAGGACTCTATGGCCTCTCTGACGGTGCCGGCACAGAGAGTGGGGGAAGTGGCCTGCATGGTGATCACCAGGTCGTAACGGCACTGCTTTGCCTCTTCCATTCTCACCAGGGCATCATAGATCACCGGGTCCAGGGTCACGCTGTCCCTTGCAAGCTCCTCGCTTCGCATAAGGACCGTCACTCCCTCCCTCTTGGAGGCGATGTTTCTGACCTCCTCATCGTCTGTGGAGACGGCTATATCGGTATCATAGCTGTCCATCAGCGACTTTGCGTTGTCTAAGGAATAGAGGATCAGGGGTCTTCCGCACATGATCCTGACGTTTTTCCTGGGTATTCTCTTTGAACCTCCCCTGGCGGGGATCACTACCAATATCTTCATTTCATGTTCCTTTGTGAGCACATGTTAACTTTTCTTAAGCCGGCTCTTCGCCATTTCCAGCACTCCCGCAAGATCCTTCTTCTTCCAGAGGGCTACAAGCCCCAAAAGGAGGATCATCAATCCGTACCGGAGCGTTATTTTATCGTAGAGGAGAGCCAGGCCACAGCCCAGAACCCCTGTAACTATCAGCATCGCAAAATAAATAACATCCTTGTAAAGTTTCTCTTTCAATAACACCCTGGTGCATATACAGTGGAGCACCATGAGAATGAAATAGCCCGCCACGGTGGTATAAGCGGCGGCAAGGTAACCATACTTTTGGATAAAGACGTAATTTAGAATAACGTTTGCTATCGCAGCTGCAATGGAGTTTACCGCAATGATCGCGGTCTTTTTGTGGTACAGTTCCAGGTTTACATAATTTGTGTAGAAATACTGGCACAGAGTACCCACAGCCACCGGCGGAAGCACGTACATACAGTCGTGATAGGATGCCGCCGTAAGGATCTTTATGGCCTCCGGACCCACGGTTATGAAGCCCAGAGTCATTACACAGCCTGCCAGCATCAGCAGGGTGGTCTTCTCACTGATGACCTTCCGCTCTCCTGCATGGAGCTTTTCGTTAAACCAGGGCAGGTAAGCCTGACCTATGGCGTTGGTTATCACCGACAGCAGTACGGCTATGGAATAGCCGGTGGTATATATGCCTCCGTCATGCTTGCCGCAGTAGGACATTATCATGAGGGAGTCGATCTTATTAAGGATCACCAGGGCCAGCCCGTGGGGTATCATGGGCAGACCGATCTTTAGGGCATATATCCAATAAACTTTATTATACAATACTCTGCCGCTTCTTAGCAACGTGATATAGCACCACAGCCCCACCGTCATGGAGGGCACCACAGTTCCCAGGATCTTTGCAAAGGACTTCTGCTCAGGCATGAGAAGTATCAGGGCCACAGATGCTATAACAGTTGTTATACATATAATGACCGATATGGCTATGTTCTCTTTGTATTTATATTCGAACCGCAGCTTGTACTGCATGTAGTCTATGGACGGAAAGATCACCAGGTAGGCGAACATTAAAAACAGCTCTATCCTCTGGTACTGCATCAGCGACGACAGCCGGTCCACGTTCACCATGGCAGCCACCAGCACCGCTATGCCGAAGGCGGAGGAAAGAGTCTGGATAGCAGATACATATCCGTCAAAATCATCCGGGAAGTCAAGCTTTGCCCGCCCCACGGAATAGATAAGGCAGAGGCAGGTAACGGTGGTAAATATGCTCACATAGGCATTAAAATTGTCCGCCAGCACCTTTTCCTCGGGCTTAAGCAGACTCGTATAAATGGGCGATGTGATAATCCCCACCGCCCTTATCATTATGTTTGAGATTATATACCACAGTCCGCTTTTGAGGACCTTATTACTCTCTGCCATCTGTACATTCTACCATATAGGAGGAAATCTTCTCAAGCCCGTCCCTGCTCAGGGCCGAAAAGGGAAACAGCCGGGCGTTTTCCGGCAGGGAAAGGGATTTCCTGATCACCGAGAGCTGCTTTGATATCTGGGAGCGTTTGAGCTTGTCCGACTTTGTGGCAATGATCACGGGGACAAAGCCTGCCGCGGTTATGTATTCGCACATCTGGCGGTCCGCCGCCGAGGGCTCGTGCCTGATATCCACCAGCAAAAATATGGCCCGAAGCTTTGATGAAGTATTCAGATACCCCTCTATCATGCCTCCCCAGGAGGCTGCCTCGGTCTTTGATACCTTTGCATAGCCGTAGCCCGGCAGATCCACAAGGTACATGGAGGCGTCTTTTCTTATCTCTCCCTCTTCCCCCTGCTGCCTGTCAAAGGCGTCTATACGGTAAAAATTGATAGTCCTTGTCTTTCCCGGTTCCGAAGAGGTCCTGGCAAGGGATTTCCTGTTCATCAGGGCGTTTATCAGCGAGGATTTTCCCACATTGCTCTTGCCGGCAAAAGCCACCTCGGGGAGGGAGTTTTCCGGCAGGGTACTCGTCAGCCCGCAAACGGTCTCCAGTTTTGCATCCCTTATCACCAGCATGTCTACTGCCTCTTCTTTGATCCTCTCTTCACCTTGATCTTTCGTGCCATGGCCCGTTCAATGACCTCGTCCATGGTGCTTACAAACCTGAGGTCAAGACCGTCGGTGATCTCCTTATCCATCTCTTCCACATCCTTTTTGTTCTCAACGGGCACCAGAACCTGCTTTATGCCGGCCATCTTTGCCGCCAGAAGCTTTTCCTTAAGTCCGCCGATGGGGAGCACCCTGCCCCTCAGGGTTATCTCTCCCGTCATTGCGGTATCACACCTGACGGGAGTGTCGGTTATAGCGGAAAGAAGGGCCGTCGCCATGGTTATACCGGCGGAAGGGCCGTCCTTGGGAGTGGCTCCCTCGGGGATGTGGATATGAAAATCGTGTTCCTTGTAATACTCGCTCTTTATGCCGTATCTGTCGGAGACGGAGCGTATGTAGGAAAGACCTGCCATGGCAGATTCCTTCATCACGTCTCCCAGCTTTCCGGTGAGGGAAACCTCCCCTTTTCCCGGCATTATGTTAACCTCTACCTCAAGGGTATCACCGCCAACCGCGGTCCAGGCAAGGCCCCTGACAATGCCGGTATCATCCTTTTGCCCGGCCTTGTCCCTGGTGTACTTCACCTTGCCCAGGTAATCCTCCAGGTTTTTGGAGGTTATCTCTATCTTCTTTTTTTTGCCCTCGTATATCTTGCGGGCACTCTTACGGCAGAGCTCGCCTATACGCCTCTCCAGGCCTCTGACGCCGGCCTCCCGGACATAACCCGAGATTATGGCCTCTATGGCGTCATCGCTTATGGAAAGCTGATCGGCAGTGAGTCCGTTCTTTTTCAGCTGCTTCTCCATCAGATGTTCCCTGGCGATGTGGAGCTTTTCGTTTTCGGTGTATCCGGAGACCTCCACCACCTCCATCCTGTCAAGGAGGGGACGGGGGATGTCCGCCGCATTGTTGGCCGTGGCCACAAAAAGCACATCGGATAAGTCGATGGGAAGCTCTATGTAATGATCCCTGAAATGCCTGTTCTGCTCGCTGTCAAGCACCTCGAGAAGGGCGGAGGAGGTATCTCCCCTGTAGTCGGAAGAAACCTTGTCTATCTCGTCAAGGAGCATCAGAGGATTCTTTACCCCTGCGTGCTTTAACGAGGTTGCTATCCTTCCGGGCATGGCACCCACGTAAGTGCGCCTGTGGCCCCTTATCTCGGCCTCGTCCCTGACGCCTCCCAGACATATCCTGACGTATTCCTTATCAAGAGCTCTGGCTATTGAGCGTGCTATGGAGGTCTTTCCGGTGCCGGGAGGGCCCACCAGACAGATTATGGGGCTTTCACCCTTGTCAGTCAGGTTCCTGACTGCCAGAAACTCCAGCATCCTCTCCTTAACCTTCTCCAGGCCGTAGTGTTCCTCGTTCAGGACCTTCTCGGCATTTGAAAGGTCCCTGTTTTCTTCTTTTGTCTTATCCCATGGCATCTCCAGCAGAGTCTCGATATAGCCCCTGGTAACTGCGCTCTCCGAGGAGCTTCCGGAAAGGGAACGGTATCTCTTTATCTCCTTGCGGATACGCTCCTTTATCTCGTCGGTGGCCTCAAGAGCGTCCAGCTCGTCCATGAAACGGTCCGCCTCTGTATCGGCGTCCTGCTCGTCTCCCAGCTCCTTGCGGATATAGTTCATCTGCTCACGGAGCACGTATTCCTTCTGGTTTTTGGCCAGCTTTTCCTTGACGCCGTCGGACATTTCCTGGCGTATCTTGGCTATCTCCGTCTCCTGTCTTAAGATCTCGCAGACAGTCCTGTAGCGCTCTTCAACGTCTATGCAGGATAATACTCTCTGTTTTTTTTCATAATCGATGGGAAGATTGGCGATGACCTCGTCCAAAAGTCTGGGAAGCTGCCGGATGCTCTCGAACTGCCTGGTAAAAGCCTTTCCCACCTTGGGAAAATAAGAGGCGTATTCCGAAAAAAGCTCCTTGACCTCGAGGGCCATGGCCTCATGCCTGGCTCTCTCCTCATAGGAGTCGGTGGCGGCGGTATTGTCGTCGGCGTAATCGGAAAAGACCTCTACTGTGGCCAGAAAGTAATCATCCACCTCAGGGTCAAAGCCCATGAGCCGGCCTCTCTCCATGCCCTCCACAAGGATGCGGACTATGCCGCCGGGCATCTTGAGCACCTGCTTTACCAGGGCAACCGTGCCGTATTCGTAGATGTTTTCTATCTCAGGCTCTTTTTCCTGCAGATCCCGCTGAGCCACAAGGAAGACGCGCTGATCGCTCATCATGGCATTTTCAACTGCGCTGATGGACTTTTTGCGGCTCAGGTCGAAATGTATTATCGTATTGGGTAAGATCGCCATGCCCCGAAGGGCTATGGCGGGTATTACTATCTCCTTGCTCATGCTTTCATATCTCCAATTTGTAGGATATGACGCTATGAGGATTTCCGAAGCTCACGGTCCGGGATTTTCATCTCGTCAATCATACCGTTTTCCCTGTAAAGAACGGGCTGGGCATTTCCCTCAACCGCATCCTTTGTGATGATGCACTTCATGATGCCCTCATCGGAAGGTATCCGGTACATGACATCCATCATGGTCCTCTCCACAATGGCCCTGAGCCCTCTGGCTCCGGTCTTGTGCCTTAAGGCCTCCTCAGCTATGGCCTCGAGGGCGTCATCCTCAAAGACAAGCTCGACCCCGTCGAACTCCAGCAGCCTTGCGTACTGCTTTGTAAGAGAGTTTTTGGGTTCCCTGAGTATACGTACCAGGCTGTCCTTGTCAAGCTTTTCAAGGGCCGTGGTGACGGGAAGCCTGCCCACGAGCTCGGGGATCAGGCCGAATTTTGTAAGATCCTCGGGGAGCACGCTCTTTAAGAGCACTCCCTCGTCCTCTTCTTTTTTGATGCCTATCTCGGCACCGAAACCGATGGACTTGCGGTCGAGCCTGGTCTCGATTATCTTGTCCAGACCTTCAAAGGCTCCTCCGCAGATAAAGAGAATGTTGTTGGTATTGATGGGTATGGTCTCCTGGTTGGGGTGTTTGCGCCCGCCCTGGGGAGGCACATTGGCGTCGGTGCCCTCGATTATCTTAAGGAGAGCCTGCTGAACGCCTTCACCGGAAACATCCCTGGTGATTGAGACATTCTCGCCCTTGCGGGTGATCTTGTCTATCTCGTCGATATATATGATGCCCAGCTGAGCTCTCTCAATATCGTAATCAGCCGCTATGCTGAGCTTCAAAAGGATGTTTTCCACATCCTCGCCCACGTAGCCCGCCTCGGTGAGGGAGGTGGCATCCGCTATGGCAAAGGGCACTCCTATGATCCTGGCAAGGGTCTGGGCCAGCAGTGTCTTTCCGCTTCCTGTAGGTCCCAGCATCAGGATGTTGCTCTTCTGGAGCTCGACTCCGTCCGTATCGTCGGCTGGGGCGGTTATGCGCTTGTAGTGGTTGTAAACAGCCACCGAAAGCACTTTTTTAACGTCCTCCTGACCTATGACGTACTGGTCAAGGTAATCCTTCAGCTCCATGGGCTTAAGGAGGTTAATATCCAGAGGTGCCTCATCCTTGTGATCGGGGATGCCGTACTCTTCCTCGATTATCTCGGAGCATACATCTATGCACTCGTTACAGATGTAAGAACCCAGAGGGCTTGCTATAAGCCTCCTGACCTGTCCCGCGCCTTTGCCGCAGAACGAGCATCTGATCTCCCCTTCGCCGTTGTTGTTCTTTTTCGACATTGTCAATCTCTCTTTTCTATTATCTTATCGATAAGACCGTATTCAAGGGCAGCCTCAGCGGTAAGCCAGTTGTCCCTCTCGGTATCTGCAGCGATGACATCAATGGGCTTTCCGGTGTTCTCGGAAAGGATGGTGTTCAGTCTGTGCTTGAGATGAAGAATATGCTTTGCCGCGATCTCTATCTCTGTGGCCTGGCCCTGGGATCCGCCCGAAGGCTGATGTATCATGATCTCTGCGTTGGGCAGGGCGTATCTCTTGCCCTTTGTGCCGCCAGCCAGGAGAAAAGCTCCCATGCTGGCTGCCATGCCTATGCAGTAGGTTGCCACATCGCACTTGATGAAGTTCATGGTGTCATATATGGCCATTCCGGCAGTGATAACGCCGCCGGGGCTGTTAATGTAAAGGTGCACGTCCTTATCGGGATCCTCAGCCTCAAGGAACATGAGCTGTGCTACCACAAGACCTGCGGTGCTCTCGTTTACCTCTTCTCCCAGGAATACGATCCTCTCCTTAAGGAGGCGGGAAAAGATGTCATAGGAGCGCTCTCCGCGGCTGGTCTGTTCAATGACGTAAGGTATTAACATATCATCCCTCCACTGCGTTATCTCTTACAAAGTCAACAGCCTTCCTGATGGCTGCATCCTTCTTTATCTGCTTTGCCTCTTCCTCGTCTATGAAGTCCTTAAGCTTGTCAACTTCCATCTGGTACATCTTTGCCATGCGCTCAAGTTCTTCATTATAGTCCTCGTCAGAGATCTCTATATTCTCTGCAGCGGCAACTGCCTCAAGTACCAGTCTGCCCTTTATGCTCTTCTCGGCCTGAGGCTTCATCTGGTCAAGAAGCTTCTCCTTGGTGAGGCCGGTGAACTGCATGTACTGATCCAGGGAAAGGCCCTGCTGCGAAAGGTTCATGGCATAGTTCTCAACGTTTCTGGAAGCCTCGGTGTTGATCATGGCCTCGGGGATATCCATCTTGGAATCCTCAACTATGGCCTCGATGACCTTGTCTTCTTTCTCGCGCTTTGCCTCGGTCTCCTTTGCCTCGGTGAGCTTCTTCTTTACATCTGCCTTGTACTCGTCAAGGGTATCGAAGCCTGCCACATCCTGGGCAAACTCATCGTCAAGAGCGGGAAGCTCCTTCTCTCTGATCTCGGTAACCTTGCAGATGAACTTAGCGTCCTTGCCTGCAAGTGATTTCTCCTGATACTCCTCGGGGAAGGTAACGTTAACGGTCGTTTCTTCGCCGATGGCTGCTCCGATGAGCTGATCCTCGAAGCCGGGAATGAAGGTGCCGGAACCGATGGTAAGGGGATAGTTGGTACCCTTTCCGCCTTCGAAGGCCACATCGTCAACATATCCGTCAAAATCAAGGGTGATCATATCGCCGTCCTTGACGTTCCTGTCCTTAACCTCAACGATCCTGGAGTTCTTGTCTCTCTGTCTGTCGATCTCTGCGGTGATCTCATCCTCGGTCACCTCAACGGGAATGGGAGTAACCTTGACTCCCTTGTACTTGCCCAGCTCGACTGCGGGCTTCAGTGCAACGGATGCCACGAAGGAGAAGGGCTGGCCCTTTTCGATGTTAACATCCGTTATCTCAGGCTGTGAAACAACCTCAAGCTCCTCAGCGGCCTTGAGCTCTCTCTCATAAACCACGGGGATCAGCTCGTTTGCGGCATCCTCGTAGAAGACCCCGGGACCATACATCTTTTCTATTATCTGACGGGGCACCTTTCCCTTTCTGAAACCGGGAATGGCAATGTTCTTTTTCTGCTTGTTGTAGGCATTCTGAAGTGCCTTCTCCACCTCGTCGGCTCCTGCCTCAAAGGTAAGCTTTGCCATGTTGTGCTCTAACTTTTCTACCTGTAAACTCATTTTTGTTTCCTTTCTATATCATATTTGAATTATGGTATTTTCTGTCATCGGTAACATCGGCCCCGAACCAGACGGGAGGCTTAAATGCATCTGCCTGCTCCCTGCTCTTAAACTCCACCTCGGCAATCACCAGATCCTTTGGATATTCAAAGATATCAAGCTCCGCGGTAAGACCGTCCTCAAGAGGGATCAGATATCTGACTTTTTTGATCAGATGCCCGTCGGTCTTTTCCCGAAGGTGAAGGTAAGCTTCTTCATTCAGGGGAAGGTTGTACTCTTCCCGCTCCATAAGCCCGCGTCCTTTATAGGTGAGGGTGTATTTATCCCCCCTCTTTCTGATGCGGACTGTGGGATCCGTACAAAGATATCCCTGCTCAATGGCGTGATGGGTATAGCTTTCAAGATCCGCCGGAAGCTCTTTTACCAGGAACTTCCGCTCTATCTCCATGTTTTCCATGTCAGTCACCCTGATACTGTATCTGGGCAAGTATCCTGTCGGCGGTTTCTTTGTCCTTAAGCCTTTCCACTATTGCGGCTCCGAACAGAACGGCTGCGCCCATACCCTTTCCGGTTATGACGTTTCCGTCGGATTCAACACCGGCGGTGCTGACCTTTGCGCCCTTCAGCAGTTCTTCGTTGCCGGGGAAGCAGGTGGCCCGCTTGCCCTCAAGAAGTCCCAGCCGGCCCAGCACACGGGGTGCCGCACATATGGCTGCCAGATCCCCTCCAGCCTTGGCATGCTTCTTCAGAGCATCGCAGAGGGCCTCATTTTCCTCGAGGTTTGCGGTGCCGGGCATGCCTCCGGGAAGTATGAGCATCCGGGCATCGGAAAGATCGGCTTTGTCAAAGGTGGTATCGGCCTTTGTGACAACCTGATGCGAGGTGGTGACAAATTCCGTTTCATTCATGGAGACCAGTGTGAGAGGAAGTGCTGCCCTCCTCATCATGTCCACAACCGCAAGTGCCTCCACGGTCTCGTAACCGTCTGCAAGAAAGATGTAATTCATATCAATCCCTGTCCCTGTCTGATTCAAGAGGAAGCTTCCAGATATCCCTGTTGTACTCAAGTATCGTTCTGTCGGATGAGAAGAACCCGGCCTTAGCGATATTCATGAGGGACATCTTCTTCCATTTATCGGTATCGTTGTAATCGGTGAGCACCCTGTCCTTTGTCTTTATGTAGTCCTCAAGGTCTATCAGGGTCATGAACCAGTCGTCGTTCACCAGCCTGTCCCAGAGCCTCTCGAGCCTTTCCTTGTTGCCCGCTGCGATAACATCGTCGGAGATGATGAAGTCTACCGCCTCTTTTATCACTTCGCTCTTGTCATAGTATTCCTTTGAGACATAGCTCTTGTTTTTATAATGCTCCTGAACGGTGTCAGCATCCACACCGAAGATGTAGATGTTGTCGTCGCCCACCAGCTCGTGGATCTCCACGTTTGCTCCGTCCTCAGTGCCCAGGGTAACCGCACCGTTGAGCATGAACTTCATGTTTCCGGTTCCGGATGCCTCCTGGGATGCCAGGGAGATCTGCTCTGAGATATCGCAGGCAGGGATCAGCTTCTCGGCGTAGGAGACATTGTAGTTCTCAACCATGACCACCTTCATGTACTTCGATGCTTCCTCATCGTTGTTGATGATCTCGGAGAGCACCAGGATCAGGTGGATTATATCCTGTGCAAGAATGTAGGCGGGTGAAGCCTTTGCTCCGAAGATGAAGGTGACCTTTGTCTCCGGTATCTTTCCTGCCTTTATCTCGAGGTATCTGTGGATGATGTAAAGGGCGTTGAGCTGCTGACGCTTGTACTCGTGAAGCCTCTTTATCTGTATATCGAAAACGGAGGTGGGGTCTATGCTTACCCCTTCCTTTTCTTTTATGTATTCCGCAAGCTTTCTCTTGTGAAGATCCTTTACGGAGCGTACCGCATCCAGAAGCTCGGGATCGTCCAAAAATCCCTCAAGCTTTGAAAGCTCGGCGGCATCCTTCTTGAAGCCCTCGCCTATGGCGCCGGTTATGACATCCGTAAGCTCCCTGTTGCAGGCCAGCAGCCAACGGCGGAAGGTAATGCCGTTGGTCTTGTTGTTAAACTTCCCGGGATAGATCTCGTAAAAGTCGCTGAGGGCGGTGTTCTTCAGGATCTCCGTGTGGAGAGCTGCCACACCGTTTACCGAGAAGCCGTAGTGGATGTCTATGTTTGCCATATGCACCCGGTCTTCCCTGTCGATGACCCATACCTTTTCGTTTGTGTATTTTCTGACCACACGCCTGTCCAGCTCGCTGATGATGGGAATGAGCTGGGGGACCACCTTTTCCAGGTACTCCATGGGCCACTTCTCGAGAGCCTCTGCCAGGATGGTGTGATTCGTGTATGCACAGGTCTTTGAGACCACCCTGACGGCCTCATCCATCTTGAAGCCCTTCTGCTCGGTGAGAATCCTGATGAGCTCGGGGATCACCATGGTGGGATGGGTGTCGTTGATCTGGATCACCGCATGATCGTACATCTGGTGAAGATCCAGCTTCTGAGCCTCAAGCTCGTCGATTATGAGCTGGGCCGCATTGGAAACCATGAAATACTGCTGGTAGATACGCAGCAGCTTTCCGTCCTCTCCCGAATCATCGGGATAGAGGAAAAGGGTAAGGTTCTTTTCTATATCCGTAAGGTCAAAGGTGATACCTTCGTCAACTATGGAATCGTCAACGCTCTCCATATCGAAGAGATGGAGCTTGTTGATACCGTTGTTGTAGCCCACCACGTCGATGTCGTACATTACGGAGGTGTATTTTTTACCTGCCAGTGAGACAGTATAGGACCTGTTGGTCTTTTTAAGCCAGGTCTCGTCTCCCATCCACTCATCCCTGACTGCGGTCTGCTGTCTGTCCTTAAACACCTGCCTGAAAAGGCCGAAGTGATAGTTCAGGCCGATGCCGGCTCCGGGGAGTCCCAGGGTTGCGATCGAATCGAGGAAGCAGGCTGCGAGTCGGCCCAGACCTCCGTTGCCCAGTGAGGGCTCAACCTCTGCCTCTTCGATGTCGGCTATGTTCTTGCCGTTCTTTTTCAGTATCTCATCAACCTTGTCGTAGAGCCTTAAGTTGATAAGGTTGTTTGACAGAAGCTTTCCGATAAGGAACTCGGCGGATATATAATAAACCTTTTTGTCGCCGGAGATGGCGGGGGTGGCCTCGATCATCTCTTTAACCAGCCTTAACACACAGGAATAAACCTGTGCGTTGCTGCACTCGGCGATGGACTTTCCGTATGCCGCGGCGGTCATGTCTTCAAGCTGTTTCTCGATGTTTCCGAGCATAACCTCACGCTGCATCATAGTCTCAAGTGTCATGGCGTTTCTCCTTTTCACAAAAATCCATGGTATTATATCATAAAGCGCTTCTTCGGGCAACATGAATCCCCTGCCTGAATGCCGCGAAAATACCGAAAAGAGTTATTATCATCCCCGCTCTGAAAAGAGGATTGATATAAAAGTACACCCATATCTGCCGGCTCTCATCCGTCTTGTCAAAATAAACCCTGACTCTGTGCTTGTCTCCCATGCATATCTTTACGTTTTCATCCTGCGAACCCACCGCTTTGGTATCTCTGTAATAAAACATGGGAAGCTCTGCATATACCCCGTCCCTGTCACAGGTATACTCTATCACCGCACCGTATCCTTCCTTGGTATAGGTGGAGACATGAAGCGCCTCCGGATCGGACACGTAGGCGGCGTTGGAGCGGTAATCGGAATGCTGAGTGCCCGACGGCAGATACTCTATCTGTTCGTTGTCTGTATAGGCAGCCACCCTGTCGACTATGATCTCTTTGTCAAAATACGCCTTGTACTCCACTATGGCGCAGAGAACGGTAAGGGTCAGCACCGCCGCCATGGCGATATTTCTCTTTTTCCCTTTTGCCGCGGTCTCCAGTCCCGTCACCATGATAAAGGGACACAGCACCGCCACGATGAAATAAAGCCTGTTCATGCTCTGCAGGGTGGATATCACCTTTTTCACCGGACCTATGGTCATGAGAAACTGCCAGGGCACGAGGGTAGTGGCAAAAAGAGTGAGGACAAAGGCTACGGCAGCCAGGAATTTTATGCGGTTCGGCACCCTTCCCCTCCTTATGAACACTGTGAGCCCCAGTATCATAAAGGCCGCGCCGATTATATTCCAGGTTGAGGTGAAATAAGTCTGGGGTGTAAACAGCTTGTCAAAAAGGGAAAACTCCAGATACGAAAGATTCAGCCCCGAATCGATATATCCCAGGAGCTGGAAAATATACGAGGCGGAAAGCACCAGGGCCAGAAATGTGGCCTGTCCGAAGCCTATCAGCACCCTTCGGTTAAAAAATTTCTTACAGAACACCAGGCAGGTCAGTCCCACAAGGCCGAGGGCCAGCAGGAAATTCAGCAGATGTGAATTGAGTATGCCCGCCATGCCGACTCCCAGGAGATAGGATCCTTCCCTCATGGCATATTCCTTGTCCTTGCGGAAGCGCACTCCCAGCAGAAGGAAGAGTCCCGCTATAACCGCGGGGAGAAAAACCATGGCTATTCCCCTGCCCAGGGCAGAGCTGGAATATCCCATCACATAAAGTCTGTAGGGGAACAGCGTATAGGCCGCGGCAAACACCGCAGACAGGAGGGAATCAAAACGCATCCTCCTGGCACTGAAAAACGCCACCGCCAGAGTCGCCGCATTAATATCACAGAGCAGACACTTGTAGGCGCTCAGCATGGACATGCCGAATATGCGCATAAGGGCGGCGGGATACAGGAACAGCTTGGGGTACAGGGCTCCGATCTCACCGTAGCCGTTAAAGGAATAGGGATAAAGGATGGCGGGGAGCTGCCCCGACATCAACGCATCTTTTACGCCTTCAACACGCCTTAAGTGCACTCTCACATCCGCGCCGAGACGCAAGTAGGGTTCAAAATTCATGAAATTGGCCACGGCAAAGGCGCAGATCAGGATCAGTGCCGCCGCCTGCTGCCTTGTGTAGGCCTTCCTGTGCCACTTCACATACCACACAAAGATGAAGATCATAATGGCGCTGTGTATCCCCAGGAAGAGCGCGTCCCTGTTCATGGGATCCTTTGACACGATCTCCACTTCGGAAAGCTCCATGCCTCCTTCCTCTGCCTCGTAAAAGGTGGCAAAGAATGAAAATGTATCGTTTTTTATGATAAAGGGAATCTCGGCCGATACCGGAGAAGACGAAGCCGCGAGACTTCCGCTGGTCTCGTCGTCATCGCCGAGAGAAAGCTGATAGGCCACATCCGCATCGGCGGTATATGTAACCCTGAGAGTGTACATGCCCTTTTCAAGAACCGCCGCGCGGCTTCTGAGCTGTCCGTCGGATTCATCAAAATCGGCAAGGTTAAAAAGATATATCCTGTCGTTCTTTTTTGCCGCATATGAGGCAACTAAAGATATCCCCACCAGGATCAGCAGGAGAACATAGGAAAGTACAGGTTTTTTAGGATTACCGCTGCTCATGTTTTAAATGGAATGACTGTTTTTTCTCATACATAGCCTTATCGGCGCGCTCGTAAACGGTGTCAAAGGTCTCTCCGTTCCCCCAGTGAGCCCAGCCGGCAGAGAATGAATACTTGGCACTCTCCGAGCGGTTCTCAAAGGAGGACATTATCTTTTCGATATCGCTTTTCGTGATGCCCCTGCAGATCACCACGAATTCATCGCCGCCGACCCTGTATATCTTGCAGCGGCCCAGATAACTGTCCAGGGCCTTCCTGATGCCGATCGCCACGGACTTTATGGCTTCATCGCCGGTGAGATGCCCCATGGTGTCATTGACCTTTTTCAGATCGTTAAGGTCCACCGAGATCACGTAGATATTATCTTCGGGAGTCAGATTTCCGGTATCTGCCAGAAAGCTGCCCCTGTTCAGCGCTCCGGTGAGCACATCCACCTTGTAGTGTTCAATGTGTATGTAGAGGTAATAAAAGATTATGTTCATGGCTATGACGCCCACCAGTATGCCCCTGAGCTGGTAAATGTTCTCCACAAGGGTTCCGGCAAAGGTCAGCACCACGGTCATGATAATGATGATGCCCTCGTTCTTACGGCCGTACATCATTATCCAGACGGAGTAGAATACCAGGAACAGTGCATATACCAAAAATGTGATATGGGTGGTATAGGCCAGAGGTCCTCTGTTGATCTCACCGTTTTCGCCGTACCAGAATACCAGCTTTGTGAAAAAGGCCAGGATGGTAAAGCCCATGTTAACCACGGCCAGTACCAGCAGGATCCGTTTGTATATAAGGGTCTTGGAGTTTCTCAGCGCCACAAAGATAAGGGACAGCATTATAAAAATGCGCAGGTTATAACCTACGACCGCTGTCGCCACGTGAAGAAGCCCCGGGTATCTGATGTTCAGCAGGTAGTAATCGAGGTTATCCACGATCACCAGCATGAGGATCATCACAAGGGGCGGAATGAACAGCACAGTAAGTCTGTGCTCAAAAGAATCGTTAAAGCACAGAAACACTATCAGAAACAATATAATGCATAAAGGCAGGAAATTAAGCTGTATGACTTCCTGCAAAAATTCGTTGTACATATCTATGTATTATACCATACTAACGTCTATTTCGACAGAGGCGTAAAGTCGAAGCGTTTATAATTTTTGAAGGTCTCCATGCGCTCCTCGAATTCTTCTTCCGTAACGTTCTCCCAGGTCTCGCCCTCGTCGTAAGAGATGAACCAGGGCTTATCCTTATTCTCGTATCCGTCGATCTTAAAGTCCACCTGATCCATGATCCTTCCGGTGTTGGGCTCGATGTCGAAAACATTCCAGCCGCTCTCGTCGGCGCCGCCGGAGTATTCATTCACTATAAAACCGTCCTCAAGGGCGTAGTACCTGTTCCTGTCCCAGCCGCTCACCACATGCATGGGTTTCCTGTCCGCCATTGTGTAGATATCGTAGACGGTGCCCTTCCAGTCATCCTCTGCAATCTCACCGACAAGCAGTTCGTCTATGCCGTCGTTGTTGGTGTCATAGTAAGCATAGCCGATCTTATCTGCCCCATTTCCTTCACCTGAAGATGAAATGACATAGTACATGGAACTCATATCCTCCGCTTCGAGGCGGTTTGCGTCCCAGCCTTCCTTGATGGCGGTGCGGAATTTCTCAAGCACATCCTGATATAGATCCTCGCCTTTTGTTCCGCCTCCCCATACAAAGGAGCCTTTGCCGTCCGCGCCGGCAAGGGTCTTGACAGCATCCTCGGCGCCCTGGTAAAGCCTGTCGTAGTTTACGGGCACTTCCTCTGCGTACTTTTCATAATCGAACTGAACATCGGAGGGATAATCTATAACGATATCGTAGAGTGTACCGTCTGATGCTGTGAACTCTCCCACCTTTCTGTCCATGCCTCCGTAGTACTCGGAGGGTTCCTTATAGGCAGCCACTCCGAAGGCAAAACCTCCGAAGCCGGCGTCCTTTGCCTCTTTTTCAAATACTGAGATCCGGTTGCTGTCCGTCTCCACCACATAAACTCCCGCCATATCCTCGGGCAAGGTGATGGAAAAGAGGTCACAGGACTCTGTGGTCGCAGACTTAGCTGCGGGTGCGGTCTCCTCCGCTTTCTCCGGCTTCGCCTCTTCCTTTTCCGGTTCGGCTTTTTCACTCTGAGCCGGGGTCTCTTCGGGCTTTGTACCCTGATCCTGTACCGCTTCGCCCGTCTGCGGGGTGTTTCCTGCGGGCTTTGCACCCGTGCATCCCGTCAGTGTTAAACATATTATTGCTCCTGCTGCTATTATCGGTCTTATTCTCATTTCTGCCTCCACTTTTTTATTCGGTGACATTGACGTCTATGGTCAATGTTTTTCCGTTTATCTTTGCTGTGAGCTTTGTCTTTCCCGTATTCCTTGCCACCAGCACATTGTCCTCGTCTACAAATGCGCGGTTGCTCTTGCTGCTCCTTCTTCCACCTGTTCCTTTTCGAAGGTTTACAAGCCAATCAGATATATTATACCAAGGATTTGAAGAAGAATGTATATTATTTTTTTGAGGCATCTGCCGACGAAAAATTGACAGAGGCGATTCCAAATGACATAATGTTATGCGTGCGTGTAAAGAACGTAACTGTTCAGAGAGACAGAAATACTTCGGTTTTCATTTGCCGGAGGGCCGATAAATGCAATTATCTTCCTATTCCTTCATTTTCATATTCTTGCCGATAGTTCTTTTTGTCTACTACAGGGCGAAGAGATACCGAAAAGCCGTTCTGCTATTTTCATCGGCCGTTTTTACAGCCTGTTCGGGGTTACCCGGTCTTGCGGTACTTGCGGCATCCGTTTTTATTAATTATCGTTTTTCGCTTTTTATCCGTGGAAAGAAAAATGTTCTTATATGTGCGGTAACGGCAAATCTGCTGCTGCTGGGCTGGTTTAAGTATTTCGGCAGCTTCTTTCCCCTGGGGATCAGTTTTTACTCCATAATCCAGATAGATTATCTTTATGCTTTGTACCGCGGAGAAAAGCCGCTTACGGGTTGGACTGATTACGCGGTGTATTCGTCTTTTTTTCCAAGACTTTCAGCCGGCCCGCTTATGGATTACAGCAAACAGGCCGGTTCTTTTAAGCTCAGAGAGTCTAAGGGAACAGGATGGGACAGGGCAGCCAAAGGACTATTTCTTTTTTCGATCGGCCTTTTCAAAAAGACTGTCATAGCAGATACTCTTGTGCAATTCGTGGATGCGGGATATAGTGTGGCAAATATAAATCTCCTGCAATCCTGGGCTACGATAATCTGTTATGCATTTATGTTGTATTTTGACTTTAGCGGATATTCGGATATGGCGGTTGCGGTCGCGTCCTTTTTGGGATATGATCTTCCGATAAACTTTAATTCGCCCTATCTGGCCGAAGGTATCGGAGATTTCTGGGACAGATGGCATATATCCCTGTCTAAGACTCTTACGCGGCTTGTATATATTCCGCTGGGCGGAAGCAGGAAGGGCACGGTCAGAACCATGATAAACATAATGCTTGTGTTTCTGGTAAGCGGCATCTGGCACGGAGCGGGAATATGTTTTGTACTTTGGGGATTGGGGCACGGATTGCTTTTATGCGCCGAAAAACTGGCAGGAGATTATCTGCGCAGGATTCCTCGTATTATTCGTGTTTTTTTAACATTTATAATGGTAAGTCTTTTGTGGGTGCCGTTTCGGGCTGGCAGCCTGTCAAAAACAGCGGAGGTTTTAACAGCTGCGTTCAATATATCCCGTATTGGCTCTTTTTCCTCTTTGGGTAAACTTGCCAACGATGGGATCATCTCATTCCCCGACATTGCCTGGGCAACATATCTTGTTGCTATAACGGCGATCTCATCGCTTATTGTTTTCGCGTTTAAGAACTCAAATGATCTGACGGCGGTTTTCAGACCCACAAAGAAAAATATGTACACCACGGTTTGCCTGCTTACATTATCGGTGATACATCTTTCCAGACTTGCTATATTTGTATATACAAATTTTTGAAAAATGACTGAGAAAAAATTTATTCAAAAAGTAATCAGCGCGGTCATTGTCACACTGATCATCATGGGTATCTTAGTGTATCTATGGGATCCTTATGGCTATTACCGGATCCGAGACAACCGGATCATGTATGTAGCTTCGGCTTATATCGATGCTGGTATTATTAAAAATGCGGACTATGACAGCGCAATCATAGGTTCGTCCATGTCCCAGAACTTTAACCCCGAAACCTTCAGACGCTGCCTTGGCATAAATCCGGTAAAAATTTGTACAGGTGGATTAACTCTGGAACAAAGAGATCTGTTTTATGAAACCCTCGAAAGGTCAAGGAAGAAGCGGATGCTTAAAAAAGGCAGATATTTTGTTGAGATCGGCCTTTCAGGATTTAATTCAGAGGATGACGATATGTCGGATACGCCGCTATATCTCTATGATGATAACGCACTCAACGACTACAGATATCTTCTGGGATACGAAACATGGATGAGGGCCATGCCGGTAAGTGTGGGGTACGCGCTGGCTGAAAAGCTTGATATAGATATGGACACCCGGCACAACATAGAATCCATAGACAATGTGGGAGATTGGTATACACGGTATGAATTGGGCCGGGACAGAGTTATTAAAAAATATAAAAATAAGATCGATGCCATTGCATACCAGAATACGGAAGGCATGTATGAGCGCATGTGTGAAAATGTCGACAAAAAACTCACCGGCATTATCGATGACGGGAACGAATACGTAATGTATTTTCCGCCGTATTCCGTTTTATTCTGGTGTTATGCCAAAGAGGCCGGATACGCCGACGTTTATCTGAGCGTAAAGCAACATATCCTGGATGTGCTTTCACAATATGACAATGTCAGGGTCTATGATTTCCAGAGTGCCGATTTCATTACGGATCTTGACAATTACCGTGACAGTTCACATTACGGGCGGCATATCAGCGAGCTTATGGCAGAGTGCTTTGCCGGCGACAATTATCTGACCGATGAAAAGAAAGCACCTGCCTCTGCTGCAAAACTGAAAGAAATGATGTCCGAATTTGAAAAGGAAAACGAAAGCTGGATGAAAGAGTAACGGTGTTACTTTCTATGATCAGAGTTCATCCAGCGCTTTCCTCATGGAGCTCACATACTCTCCCACATGGGGCGCCGCTTCTTTCCCGTACTCTCCGATGATCTTCACGATAGCCGATCCCACAATAGCTCCGTCGGAAAGTGCCGCCATTTCTTTTGCCTGTTCCGGGGTAGATATACCAAATCCCACGGCGCAGGGCAGATCGGAATTCTTCCTGATCTCCTCAACCATGGAATTAAGGTCCGTGGTGATCCGACTCCTTACTCCCGTAACTCCCAAACTGGAAACTATGTGGATGAAACCTTCCGCTTCCTTTGCAATCATGGCTATACGGTCCTGGGAAGTAGGTGCGATAAGTGAGATCAGGTCCACGTCATGTGCCCTGCACACATCCTGAAACTCTCCTTTTTCTTCGTAAGGAAGATCCGGAAGGATGATACCGTCTATCCCCGCTTTGTTGCACCTTGACATGAACCTTTCGGCACCGTAGGAATAGACCACATTTGCATAGGTCATAAACACCATGGGTATGCTGACGCTCTCCCTGAGCTTTACCACCATGTCAAAAATAGCATCCGTGGTAACGCCACCCTGCAATGCCCTGAGGCTTGCCGCCTGTATCACCGGTCCCTCCGCTGTGGGATCGGAAAAGGGTATGCCCAGCTCTATGAGATCCGCTCCGGCTTCCACAGCCGCTTTCACCACCTTCATAGTGGTCTCAAGATCGGGATCGCCGCAGGTTACAAAAGGAATGAATGCCTTTCTGTTCTTAAATGCCTCTCCTGTCCTACTCATTTATATCCTCCCCTCTGTACCTGGCAATGGCGGCACAGTCCTTGTCGCCTCTGCCCGAGATGGTCACTACTATTATCTTATCCTTAGACATCTGCGGTGCGATCTTTCTTGCGTAAGCAACCGCATGGGCCGACTCGATGGCGGGTATTATTCCCTCAACCCTTGAAAGGTATTCAAAGGCTTCCACCGCTTCGTCATCCGTTACGGGCACATATTGCGCCCTGCCTATATCGTGGAGATATGCGTGCTCGGGTCCTATTCCGGGGTAATCAAGTCCTGCGGAAATGGAGTATACCGGCGCTATCTGTCCGTATTTATCCTGACAGAAATAGGACTTCATTCCGTGGAAGATCCCCATCCTGCCGGTGTTCACGGTGGCTGCGGTCTCAAAGGTATCGATGCCTCTGCCCGCTGCCTCGCAGCCTATGAGCTGCACGTCCTTATCTTCGATGAAGTGGTAAAAGCTTCCCATGGCGTTGGAGCCGCCTCCCACGCAGGCTATGACCGCGTCAGGAAGCCTTCCCTCCTTTTCCATTATCTGGCTCTTTATCTCGCCGGATATCACTGCCTGGAAATCCCTTACAATAGTAGGAAAGGGATGGGGTCCCATAACGGAACCCAGGCAGTAATGGGTGTCGGATATCCTTGAGGTCCACTCTCTCATAGCCTCGGAAACCGCATCCTTCAAAGTGGCTGTGCCACTCTTTACGGGTATCACTTCGGATCCCAGAAGCCTCATACGATAAACGTTCAGGGCCTGTCTCTTTGTGTCCTCTTCGCCCATGAATACCACGCACTCCATGCCCAGAAGCGCCGCTGCTGTAGCGGTGGCAACTCCGTGCTGGCCCGCTCCGGTCTCGGCAATCAGTCTGGTCTTGCCCATCTTCTTTGCAAGGAGAGCCTGCCCAAGCACGTTGTTTATCTTGTGGGATCCGGTGTGATTCAGATCCTCTCTTTTCAGATAGATCTTTGCGCCTCCCAGATCCTCCGTAAGCTTCTTCGCATAATAGAGCCTTGAGGGCCGGCCTGCATACTCGTCCAGAAGCTGCGTGAGTTCCGCCCGGAACTCCGGGTCATCCTTGAATCTGTTGTAAGCCTCTTCAAGCTCTATGACCGCATTCATCAGCGTTTCGGGGATATACTGTCCCCCGTGTTCTCCGAATCGTCCTCTTTTATCAGCCATTTCTTGTCTCCTTTGCAAATTCCGTCATCTTATCCTTATCCTTAAAGCCGTCCGTCTCTATACCCGAGCTCACATCCACTCCGTAGGGATGGCAGAGCTCAACGGCTTTTTTCACATTTCCGGGGTCCAGTCCTCCCGCCAGGAAATAAGGCCTGTCCATCTTTGCCAAAATGCTCCAGTCAAAAGTCTTTCCGTCACCGGCTCCCGCATCCAGCAGTACCAGATCCGCGCTGCTCTTTTTTACCCTTTCCAGATCAGCTTCGCTCTTTACCACAAAGGCCTGTATCAGTTTTCCTTCCGTAAGAGCTCTCAGGCTTTTGATATAATCCTCATCCTCGCTGCCGTGAAGCTGGGCCAGGTCTATGGTCCCCTCGTTTAGAAGACGGGCCACCTCCATTGGATCCTCGTTTACAAAAACTCCCACAGCCTTTATTCCGGCGTAAAGTGCCGCCTTCAGCTCCGCCGCCTTTTGGGGGCTCACATACCGGCTGCTCTTTTTGAAAAAAACGAAGCCCACAAATTCCGGCCTTATCTCATTTGCCCACCGGATGTCGCAAAGCCGCGACAGTCCGCACATCTTTATCTCAGTCATCTCTTTCCCGAAAGCTCCCGAAGCTTTTGTCCCTTGTCCTCGGCTCTCATGAGTATCTCACCCACCAGCACCGCATCGGCTCCCAGCTCTCTCAGTATCCTCACATCCTCCGATGACTTCACACCGCTCTCGGATACAAAGCTGACGCTGTCAGGCACCAGATTTCTGAGTCTCTCGCTGTTCTTTGTATCGACGGAAAAATCCTTCAGGTTCCTGTTGTTGACGCCGATGACTCTGGCACCGGAGTCCAGGGCCATCCTAACCTCTTCCTCATCGTGGGTCTCCACCAGAGCCGAAAGTCCCAGTTCGTCACAGACGGAGATGTATTCCTTAAGCTCATTCTGTGTCAGGAGGGAACAGATCAGCAATACTGCGGAAGCTCCCAGAAGCCTTGCCTCGTAGATCATATATTTGTCGATGGTGAAATCCTTGCGAAGACAGGGGATCCCCACCTCACCGGAGATGTCGCTGAGATACTCGTTGCTGCCCAGGAACCAGTTAGGCTCGGTAAGCACCGATATGCAATCGGCTCCGGCTCTCTCGTAATCCTTTGCCGTTCCCAGGTAGTCAAAACGCTCTGCTATGACTCCCTTTGAGGGGGATGCTTTTTTGCACTCGCATATAAAGCTCATACCGGGTTTTTTGAGCGCCTTTTCAAATTCGAATCCGCGCTTATCCAAAGCCCTTGCCTTTATCTTTATCTCATTGTCACCGACAAAATTCTTTGCCTGCTCGGTTCTTTTTCTCGCGTGAACTGCGATCTCCTGCAATATGTTCATCAGCTTTCCTCCGATACTATCCTGCTCCTAACGGTTCCGGGGATGGCATATCCGGCGAATCGGCATCTTTGACACCGGTATCACTCCGGCCTGTTGCTCACCTCTATCATCTTCTCAAGGGCTGCCTTTGCCTTTCCCGAATCGATTATCTCCGCTGCCAGCTTAATGCCTTCCTTCATGGAATCGGCCTTGCCGCCTATGTAAAGGGATGCCCCGGCATTCATGAGCACCGCGTTTCTCTTGGGTCCGGTCTCTCCTGCCAGGATCGCCCTGGTTATGGCTGCGTTCTCTTCGGGGCTTCCGCCCTTCAGCTCATCCTTTGTGCAGCGCTCAAAACCGAAATCCTCGGGCTTTATCATGTAGGACTTAAACCATCCGTCCCTTATCTCGCATACCTTGGTGGGAGCGCTCATGGATATCTCGTCCAGCCTGTCCATTCCGTATACCACCATGCCTCTGACTATTCCCATGTCGGCCAGCACCTGTGCCAGGGGCTCAACCAGATACTCATCGTATACTCCCAGAAGCTGCATATCGGGCTTTCCCGGGTTCGTAAGGGGTCCTAAGATGTTAAACACTGTTCTGAATCCCAGCTCCTTTCTTATAGCCCCCACGTATTTCATGGAAGTGTGATACTCCTGTGCAAAGAAGAAGCACATGCCGGCCTCGTCCAGAAGCTCCCTGCATCTCTCGGGGTTCTGACGGATGTTCACTCCCAGTGCCTCCAGACAGTCAGCCGTTCCGCACATTGAGGATGCCGCCCTGTTGCCGTGCTTTGCGACCCTCATTCCGCCTCCCGCGGCTACCAGTCCCGAGGTGGTGGAAATGTTAAAGCTTCCGGCGTTGTCTCCGCCCGTTCCAACTATCTCGAAAAGTCCTTTTCCGAGCTCTGCCTTCTTCGCATGCTCTCTCATGGCCGTCGCGCAGCCTGCGATCTCGTCTGCGGTCTCTGCCCTTGCACTCTTTGTGGAAAGTGCGGCCAGAAATGCGGCATTCTGGGTGGGGGTGCTCTGACCGCTCATTATCTCATTCATTACCGTATATGCCTCTTCGTATGTAAGGTCCTCTTTGTTTACGATCTTTACGATTGCTTCCTTGATCATTTTTCTTCCTCCTTTGATACCTTCTGATCGATTCCAATAAAAAACGTCCCTGACAGAGCTATAGCTATAGCTCTGTCAAGGACGAATAAATACACCTGTGGTACGAGACCAGAGGCACTATCCGCGGTGCCACCTTGATTCACGGAAATGACTCCGTGCACTTAGCGGGATACCTTCATATCCCCGGCAACTGACGTATGCCCCACGTCGCAGAATACTGGGCGTTTACACGCTGTTGACTGCGCCCTCAGCGGTCCATTTGACGACTTGTTTCCCACCCTTATCTCACCATCCGGGCTCTCTGTAGAGGCATCATCGCCGTTATCTCCGCTTCAACGGTTTAGTATATTAAATTTTGTCAAGGATACCATCCTTCGGCCTCTGTGTCAATACCCTTCGGCACTTTTTTAAGATTCCCTTATTATTTGGTCACCTTGATACTTGCCTTGTATTTCTTGCCGTTCAGGCAGTAGGTAAGCTTAACGCTTCCCTTCTTTACATTTTCGGGAGCAAGTGCGAAGGTGATGGTACCGTTCTTGTTCACTACTGCGTTGAGCTGAACCTTGCCGCTCTTAGCAGCAGTGGTAACTCCGATCTTTGTGATGGGAGTCTTGCCGACCATCCAGTAACCGCCTACGAATCTGTTCTTGTAAGGCATGGTTCCAAGGGTGATAATGTTGTCCTTCACTGCCACACATGCGGTCTCGGATGCGGGTACTGCGTTCTCGGATACATTGTTAGCGGAAACAACCGCTTCCTTTGAGATCTTGGTGCCCTTAAGTTCCTTCTTGTCGAAGCGAACATTGACAACCGTAACGGTAACACCGCTCTTTCCTTCTGCCTCTGTAAATACCAGCTTGTAGGAATCCACGTTCTTGATGGTAGGAATAGTCAGTACGTTCTTCCTCTTCAGAGTCTTGTTGGCCTTCTTCTGAGCCTTGTCTACGGCCTTATCTACCTTCTTTGAAGCCTTCTCGGAAATGTTTGCTACAGGAACAACATCAGAAATTGCTACAGTGTAGCCCTTGAAGCCGGTGAGCTTTGTCTTGGCATTGAGAGTAGCCTTGTTCTCTGATACGCCCTTGTTCTTGTCGTAATCAAGGGTAATGCTCTTAACCTTGTTCTTCTTGATAGCTACGCAGGTACTTACGGTATCGCCTACAGCGCCCCATACATTAACCTTCTGCTCGGTCTTGTAGTTGGGATCCTTCTTATCAAGGGTCATTGAAGCGATGAGCTTCTCGGTTGCGGCTGCTGCCTTTTCCTCGGTAGCACCGCCCTCAAACTCATCAGTGTAAAGATCCAGGCCGTTTACACCATCGGATACCTTGATCCATGCATATGCCTTGTCGTTGATATTGTCAGTGTACTCCGAAGGATTAAAGCTGAAGGATGCAACACCGTTATTTGCTGCTCCGAAGTCTTTCTCATAATCGCCATCCTCGATGAAGTATACGTCGCCGTCATCTCCCTGAGGAGCAAAGTAGATCATGGTGTACAGGTTCTTAGTTGTAGCATTGTCATTTTCGTCGTATGCTGCAGCATCCCAGGAGAAGCTGAACTTATCCTTGCTCTGCTGTACGTCCTTAAGCTCACCGTCAATGATCTTGTCGGGAGTATCCCTGTACCAGAGGACTGACTTATCGGTCTTCTTGTATACCTTCTTTGAATCGAAGTCATTCTCTTTTACAACCACGAACATATCGGTGCCTTCGGGATACTCTGCATCAAAGGCAAACTCGCAGAAGTCCTGATATCTCTTGTCTTTTAAACCGCTTCCCTTTGCAGGAGCAGGCATTGCGGAGTTAAAGTTACCGCCGTAGAACTCAACGGTGGCTTCCTCTCCGTCAACGGGGGATTTCATAACCTTGCCGTCCTTGCCAATAGCTGCGAAAATAAAACGATCATCCTTAGGGATATCTTTTTCCTCATCCTCAAAATACTCTATGTAGGAAAGGTCGCCCTGATAGGAGAACATAGGATCCACAACGCACCCGCTGACGGTTGCGTTATCGCTTACGGAGTCATACAGCACTTCTCCGGCAACCTCTACCATCCTTGAAGAACCCTCACGGTATCCTTCGTCATAGTAAAGATCCATATCATCAGCGCTTACGGTAGCGCCGTTGTTGTTCTCTTCACCGTTCTCTGCCTTCTTTGACTTTACAAGGAACTGATCAAGAAGGTGGTCCCAGATAACGCTGGTGGTGAAATAATAGAATTTATCTCCTGAATATCCGGAGCCCATGTAGCTGAGGGTGGGATAAGCCTTTTTATTATCGTCAACTGCAAAATGTACAAATTCCTTTTCGCTGAGGATGTAGGGATGCAGTGAGGGATAAACCACTCCGCCGCTTCCGTTGTCGGCTATATCGCTCTTACCGTCCATAACGGTCTTTCCGCCAAGGCCTTTCTGGTACTGTCCGCCGGAAAGCCAGTAATACTTGCTCTGATCTTTTTCGTAAGCGCCTATATTCTTCATGGTGTACTCAGTAGTATCGCTGACTGCTTCTCCGGTCACCTTGTCACGTCCGTTGGACTTATACTCAAGAGGTACATTATTTACTCTGTAGTTATAGCTTCCGCCGTCGTACTCATCACCTACTTCATAGCAGTGCGCGATCTCATGGGCAACGGTGGGAAGCATATCCTTATCCATAAGGGTAATGATATTTGCGGGCTTTCCATAGGTATAGCCCTGTCCGCAGCCGGTTGCATCCTGACGATACATAACGAAGGCAAGGATTATATCATACTTGTCTTTTCCGGTCTCCTTGTTCTTGCTCTGGAGCTTGCAGGCCTCCTCCCAGAGCTTTTTCTGACCGTCATCGGTACACATATCATACTCGGCGGTGCCGGCATCTATGGCATGGCCCTCATCGACGTTGATCTCGGCTACGGGATATACATCCGACAGGTACTTCTTAACATCGGCTATCGTGGTATTCCACTTCTCACCGCAGGGAACAGGCTTTTCTGCCTGATCAGCGGGACATCCGCCTCCCTCAGGGTTTGCGGACTTGCTGTAATATGCGGTTACGGGCACAGCAAGAATGTTGAGGGGCTGTGTATCGTAAAAGTCGATATTGCCCATCTTTGCTATATTCTTTCCATCTGCGTCATCAAGATAGAAGGTATATTTTCCCTTTGAAGGACCGGTCTTAAGGGATGCAACCACCATGATGTTTCCACTGACTGTGTTTGAGTTTTCATCATAGTATTTTTTAAACTCAGCTTCATCAGCCAGCTTATCCCAGGTAACCTCAGCGTTGCCCTCATTACCATCTTTGTCAACCGGCTTGTAGTACAGCTTCCAGTTCTTAACCTTTTCCTTGGCTGCTTCTTCTGTGTCAGCAGCTACCGAAAACATAACGGCAGTGGCCTTCCCGGCCACGAAATTGCTCATGTAGGTGAGGGAATCAGACTTTAACATATCCTTCTTTTCATGAAGGGAGAAGCCCTGATTGATCTCTATATTGATCTCCTCGCCGCCTACGGCATCCTCTTCGGCAGAGGCGGTAACGACCTCTTCCTGAACAGCTTCTTCAGCCGTGGGCTCTGCTGCTTCAGGCTCTTCGGCTGCAACAGCCTCCGGTGCCTGCTCGACATCAGCCACATCTTCCATTACAGCTTCTGTCTCAACAAAAGCTGCTTCCTCATAAGGTTCTGCTGCCATAAGCTGAACGGTATTCGTGCCGAAAAGCATGGACACGGCCAGCACGCATGCGAGCTTTGCCTTCAGTTCCCTGAATCTCATTTTTACTCCTCCTTTTTGTTGATAATATCCTGTTGTTAATATTGTAACAGCTATTTTTGAATAGAATTATAATAACTGTTCGTTCCTTTTTCAAGCCCGATTTTTTTTATCCCATGATCTTTTTTACGGCTTCAGCGATCTTTTCATCCTTGCAATCCTTAAAGAAGAGCTCGGAGAACTTCTCGCCGGCAAAGGCTCCCTTTGCAAGTTCGGGATCCAGCTCAGGAAGGATGTCGGTAAGATTCCTGTAGGTAACGGTCTTGACCTCATCCAGGATCTTCTTGTTTCTCTTTTCGGGAACGGCTCTCTCCCTGGGATAACCCTGTCCGCTCTCCTCGCAGAAAAGCTTCTCAAATATATACTCAAGATTCAGGTCTCCGCCCCATCCGAAGCCCAGGGCAAAGGGAATGGCGATGGCGTTTCCGTCGTTGATCTGTGCAAAGGTGTAGGCATCCAGGGGGCTCTCCACGTGTCCGCAGATAACTCCGGGGAAGGAATTGCAGGCGAGCATTGCGCCCTCTCCTGTTCCGCAGCCGGTGATGACATAGTCTGCAGCCTTTGAATTCAAAAGTACCGCAGCAAGGATACCGATCTGTACATAGGTGAGCTGTGCCTCATCCTCAGCGGTATACATACCGTAGTTTACCACGGTGTGTCCCATGGGCTCTACCACCTTCTTCAGGGCTTTCTCGATGATCCCGTTCTTTGCTGCCTGACTGTTTTCATTGATAAGTGCGATCTTCATATTACTCTCCTTTTTTCTTATTGCATATTATCGTGTATCACAGCATTCCCGAAACGCAGGCAACAATGAGTCCGAGCACGGCTCCCGCCACCACCTGCGACGGCGTATGTCCTATGAATTCCTTGAGCTTCACATCCATCTGGATATCGGGATTCAAAAGATCCAGCAGATCCACCAACTCATTTATAGCCTGAGCATGTTTTCCGCTCTCGCGTCTCACGCCCATGGCGTCATGCATTACCACCACCGCAAGGATGGCCGCCACCGCGAACACACCCGAGCCGGGTCCGTATTCTATGCAGGCCCTCACCGCCAGCGCGGTGACCGTGGCCGAATGTGCGCTGGGCATTCCTCCGTCCCCCGTCAGCCTCGAAAGATCAAGCTCCTTGTTCACGGCAAAAAACACCAGGGTCTTTATGACCTGGGCAATGGCCCATGCGGCTATTGCCGTCATCAGCATTCTGTTGCCTAATATCTCCTGTAAAGTATTCATCATCATTCTCCAACCTGTGCCATTGGTGCGGCCTTAAGGGTGTAATTGCTGTGATCCAGGGAAAAGTTGGGGTTGTAATAGGGATCCCCGGCCTCCAGCTCGGCCTTCCATTTATCCTTGAAAAAGTCGCATTCCTTCTGATATCTTTTGGCGTTTTTTTCGTCCTCTGCCGAATCGGTGCCGCGGGATACCGATTCAAAGTGGAAGAGCTCGGCAAAGGGGGTGAACACATTCAGCAGCCCCTCTCTGCGAAGCTTCAGACAGAAATCCACGTCATTCAAAGCCACGGAAAGTTTTTCCTCCAGGCCTCCGACCCGGTCATACAGGGATTTTTTCACCATCAGGCAGGCCCCCGTTACCGCAGTCACATCCTGGGCATAGCAAAGCCTTCCCATGTATCCCAGGTTATCCTTTGAAAGGCCGTAATGGGTGTGGCCGGCGCTTCTGTGAGCACCCAGACCGATGACGATGCCTGCATGCTGTATCTTGTGATCGCCGAAATAGAGCTTGGCTCCGACGGCGCCCACATCCTCTCTCTGGGCGTACATCAGCAGCTCTTCCATGAAATTTCTGGAGATCACCTGGGTGTCGTTGTTCAGCAGCAGGATGTATTCGCCCTTTGCATTCTTCACTCCCAGATTGCATACCGCCGAATAGTTAAAGGCGCCCTTGTAGGTCACCAGACGGAAATTGGGGAGAGTCTTCGCCAGCTCCTTATAATATGCAAAGATCTCCTTACTCTTTGAATTATTCTCAACCACCACCAGCTCGTAGTTTTCGTAGCTGGCCTTGGTCACTATGGATTCGATACAGCGCTTAAGATCCTCCAAATGATCCTTGTTGGGTATGACTATGGATATCAGAGGATTTCCGTTCAGGGGATAGCGTATCCTGAAGATGGTGGCGAAGGCTCTGGTGCTCTCGATCTTTGCACCGTGGATACCCCTGCACTCCAGATCGTCAAGGACAGCATTTTTTGCCGCGTCTATGGCGTAGGTCTTTGCCTCGATGCCGGATGCCACGGATGCCTCGTGGGAACGCCAGTAGTAAAGGATCTTTGGCACATGCTCTATACGCTTTGCCGCCCTGGTGAGCCTTAAGATCATATCATGGTCCTGGCTTCCGTCAAACTGTGAACGGAACAGCTCCATTCCCTCAAGAAGTGAGGCCCTGAACATACTGAAATGACAGATATAATTATTGGCCCTCAGATTGTCCGGAGAAAAATCCGGCTTGAAATGAAGGGTTATCATCTTATCTATATTGTCATCGCAGAAGGTGGTCTCATCACAGTAGATAAAGTCCGCATCCGTTTCCTCGATCCGCTTTGCGTATTCAAAGAGCACTGAGGGGTGCAGCACATCGTCATGATCCAGAAGGGATATGTAATCTCCGGTGGCCATTTCACAGCATTTGTTGGTGTTTCCTGAAATACCCCGGTTCTCATCCAGCCTCATGTAACGGATCCTGTCCCTGCCGGCGCTCTTTTCCTCATCTATGTAGCGCTTTACGATCTGCTCCACATAGGCGTGGTCCTCATCGGAACCGTCCGCCAGGCAGAGCTCCCAGTTTTCGTAGGTCTGACAGGTGACGGATTCTATCATCTGTGTCAGAAAGCCTTCCGGAGTATTGTAAAGAGGCACAAGTATGCTGAAAAGATGGTTATGCTCGAAGTGGTATTCCCTCTGTCTCTTCCTCTCTTCTTCATCGGGAAAGCTGAGGGTCCCGTGGAACTTGCAGGCCTGCTTTTCGATCCGCTTCGACTTTATCTTTGCAATGATACCCCTGATGCTGCCGTGTCGGGCAAGCCTTACCTTTATATCAAGAAGCTTTGCGTACACATTGCGAAACGGCTTGATCAGCTTGAAGAGTTTACTCTGCTTAAGTACATCAAGCTTTCTCTCGGCCTCCGACGCTCTCTCCTCGGCAGCCACCAGAAGTTCTGTCAGCTCCCTGTTTTTGTCCCTCTCCTTCTCATAAAGCTCTTTGAAGTAAGCCTCAAGGTTATTCGGTTTTGTTTCTTTTTCTTTATTCTTAGCCATATATTTCTGTCAGACCGGCCTCAGCTCTTATCCAAAACATAGAGGTTTGTGCCAAGCAAACCATTCTTAAGCAGTGCCGGGTGATAACTCACATTCTCTCCCGCCGGAAGCTGTCCGGTTCTTATCCTGCAGACAAACCCGGAGAGGAGTACGTTTTTATCGCCGGGGAAGACCTCTCCCAGATCCTTCCTGATCTTACGCCGGGCCTCAAAGACTCTGTACCCGTCCGAAGTCTTTGCAGCCACGGCAGGTTCATAGCCAAGCATGTCCCTTCCGTGGATCAGACACCAGCCCTCAAGCCTCACGCATTCCTCATCCTCCTCAAAGACGGGCACAAGGCGGTCGGATCTGTCAATACTTCCGTCCAGCTTTTTTACCCCTTCCTTTATATGAAGGTTGTCAATGCCGATCTCCTCTGCCATGACTTCCTCCTCCCAGGGAAGAGGGTAGTCTGCGGTATAGTCAAGTCTGAGCTTTGTAAGATTCGGATTATAGTACCTGTCTCCGGTCTCCAAAAGCTCAGGATGCTTCTCATAAAAAATCTTTCTCTCTCTTATGAGCCTGCCGGCCTTTTTTTCATCCGCTCCGTCGGATCCTCTGGTGAGGGATTCGTAGTGGATCAGGAAAATATCATTCAATACTATATTATAGTATCCCTTTTTCTGCAAATCCATACACAGATCCACATCCGTATATGAGACATGAAGTCTTTCGTCAAAGCCTCCCACCTCTTCAAACCTGTCACGACGGATGAGCATACAGGCACCTGTGACAGCCATGACATTCCATATCCCCCGGTTACGTCCCCGTTCGTAGACTACGGAATCGTCATAGGTACAAAGCTTGTGAGAGGGGCCGTTTTTCAGAAGAGTGATCCCAACATGCTGGATCCGGTTTTCAAAACCTTCGCGATCCGGATACTTAAGCTTAACCCCTACAGCCCCCACATGAGGAAGGTCTGACTGGGCCACAAGCTCCGAAGGAAAGCCCTTTTTACCTTCGGGCAATATTATATCATCATTTAATAATAGTAGGTGGGTGTAGTCTTCACCCTCTGCTCCGGCACCCAGATTACACAATGCCGAATATATAAATTCCATGGGGGAATAAAGATAGCAAATGTTACGTTTATCAAGCTCTGATTTAATTTCTGCTCTAATTATTTCCTCGCTCCCATTGTCCACAACCACATATTCCATCTCCATGTCGCTGTTGTTGATAAAGGAATCCAGACAGTCTAAAAGTAACTCTTTGTTATTTTTAGAAAGGATAACAGCCCTGACTTTTTTCTTTTCCCTTCCCTCGGGAGAGGTTGGCAGGGTGGGATGCACTCCCTCGGGGTAGCGGTAATCGGTTTCGTCCTCGGAATGAAATAACACCCTGCAAATATGTATAGAATTAAATGTCGCCCTGTTATTTATAAAAGATCTGAGTATGGATCCCGCCAGCCTCAGGTAGTCCGACTCTCCCAGTTGGTTTTGAAAGCTTTTCTCATTGCTTCTCTTAATAAGAAGAGCTCCTCCTATATAGAAGAAACCCCTGAGAGTGTCCGGAGAAAAATCCGGCTTAAAAAAGGGCTCTTTTCGATCTCGGTTAACAACCGTTCTCCTGTCCTCGTCGCAATAAACCAGTTCCGGGGTCTTCCCTGTTTTTTCAAGGTTTTCGGATATCCTTTCATGTGCCAGGGACAGGAATTCCTCCTCCAGGAAGCCCTTTCCGGTGTAAAGCACATATCCCAGGTCAAAAAGAGCTGCGCAAAGATCCGAATATCGTCTGTCGGAAACCGGTTTCTCCTCAAGGCAGCCTTTATATTTTAAAAACCCCTGATATGGATCCTCGGCATAGGAGATCAGCTCAAGATAACGTGACCTTTTCATAGATCTCCTTTCCACCGAATAAACCCTTCCATTTTTCCGTTGCCTTCTTCACAACCTCGTTGATCCTCTCCTGAAAACCTTCCTCGATATACCCTATCTGGTATTCAATATGGAACACGGTGTTATTATATGATCTGAGGTCGAAGATCATCTGAGGATCCGGCTCTCCAAAATATATCGTATCGTTATTTATTTTATGTCCGTTGGTGCTGAGTTCTCTGGCGTCTGCATGAAATAGTTTAATCATGCATGGATTATCCGAGGGATCTATCCTCAGCGCTTTTATGTTATTAGGTAATGTTATATCGAAAATTAACTTATTTCTATCTATTATCCTGCCCTCAGTGTAGCAGCAATTGCCCTCCGAGAAGCCTTCTCCGCAGTCAAAATAGAGTTTCGCTCTCTCGATCCTGCCTCTTGCCTCAACGGTTCTCATCATCTCCTTCAGGGTGTAGGCTCCCTTTCCGAAGATGGCGTCAAAGGCGATAAGACTTAATCGTCCCTGGGCGATACGCTGCTGGAGCAGAGCTTCCTTTTCTTCGTATTCAGAGGCGGCATCCTCGTCTATTCCGAACCTGATACACATGTCCAAAAGCGATACCTCGGGACAGGCTGCGGCAAAATATTTCAGCGCCCTGTAGAAGACGAAGCCACAGGGTGCCTTCACCAGGTCCGTCCATTCGTAGTCCAGCACATGCCAGGTTCCGTTTTCACGGATGATATTGGAAAAGATCATGTCCACATCGCAGACCGACATATTCCCGTCCTCATCACGCCCCAGGGACTCAAGGAAGATGGAAAACTCCTTCATGAGGGAATAGGCCACATCCTCCCTGCCGTTTTTCAAAAGGTCTATGAGCTCCCTCTCCAGGGTGTCGCCTTCAATAAATTCAAATTCCGCATCCCTGCCGCTTAGACTGCAATGGTTTGCGGCAAAACGTGAGCCCTCAAAATAGGCTTTCAGTTTCTCGTATTTATCCGCCAGGGATCTTACGTGAGCCTCGGAACGCTCCGAAAGGGGGCATTTTTTTACCGAAAATTCTCCCGAGGGTTTTCTGATAATGTCTGTTCTGATGGCATAAAGGGGCGAGCGCTCGTTGGAGTGCCTGGAATAAATTACCCTGTCGCTCTCCGCTCCGGATGAGCCTTTTTTCAGTTCAAACAAAAATGAGTTTGAAAAGAAGGGAAACATGCCGTCCTCTATTATCTGGGTGGTGGCGGCACTCTCGTCAAAGAGCAGGGCCCTGTCGGCGTCGAAATTAAAGCCCCGGCTGTCCGTCTCGCCGGAATAGGGAAGCCTTTCCTGGGAAAAGACGGTGACGGGAAGCTTGTAGTCCGGATAGGGGTAGTACTCGAAAACACTGCAGCCCTCTTCCTCTGCCATTTTTCTCAGCTTGTCTCTTGAGAAGGTACGGACCTTAGCGGAGTCCTCATAGCCTTCAATGCCTCCGAAGAAGGTGCCCAGATGATCCTCTCTGCAGCCGGCAAAATACTTGAGGCCATACTTGTTTTCTATGGCGATCATCATTCTGCCGCCCTCCTTCAGATGTCCCAGAAGGATCTTCATAAAGGTCCTGTAGGGATCCGGAGCGTCTATGTATGAAGCGGCGTACTCAAATACACCTATGAGCATGATGTGATCATAGTCTTTATCGAGCCTTTTCTCGATATCCTGGAAATTGCCCACCTTGATCTCAAGGTTTTCACAGCCTGAGTTTCTGTGAGCGTTGATGAGGGAGCGCTTCTTTGAAAGCTCCACGCAGGTGATGGCAGCTCCCGTCTTTACAAGCGCGCTTGTCACTGCACCGCAGCCCGCTCCTACCTCCAGGACCTTTTCTCCCTCCTTTACCGGAAGGAAATCTATTATATTTCCCCTCAGATCCGAAAGATGGTAGAGGGTTGACCAGCTTTGGTGGGCCATTATCTGATGGTTGTACTCTTCGGGGCCGTGCTCTTTAACGATGGAGAGGAGAACATCCTCCGCATCTCCCTCGCTGTACAGGTCTTTTCCGGAGTAGTCCGTCAGATCAAGGCTTACTTTGCCGATTTTTTCTGTCATGTATAATTATCCTTTCAGTCTCTTCGTGTTCTGTGAATAGAGACATCTGAATCCCAATCGTAATAACCCACAGTATCTTTGGATGAGATTACCTGGATGGAAAAGATATCGTACATCCTGTGGTATACCGTAAAATCTCCGTCCATGTATCCGGTACATCCCAGGGAAATAAGATATTCTCCTCCCTGCAGGCTCATCTTCTGTGAAAATGTCACGGTTATCTCATCCCCGTTCTCAGGCTCTCCCGTGGACAGCTTCTCAAACATGGTATTTGTGCCGGTTATCTCGACTCCCATCCTGTTCTTGACCGAAACCGCAATTATGGGCTCGGAAATATGCTTGAAGAACTTAACCTTTACCTTAACCGAGAAATTATCACCCTTGATTATGGTGTTGGTGATGTTTCCGCTGTTGTCCACAACACAGAAATCCGTGATCTCCGCAAGTCCGCTTCCGTAGATATCCGCGTCGGGATTGACCACCATATTCGACTTCCAGAGCCCGCCTTTTTTTCCGGAATCCAGGGCATTGCTCTTTGCGGCATTTTCCATGGCGGAATCATCCAGCTGATGTACAAGCACCTTCTTGTACATATCGATCATTTCCTTGGTACCGCCCTCTCCCAGCTTGACGCCGTGCTCAAGGAGCACCACGCGGTCACAGTACTTCGAGATGGAAGAGAGGTCATGGGAAACAAAAAGAATGGTCTTGCCCTGGGCCTTGAACTCCTCAAACTTGTGGTAGCACTTATTCTGGAAGAAAACGTCACCCACCGAAAGGGCCTCGTCCACTATCAGGATCTCGGGATCGATGTTAATGGCCACCGCAAAGGCAAGCCTGACAAACATACCGCTGGAATAGGTCTTGGTCTTCTGATAGACAAAGTCTCCTATGTCCGCAAAATCCAGAATATCCTGGAGCTTTTCGTCGATCTCGGCCTTTGAAAAGCCTATCATGGTGCCGTTCAGATATATGTTCTCTATGCCGGTAAACTCCTGGTTAAAGCCGGCTCCCAGCTCCAAAAGTGCCGAGATCCGCCCCTTTATATCCACGGTTCCGGAAGAGGGCGAAAGCACGCCGGTGATGATCTTAAGGATGGTGGATTTACCGGATCCGTTGGTACCGATTATGCCCACCGTCTCTCCCTTTTTTACCTCAAAGCTAACGTCCTTAAGGGCGTAGTGATCCTTGGAGAGCCGTTTTTTTCCGCAGAGCCCCAGGGACTCCCTGAGTCTGTCCGTCGGTTTATTATAAAGCTTGTAGATCTTATCAAGGTGGGATACCCTGATAGCGATTTCATTTTCCATCACATATTCTCCGGTTTAATTACCGTATCTTCAACAAATACCGCAGTCTCATCGACTTCCTCTCCCGAGGGCAGGAAGAACTTATCGCTTCCGAAAAGCTTTCGCGCAAAATCAAGCTGCTCCTTCGACAGCCCTTCTCCTTTTTTCACCCAGAAGAGCCGTCCACTGGGCCCCTTAATAAACACCTTGCAAAGATCGTCCTTATAAAGCACATCCTCAAGGAGGGAAACCCGGTCTCCATAATATCCGGCAAGCTGTTCCACGTCCGAGTCAAAGCTGCCGGTATCAACGCTCTGTGAGCTCAGATTGCCCCATCTGACCCTGTCCATGGCTGCTGACTCCCTGACCTCATCCGCAAGGCCCAAAATGCCCTCAGCGCGCATCATATCAGTGACAGGACTGACCCCCTCGTAGCAGAGCCTGATACGCTCTTTCATCTCTTTGTTGTCCGAAAGGATCTCCGGCCATCTGTAGGAGTAGGAATTGAACTCGGGCAGTCCGTTTTTCTTATACTCGTTTCCCCAGGCCTTATCATAGTCCCAGACCGGTCCCAGGTGGACCTTTTTATCCGCGGGGTCTATGTAGAGGTAGGAAGAATAGTTCCCCGCGTCGATATCGTTGGTCACAAAATTGAACAGGTACATCCTTGCAAAGGAATCCAGGTCCAGATAATTCTCAAGCTCAGCTGTGGACTCATCTTTCCCCAGTTCCTCTATCATGTCATTTATCCTGTTCATATGGGACTCGGTATACTGCTTTTCCGTGGCCGTAAGCTTCTCGGGATACAGAACCCTGAGATGAACCTCGCCACCGCACATAAAGGCAAAGCTGTCGTCATCCAGACGCTTTTCGTCGTGGACCACCTCAAAGAGATAACCCCCGTCCCCCGCTATATTTATCCTTTCCGGCGTCACCTTTATTGATTCCATAAGGGTGTAGGCGCCGGCGTATCCGCCATTTAAATACAGATCCGTCTGCACATACCGGGGAATGAAGTCCATGCCCCATTTTTCCGCCAGGGAAAAGGCAAGCGCATTGCGTATATCGGTATTGTCATATGCATTAGCCTGAAGTATAAAGCTCCTGTCGGAGGGCAGTCCCAAAAGGGAATCCTTTTCGGAAAGCTTGATCCTGTAGGATTTCTTTTCCGCCTGAAAGCTGGAATTGCCCCTGGCGTGTATGAAATCCAGGCTTCCCTGTCCGTCGGTGTGCCCGCTGCCGTCGATCACCGTGTAACGGCCCTCGTCAACCACCTCTTTGTCGGAGTCTACCGCCGTCATATCACCGCTGCCGGTCTCAATAAAGACGGCGGGTACCTTTTCGGACCACATGCAGTTCAGTGTGTATTTCTCGAAGGAATCCCCGCGGTAGATCTCAAGATCCCCGGGCAGACTGCCTGCATCCATCACATATGAAGATCCGATCTCCTGTCCGTTCAAAACCACCCTTGCTCCGTCAGCCGTCCCAAGGGTCAGCTTTTTCCTGTCCGCAAAGGCGGGAAGGAAAAAATATGCCTCCTCATCTTTGAAGTAAGGTGATATCCGCTGCGAGGCGGCTCCTCCTTCCACGACCGCAAAAACAGAGGCCGTTTCCCGTACTTCCGGGAGCGGGCTTTTTTCATCTGCCTGTTCACTGCGGGGAGAAAGACACATTATTAAGATCAGGACCGCCGATATAACCGACAGCAGGATGAGAAAAGCTTTCCTGTTCATATCCTACAGCACATCGGCAAAATGCACCTTGAGCTTTTTGAACACAAGGGCGCCGAGCAGAAAACAGACCACCGTAAATATCCAGAAGTATGCCGTGGAATAAAAATGCTCCCAGAACCACATCTTATCCAGAAGAGCCATCCTGTAACCGTCCACCACATAGAAGACGGGATTCAGCTTGAAAAGGATCTGCAGCTGCCTGGGAAGGACCTCGATATTCCACATTATGGGTGTAATCCAGATACCCACCTGCAGCGCTATGGCGATCATCTGCCCCAGGTCCCTGAAGAATACCACCACGGAACAGGTGATATAGGACATAGCCAGGGTGAGCAGAAACATGCAGAAGGAAAAATACACTATCTGAAGACTGTAAAGATCCGGATAATACCCGTAACACGCCAGCAGCACAAGTGTGAATATCACGAAAAATCCGTGAATGAACATTACGGATATGACCTTGATTATGGGGAGTATACTGATCTTGAAGACCACCTTTTTAACCAGGTACTCATAAGACAGAAGGGCGTTGGTGCCCTGACTTATGGCGTCGGAAAAAAAGAACCAGGGCACTATCCCGGCGATGAGCCAGAGCACGAAGGGGTAGCCGTTACCGTCAAGTCCCCAGTCGCCGCGCATCACCGCAAAGACGAACCAGTACACCAGCACCGTGATGACGGGCTGGACAAAGGCCCAGAAAATGCCCAGGTAATTTCCCGAATATTTTGATTTGAAATCATTGATGGCCAGCTTGCTGATGAGTTCTCTGTTCTGCCAGAGCTCCACTGGAAGGATCACTATCCTGTCATAGAACAGGGCAAAGCAGGCAAAGGCACCGTCAATGATCACGCACGATATGATCTTTTTTATTATCTCCTGTTCCTGATCCGCCAGAACGTTACGGTGAAAAATGATGTAGCAGTTCCACGCAATTATCAGGGCTAAAACGGACAGGATAACCTTTTTCTTGGTAGTCATCAATTCTTATATGCAGAAATGCCGGGCCACTTCTCATCCTTGGGTGAAAGGGTGAGCTCCATACCCTCGGGAATGGGCCACTCTATGCCCACCTCGGGATCGTTCCAGGCCACTCCGCCCTCGTCATCGGGATGATAAAAATCGGTACACTTGTAGGTGAATTCAGCCTTATCCGAAAGTACCAGGAAACCGTGGGCAAAATTCTTGGGTATAAAAAACTGCTTTTTGTTTTCCGCGCTGAGCACCACGCCGAACCACTGCCCGTAGGTGGGAGACCCTTTTCTCATGTCTATGACGCAGTCAAAAACCTCTCCGCTGATAACCCTTACCAGTTTGTCCTGGGGAAAGTTTTTCTGAAAATGCATGCCCCTGAGCACTCCCTTGCGGGATGAGGACTGGTTGTCCTGAACAAAGGTGCAGTCAATGCCTGCCTCGGCGAAATCGTTGTAGTTGTAGGTCTCCATGAAGTAGCCTCTCTCATCCCCGAAAACCGTGGGAGTTATGATCTTAAGGCCCTCTATGTGACAGGTTTCAACACTGATCTTTCCCATTGCATCCTCCAAATCAAAGTCCGTTAGCCACATCCATCAGATAGGCTCCGTAAGCGGTTTTAAGAAGCGGCTGTGCAAGGGCGATAAGCTTGTCCTTGTCTATAAAGCCGCGTTTATATGCGATCTCCTCTATGCAGGAGATGTAAAGTCCCTGTCTTTTCTGGAAGGCGCTGACGAAGTCCGCCGCATCCAGAAGGGCATCATGAGTACCGGTGTCGAGCCAGGCAAAGCCTCTGCCCAGAGTCTCCACATGAAGCTTTCCTCTCTTCAGGTACTCGTTGTTTACCGAAGTGATCTCTATCTCGCCGCGTGCCGAAGGCTTCACGTTTTTGGCGATATCAACCACGTCGTTGTCGTAGAAGTAGAGTCCCGGAACCGCGTAATTTGACTTGGGATTCTCGGGCTTTTCCTCGATGGAGATGACCCTGTTCATGCGGTCGAACTCAACCACGCCGTAATCCCTGGGGTCCTTTACGTAATAGCCGAAAATAGTGGCCCCGTCCTCTCTCTCTGCGGCTCTCCTCAGCACGCTCGAGAAATTCTGGCCGTAGAAGATATTGTCTCCCAGGACCATTGCGACCCTGTCGTTCCCGATAAAGGAATCACCTATGATAAAGGCCTCCGCAAGGCCGTTGGGCAGCTCCTGTACCGCATAGGAAAAGCTCATGCCCAGCTGTTCTCCGGTGCCCAGGAGTTCCTCGAATGCGGGAAGGTCCCTGGGTGTGGAGATTATCAGGACTTCACGGATACCCGCAAGCATCAGTGTTGAAAGCGGGTAGTATATCATGGGCTTGTCGTAAACAGGCATCATCTGCTTGCTTACCGCTTTTGTCAGCGGATAGAGCCTTGTGCCGGATCCGCCTGCCAGAATTATTCCCTTCATTTTTATCTCCTATCTTGCAGCTTTAACAATGCCGACTCAACGGTCACCGTACATCTTATCGTAGTAGTTCATATAGTCACCGTTTACGATGTTCTGCATCCACTCTTCGTGCTCTAAGTACCACTTTATGGTCTTTTTTATACCCTGGGCAAACATGGTCTCGGGCTCCCAGCCCAGCTCGCTCTTTATCTTGTCGGGAGCGATGGCATACCTGCGGTCATGGCCCTTGCGGTCGGTGACGTATTTGATCAGATGGGTGCCCACATTTTTCCTGCGGGGGTCATCAGCGGGAAGAAGCTCAAGAAGAGTCTCGATGATGATGTTGACTATCTCGATATTCTGCTTTTCGTTGTGGCCGCCGATATTGTAGGTCTCAAAGAGACGCCCCTTTTCCTGGACCATGTCTATGCCCTTGGCGTGATCCTCAACATAGAGCCAGTCACGGACATTCTTGCCGTCACCGTAAACCGGAAGGTCACGGCCGGAAAGAGCGTTGTTGATCATGAGGGGTATCAGCTTTTCCGGGAACTGGTAAGGTCCGTAGTTATTTGAGCAGTTGGTGATGTTTGCAGGGAATCTGTAGGTGTCCATGTAAGCCTTTACGATGAAGTCCGAAGATGCCTTGCTGGCAGAGTAGGGACTGTGGGGATCGTAAGGGGTTGTCTCGTAAAAATAATCGTCCGGATCAGAGAGAGAGCCGTATACCTCGTCAGTGGAAACATGGAGGAATTTCTTTCCCTCCTTAAAGCTTCCGTCGGGATTCTCCCAGGCTTTTTTTGCGGCATTGAGCATTACAAGAGTGCCCAGCACGTTTGTCTTTACAAAGACCTCGGGATCGGTGATGGATCGGTCCACATGACTCTCTGCGGCAAAGTGCACCACCCTGTCGATATCGTTTTTGTCGAATATATCCTCTATGGCCTCGCGGTCGGTGATGTCAGCCTTGATAAAGGTGTAGTTGTCGCGGCCCTCAATATCCTTGAGATTCTCGGGATTTCCCGCATAGGTAAGGGCATCCACATTTATGATGCGGATCTCATCGCCGTATTTTTCAAACATGTAGTGAATGTAATTGGAGCCGATGAAGCCGGCGCCTCCCGTAACCAGGTATGTTCTCATTTGCTTTTCCTCCGGAAAAAGGACACAGGATCCTTCTTTACACAATCCTAATAATGATAGCATTTTTTTGGAAAATACACAAGACAAAGCCCCGGGTGAACCACCCGGGGCAATCCGTTATCAACTTGTCTTATAAAATCAGTTTTGCGGGGCAGGCCGGTGCCTGATACCGGGGATAAGTCAAAGATCCGGCCCGTCGGCCTAACCTCACATGCGGCCCCGCCGTGCACTGCGCGACAACATGCGTACTGTTTCGGCATTTCGGCTGCCTGCGTACCGTAAGCTCCTTTGAAAGCGGCCCCGATATGACGACTTATCAAAGCTGCCCCCGAAGAAAAGCCCCCGGATGCCGGCATTTCGCTTTCTGCGAAAACGTACCTGCCTCTTTATGCAAAACTAAAAATTTACAAAGGTAAGTCAAAGCCTTTGCTAGAGATTTATACGTTTTCTTCGGGGGTATTTTTTGCCGAAAAAACCTTTTTGAGTCGTTAAAATATCTACAATCCCGGGACCTCAATAGCCGGCTATCCCATCGGCCGAGTCTATTATCACAAGGCACCCCGGTTTTACATTCACCAGCAGTTTTTTTACCATGGATTCCTCCATGGCGATGCAGCCTGCACCTCCTGTGGGCCTGCAGTGTACAAAGATGGCGGAACCCTTCCCCGGCACCCTTGCCGCATTGTAATCCAGCGCAAGGGCATAGTTATATGAGGCTCCCGCCCCGTACAGGTTCTCGGCACTCTTCCAGTCCGGCGTAACGGACCTTGTGTCGGCAAAGGAGTTATAATACTTCGACTCCGGATCATCCACCCAGAAACAGTTTCCGTCCACCTGAGTGTATCCCAGGCTGCAGCCCGGATCGCTCTTTCGCCCGAAGGCCATGGTGAAGCGGTACTTCCCCGTGGGAGTCTTGCCGTCGCCCTCACGGCTCTTTCCTATTCCGTTTTTTCCTATGGATGCATCGGTCTGAAAGACCTGTCTGAAATGTCCGTCCCCTCCCTTATCATGAAGGGACACCTGTGCGCTGCTTCCGGACGCGGCAACAGTGAGTATCTGGGATTCCGATGCCGCGGCTTTGAGATTGTCCACCCAGTCTCCGGCTTCGATACCATCAGTTTCTTCCGGCGTGCCCTCTTCAACCGTTTCGTTCATATCCTCCCCGGTCGCAGGGGCAGCTTCTTTCACCGTATCCTCACCGGTCTCCTCCGGGGCTTCTTCCCTGTCCTCTTCCGGCTCCGTCTTTACTTCCGGTGACGGTTCATCCATCACTATTACCGGAAGGGACTGCGACGCACTGTCCTTCGGGGATGATATACCTTCCCCCTCACAGGCGCAGAGCACCACCATAAGAGCGCAAAATACCGCAAAAAGTCTCAGTTTTCCCATCATTGATTTCTTATGAGGTGACGGCCCTTGATATCGGGAAGGGCTTCCTCGGTGATGTCCTCTCCGTCCATGGTGATGTACCGGATGTTATAGGGCATGTCAACGTGAACGCCGTAATACGTCTTCATCATGATCTCACTCATCAGTCCGAAGACAAACATCATCAGACCTATGATCACGAAGAAGATGGTCATCACGGGCCACATAATGTTTCTGTTCAGCTTCAGTCCCATGAGGAAGAGTCTGATGGTCATGATGCCGCAGATGCCTCCGATGCCCATGAATATCATGCCCAGACCGCCGAAGATATGAAGCGGTCTTGCAGCATATTTATCCCAGAACCAGACGGATATCATATCCACAAATCCCTTGACTGCCCTGTGCCAGTTGTATTTCGTGACACCTGCCGTCCTGGGCCTGTGGTTTACCACCATCTCACCTACCCTGAAGCCCTTTATCTTTAAAAGGGCGGGTATGAAACGGTGCTGCTCGCCGTACAGATTAACACCTCTGAAGCACTCCCTCCTGTATATCTTTAAAGAACATCCGCTGTCGTGAATGCCGTCTTTTACTATGATGGAACGCAGAAGGTTTGCTACCCTCGAGGTGAATTTTTTGAAAAAAGTATCCTTGCGGTTTTTTCTCCATCCGGAAACCACGTCAAGGTCGTTTTCTTCAAGGTATTTGATAAGGGCGGGTATCTCCGCGGGATCGTTCTGAAGATCGCCGTCCATGGTGATGATATAATCGCCCTTTGCCGCCTTAATTCCGGCATCCATAGCCGCTGTCTGGCCGAAATTACGCCTGAAACATATGAGCTTTAAGGGGCACAGGCTCTTGCATATTTCGGCGGTCTTGTCCCCGGAGCCGTCGTCCACAAATATTATCTCATAATCAAGTCCCGCCTTTTCACAGGTGTCCACGATCTCCTTGTGAAGTTCTTTCACATTGCCCTCTTCGTTGTATACGGGAACAACCACAGATACTTTTTTCATAATTTCATGATCTCCAGATATTTCTCCGCCGTCTGCCCCCAGGAGAATTCCTTTCGGGCTCTTTTTGCGCTGCGCCTTCCCATATCGGCAAGACGCCCGGATTTAACGGCTTCTATTACACTCTTATAAAACTCACCCTCCTCTGCGATAATGCCGTTGCCGTCTATCAGCTCGGCAGCTCCCTCACAGGGAGTCATAACCACAGGCAGTCCTCCCGCCATGGCTTCGAGCACCGCATTGGGCATTCCCTCTCTTGATGAGGGGAAAACAAAAATATCCGCCTTGGAAAAATAGGGCGGTATTTCCTCTTTATCCTTCTGTCCCTCAAAGCTGACTCTGTCCTCCACATCATGGAAGGTACAGAGGTTTTCAAGGCTCTCCCTGTAGGGGCCGTCACCCACAACCGTCAGGGTAACGCGCCTGCCGCAGGCCTTTTCGATATCCTTAAGATGGGGGATCAGGTTCTGGAGTCCCTTTCTCTTTATCAGCCTGGATACGAACAGGAGCCTTACCTCATCTCCCTCATCGCTTACGGTTGAGCCTTCCGGGGAAAAGAAATCCGTATCAACTCCGTTGGGCACCACCTGTACCGGATATTTGGGGCAAAAATCCAGGGCGAACTTTTTCAGACCCTCGCTGTTTGCCACAAGGGCCGAGGCATGATGCCAGATATTCTTCACAAAGGGAGAGACAAACTTGTATATCAGCTTAAACCGCTCCTGGAAACCGGGAATGTCTCCGCCTCCGAAGCGGATGATATAAGGCAGTGAAAACCTGCTCTTGAGATAGCGGCCCACAACTCCTCCTGGTATCCCGAAGAAGACCATGCAGACGTCAAAATGTGCAAGGTTCTGAAGCTGAGCACAGTAGGGCATGGCCCTGTTTATATAGTCCGACATCTCGGCAAAGGAACAGTGCTCCCTGTGCTTTCTTTTGCAGGGCAGCCTGTGGATGGCATAGCCGTCCTCCTCAGCGATCCCGTTGAGGCTCTCAAAGCCCGCGGTGACAACCACCACGCTGTGGCCTCTCTTTACGAATTCACGGGACAGAAACTTACAGGCGTTTGCGCCGCCGCCGCCGATGGGGGGATATTCATGGGAAACTATCAATATCTTCATGGTTGTCTCAAAAGTCCAATCTCGGAAAGAGCGAGGGCGTGAGTGCTCTCACCCGTCTGCCTTATAATAAAATATCTGTAATCCGTCGGACTGTCAAATACATAGTCATCGGCGCTGCCGTAGCTAAAGGATATGGGACTGTAGCTTTCCCCGTCGTAAGAGCCTTCTATCTCAATGCCCCGGGGCGCGCTCATGGGGGAGCTGCCGCAGTCAAGGCGGAAGCCCGCTATCTGCCCGGCGTTTTCCCTTAAGCTAAGGCGGATCTCCTCTCCGCCCTTCATTTCACTGAAGATATCCAGGCTCACCTTGTCCGATCCGTCAAAAAGGGTCTTAACGGACTCTCCATCCGCTCCGGGATAGCTGACAAGCTCAGTGTTTTCGCGGGAATCCTTACTGTTGAAAGCGATATCTCCGCGTGTGGTTTTTTCCGAGGCATCCTCCCCGAAAAGCCTTATGGCGATATCGGGATCGGAAGGGGAGGTGCACTCATATTTTATGAGTATGAACGAAGGCAGGTATTCTTCATCCGCAACGGCAAAAAGATCATCCCATTTCCTTACGCAGTCACCCTCCATAAGTCTCCAGTCATAGTCGTTATCCGAGACATAGACTCTTTCATTTACCACGGAATCCGACTCATAGAGGAGATCGGCCTCCTTCACCTTAAGGGAGGCGGGCAGGGATATGCAGATACATCTGTCGGTGCCCTCGCTGTAGTGCTCTATCTCTGCTTCGTCGCCGTAATTTTTGCCGCTTACCCTTCCGTTTTCGATATAGTATTTGCGGATGAGATTGGAGAAGTTCTCCCTTCTCACCAGGGACTCGCAGATGCGGGAATCCACCTCAACCGTCTTTAAGATCCTGTATATATTGTTATCTCCGGGATTTCCCTCTTCGATGCGGTACTTGGCGCTGTGGTCGATGGATTCAAGATGGTAATTCTCCCACCCCGGATCGCCGAAAAAGACATCCCCCACCAAACTGGGGAAGATGCTCACATCCGTGACCGAACCGTCTTTGATCTGTGACAGAAGGCCCTTATAGGAGACGACCCAATAATCCTGAACCGTATTTTTTGCAGCCTCTCCACGGAAAGCGGGATTGAAATACAGATATTCGTAAGGGTGGTTTTTCCCGATCCAGACAAGGGTCAGCAGCACTGATATCACACAGAACAGGGATGTCAGCACAGCCTGCATCCTGCCCTTTTCGGCCACAAACCTGATGCCGTAGACCGTAAAGATGACAATGTAGATGAACACAAAATAGAAATGTCTCCACAGATTGTACTGCATCGGACGCATGACTATGGGATAGATCATAAAGAAGGCAAACTGCCCCCAGATAAGCCACAGCATGTGGCGTGAAAAGACCTCATCCTCTTTTTCACCGGCCTTTCTCACAAAGATCCCGCCTGCAAAGGAAAGAGATCCGACACAGGAGAAAATAACGTAGATACAGGGCACCGTCATGGTGATGGTGAGAAGCAGATAATACCAGGGCAGCTCCATCCTGTTCATGAGCATGCCCGCCACCATATCGAAGCCCCCGTGGGTGTAGTTAAAGGTGGTGGTCACCTTTTTTACCATTGTCTCGGAAAAATTAAGCCAGAGCTTGGGTGTGATGACAAAGAGCACCGCCATGCAGGAAGCTACGCAGACCGCAAGTTTTTTAACCCTGGAAACGATCTCGGTCCGGTCTTTTTTTATGACCGGTACAAGGAAATAGTAAAGCGCAAAGATCAGCACGGGAAATGCAGACATGGTTTTCTGGGTGTTGGCAAAGGCGGTAAACACGGCCAGAAGAACGGCCTTTTTATAGGTGAAATCCTTTACCAGCCACATGGACAGAGCTATCAGGATCGTAAAAAACGACAGCAGCATCAGATCCTTGATGTTATAAAAAGCATCAGCCAGTATTCGGGGGCAGGTGAGGTAAAGCACCAGTCCCGTAAGAGAGTATTTTTTGTCAAAGCCAAGAAGCCTCAAGGCCGAGTATGCAAAAAAAGCCGAAAGGAAAAAGAACAGAAACACATAGAGATGATAGAGCTTGTAGGCTCTTTCGGCCGAAAGAGTAAAGCCCGTGGCCATTTCCGCCAAAAGCACCGGGAGTCTGTAGCCCACGCCGCCGTAGTTGTAGGCTGCCACGTCATCCTCCAGAAGCCTTGCGGGAACTTTATCCGCTCCGAAAAGGGTGGTGATGACTGTGCGCATGCCAGCCAGTCCTCTGGCTCTTTGGGCTCCCTCGTCCCAGGATATGCCGTAATCTCTGAAAACGCAGATACCCCACACAAAAAACAGGGCCATGATGACTGCGAATATGATCTTATACTTATCGGGCTTTTTCATCCAAGTATTCCTTATACCACTTTGCGAAACGTGAAAGCCCCTCCCTCAGGGATGTTGAGGGCTTAAAACCAAAATCCTCGGTGAGAGCGCTGACGTCGGCGTAGGTCACCGGCACATCGCCCTTTTGCATGGGAACAAGCTCCTTGTGGGCATCAAAATCAAAGTCCTCCGGCAGAACGCCCGCTGCCACCAGCTCCTTTGAAAGGATGTCGACGAAATCCAGCAGGTTCTCGGGAGAGGAATTGCCGATGTTGTAAAGAGCATAGGGCGGCACGGGAAGACCGTCGTCCCCCACCTGCCTTTCCGGAGCGCCCTTCATGACACGGATCACGCCCTCTACTATGTCGTCAACATAGGTGAAATCTCTTTTGCAGTTTCCGTAGTTGAATATCTTTATGGTATCGCCCTTAACCAGCTTGTCCGTGAAGCCGAAATAAGCCATGTCGGGCCTGCCCATGGGACCGTAGACCGTAAAGAACCTGAGTCCCGTACAGGGAATGGCGTAAAGCTTTGCATAGGAATGGGCCATGAGCTCATTGGACTTTTTGGTAGCCGCGTAAAGACTCACCGGATGATCCACCGGATCGCTGATGCTATAGGGGATCTTTTCGTTCGATCCGTACACGGAAGAACTCGAGGCATAGACCAGATGATCCACTCCCTTTTTCCCGTCGTCATAGGAATGACGGCAGGCCTCCAATATGTTGAAAAAGCCCACCAGATTTGAATTTATGTAAGCGGCCGGGTTTTCAATGGAATACCTGACTCCGGCCTGGGCGGCAAGGTTTACCACCACATCGGGGCTGTATTTTTCGAATATGTCGTCCACTGCAGCCTTGTCAGCTATATCGCCGCGGACAAAAACGAATCTGTCATCCCCGGTCAGTCCCTTAAGACGGCTTTCCTTTATGCTAACGTCGTAGTAATCGTTCATATTGTCTATGCCGATCACCGTGATGTCTTTTATCTCTTTTAAGAGCCTGCCGCACAGGAAGCTTCCGATGAAGCCTGCGGCGCCGGTCACCAGTACCTTTGAGCCCTCAAGTTCTATGGATCTTTTCATGTTCTTACCTCACTTCGTCCTATTATATCCCATTTTTCAGACCATAGCAAACTGACTCATGTACAGCTTTTTGTAGAAGCCTTCCTTTTCCAGAAGCTCATCATGAGACCCCTGCTCTATGATATTTCCGTCCTTCATAACCAGGATCACATCCGCATTTTTGATGGTGGAAAGTCTGTGGGCCACTATAAAGCTGGTGCGGCCCTTCATCATCTTTTCAAAAGCGTTCTGGACCCTCATTTCGGTCCTGGTATCAATGGATGAAGTTGCCTCGTCCAGTATCAGCATGGGCGGCAGCTTCACCATGACTCTGGCTATACACAAAAGCTGCTTCTGTCCCGCGGAAAGCCCGGCTCCCTCCTCACTTATGACGGTGTCGTAGCCCTTAGGCATACGCATGATAAAGCCGTGGGCATGACAGCTCTTTGCCGCCCGGACAATGTCGTCGTCGCTTATGTCCTTCCTGCCCATCCTTATGTTTTCATAGACGGTGGCATGCCTTATCCAGGTGTCCTGAAGCACCATTCCATAGCTTTTGCGCAGCCTGTGCCTGGTCATTTTTCGTATGTCGGTGCCATCCACCGAAATGCTTCCCTCATTTACATCATAGAACCGCATAAGAAGGTTTATAAGGGTGGTCTTTCCGCAGCCGGTGGGCCCCACTATGGCGATCCTCTCTCCGCTCTTTACCGAGAGGGAAAGATCCTGTATCAGATCCCGTCCGGGAACATAGGAAAAGTCCACGTGGGATATGTCCACTCTGCCCTCGGCCGCGGCCATGGCCAAAACGTCTTCCTCAGGGCTTTCCGTCTCGATCTCCTCCTCCAGAAGGTCAAACACGCGGCCCGCGCAGGTAAGGGAATTCTGAAGCTCGGTCACCACTCCCGAGATCTCGTTGAAGGGCTTCATATACTGGCTGGCATAGGAAAGAAAGGAGGTCAGAAATCCCACTGTGATACCGCCTCTTATGGCCAGCATCGCTCCCGTCACCGCCACGGATGCGTAAACCAGCGAATTCACGAATCTGGTGCTTGGATTTGTCAGGGAAGAATAAAAGGTCGCCTTCAGCGAACACTCTCCCAGCCTCTCGTTTATCTCATCAAAACGAAGACCTGTGTCATACTCCATGGAGCAGGCCTTCACCGCCTTTATCCCCTTCAGGGTCTCCTCTAAATAGGCTGTCTGCTCGCCCCTGGTCTCGGACTGGGCCAGGAACATCTTAAAGGTGCGGGTTGCGATAAAACGGGCTACCAGAAACGAGACCGGCGTCAGCACTATGACCACCAGGGCACAAAGAGGGTTCAGCACCAGCATGAATACCAGGGTTCCGAGGATGGTCAGCACTCCCGTCAGAAACTGGGAAAAGCCCATGAGCAGTCCGTCGGCAAACTGGTCCACATCGGCAATGACCCTGCTGACTATATCTCCTGTTGGATGGGCATCCAGATAGGACAGGGGCATTTTTTCCAGCCGTTCGAAAACATCCCTCCTGATGTCCCTTACCACGCCGTAGGTCACTTTGTTGTTGCATACGTTCATCAGCCACTGGGCCAGCGCTCCTCCGAGGATCACGGCGATACCCGTTTTTATGATCCCAAAGACTCCCTGCATATCCACATCGCGGGGGCCTAAAATGCAGTCGACTCCACGCCCCAGAAGTATGGGAATGTAGAGATTTGAAGCAACTATCAGCACCGCCATGATCATTGAAAATACCACCGCGGGGATATATTTCCTTATGTACTTTAATACCTTAGCCGTATTCTTTTTCATCATCCCGCCTGTGAATCGTAGATCTCCCTGTATTCATCGCATCCCGCGAGCAGCTCATCATGAGTGCCCATACCCGCTATCCTGCCTTCATCCAGCACCACTATCAGGTCCGCATGCTGAAGGGAAGCGGTGCGCTGCGATACTATGAAAACCGTGGGAGCATATTCCTCGTGAAGCCTTGCCAGTGCGCCTCTTAAGGCAGCATCCGTGGCGTAGTCCAGCGCCGAGGAGGAATCGTCCAGTATTATGACCGGAGGCTTTGAAACTATGGCCCTGGCTATGCTCAGCCTCTGTCTCTGACCGCCGGATAAGTCCCGGCCTCCCTGATGCAGCTCACAGTCCAGTCCCCCTTTCCTGTTTTTGACAAAGTCCCAGGCCTGGGCTGTTTTCAGCGCTTCCGTCAGTTCTTCGTCCGTTGCACTGCCGCCCCACAGCAGGTTTTCCCTGATGGTGCCGGAAAAGAGTACGGGCTTTTGAAGCACCGTTCCGCAGAGGGATCTCAGCTGCCGCAGGGGCATATCCGTCGTCGATGTTCCGTCTATGTATACCTCTCCCTGGGTGGGGAAGAAAAAGCCGGGGATCATGTTCACCAGGGTGGTCTTTCCGGAACCGGTACCTCCTATTATGCCAACGGTGGCTCCGGGGGGAGCGCTGAAGCTTATGTCCGAAAGAGCCTGTTCGTCGGCCCCGGGATTGTAGGAAAAGCCCACATTTCTGAACTCTATGCCAATGCCCTTTTTCGCTCCGGTACTAAGACTGCTCTCGTTAAAGGGATCCTCCTGAAGGGAGAGTTCCTCCTCATCTCCCTCTATCTCGAGAACCTTCTTTATCCTGTCGGCGCAGGCCATAGCCCTGGTGATGAGCACGATGAGATTGGCAAGCTTTATAAGCTCCACCAGTATCTGGCTCATATAGTTTATGAGAGCCACCACGCTGCCCCGGCTGATGACTCCCTCGTCCACCCTGACTGCCCCGGTGTAAAGGAGGATGAGGGTGGCGGCATTGACTATGACAAAGGTAAGGGGATTCATGAGAGCAGAGATCCTGCCCACATTTTTCTGCATCGAGTTCAGAGCTTCGTTGCGGTCATTAAAGACAGCGCGCTCCTCTTTTTCCATGGCAAAGGCCCTGATCACCCTGACGCCCGTGAGGTTTTCACGGGTTGTGCCCAACAGTGAGTCGAGCATGGCCTGAGCCTTTTTATACATGGGCATGGTGATGACCATGATGCCGTAAACCACCAGGGAAAGAGCCGGTATGGTGACGGCAAAGATAAGTGCAGCCTTTGCATCTATGGTAAAAGCCATGATCATGGCTCCGAAGACGATGAAGGGTGACCTTAAGAAAAGCCTCAAGGTCATATTTATCCCGTTCTGCACCTGATTAACATCGGAGGTGAGACGGGTTATCATGGTGTCGGTACCCAGACTCTCTATCTGTGAAAACGACAATCCCATGAGCTTTCTGTAAAGACTGCTGCGAAGCAGGGTTGACGCCCCTATGGCCGCCTTTGCGGCATAGTACTGTGCCCTTATGGAACAGGTGAGTCCGATGACAGCCAAAAGAAGGAGCCAAGCGGCTCCCCTTATCACGATGGGTCTGTTGCCTCCGGTGATGCCCTCGTCTATCATCCGGGCGATCACCAGGGGTACGAACAGCTCAAATATGGCCTCCAGCATTTTAAACAGAGGTGCACATATAGTTTCTTTTTTGTAGTCCTTAAGCAGCTTAAGTATCATATCAGAGTAATGCTATGACCTCACACTCCAGCAACGCCCCCTTGGGAAGGGCGGCAACCTCAACTGCGGATCTTGCGGGAAACTCGGTTCCCTCAAAGGCCCTTGCATAAACCAGGTTCATGGCGGCAAAATCGTCCATGTTCTGCAGAAAGACGGTGGTCTTTACCGCATTCGCCATGGATGTGCCCGCTGCCTCCAAAATGGCGGCCACGTTTTTGAAGACCTGCTCAGCCTGAGCCTCTATGCCCTCGGGCATCTCTCCGGTGGCAGGGTCAATGGGTATCTGCCCCGATGCAAAGACAAAGCCCCCGGCCTTGATGGCCTGGTTGTAGGGGCCGATGGCTCCCGGCGCGTTTTTTGTTGCTACTGTTTCTTTACTCATAAATATCTCCCTGATCTTGTTTTATAATGAAATGACAGCCGGTCCTCAGTCCTTAAGCTCCGATGTGCAGTGAGGGCATCTGGTGGCCTTTATACTGATCTCGCTCCGGCAGAAGGGGCATACCTTTGTCTCGGGTGCTGCCGCGGCCTCTTCCTTTTTACCAAGGGTAGTGAGCTTGTTTATGCCCTTCATCATAAAGAAGATGACGATCGCCATTATCAGGAAGTTGATCACTGCGGTGATAAAGGATCCGTAGCGGATGGAAACATCGCCTACCTCAACTGCCCTCTCGGAAAAATCAGTGTCACCGATGAGTCCGATAAGGGGGGATATGATGTCATCCACCAGCGATGAAACTATGGCCTGGAAAGCTGCACCGATGATAACACCGACTGCCAGGTCCATTACGTTGCCCTTCAGGGCGAATTCCTTGAATTCCTTAACAAATCCTTTCATTTTATATTCCTCCGTTCTTGATATTTACGTCATATTGTACAACAAAGTGCCATATTTATCAACAAATCGGCTATTTTTACCATATTTTGTTGTTTTTCAAAAAAATCTTAAAAAGTTGCCAAAAAAATCACAACTTCGTTCGTATCATAGTTGGTGCAAAAAAACACTAAACTTATTATTTCACCTGAGGAGGATAAATATGTTAAAGAGAAAGATCGCAGCAGTTCTTGCTATCGCAATGACTGCAACACAGCTTCTTGGTACTGCAGTATTTGCAGAGGAGCTCACCGTTGAGGATTTCGCTGATGGTTTTGTTGCTGCAAGCGACATCATTGAGGCAGAGGGTGTTGAGGTTCAGGCAGTTGAGGCTGACGTTACCGTTAGCGCTCCTTCAACTGATTCCGTAACCAACGCGCCTTCAACCAACAAGGCAAAGGCTGAGTTCGCTCAGAAGAACGGCCTTGGCGTTTACGGCGACACTCTCAAGCTTGCCGAGACTGAGAAGAAAGTCAACAAGAAGTACGTTTACACCGTTAACCTTTCAACCATCTCTGACAACTCTTCCATCACCATCATCAAGGGTGGTTCTTTCACCGTGATCGATGATGCTACCGGCAAGGGTGCAAAGAAGGCACTCGCTATCGAGGACAGAGCAAACAAGAAGCTTGTTTCCGTATCCAAGAAGGGCCTTGTAAAGGGTAAAAAGGCTACTACCGATGCAAAGGGTGTTCCCGTAAAGGTTACCGTTGCTGAGGGCAAGGTAGTTACCATGTATGTAAAGGTTCTTGATTTCGCAATCGACAGCGTTTCACTTGACACTGTTAACACCGTCGCTACCGTATCACAGCAGAAAGCTCCTTACTCCAAGAAGCTTAAGGTTACTGCAGTAGCCGGTCAGGCATTCGACGTTAAGATCAACAGCACCATCGGTAACTTCAAGATCCTTGAGCCCAAGGATAGGAAGGCCGCTACCAACGGCGCAAAGATCGCTCTTGGTGAGGATGGCGCTTATCACATCGTTGTAGCTAAGTCCGCTAAGGGCAAGGCAACCTTCCCCGTTATCGTAAACGGCAAGAAGTACACCATCACCGTTAACATTACCAAGCCTAAGAAGATCAAGGCAGCTAAATAATGTAATGCACCCGAAAAAGGGAGAGCTTCGGCTCTCCTTTTTTTGTTGTCCAAAAGCGGCCGCAAGTGTATACTGTAGCTATGGAAACAAGGATATACGCAGAGGATATATCGGCTTATCTGGAGCCCGGCGCATCATCTTCCCTTATCGAACTTCTGCCCTCCCATCGCAGGAAGGCGGTCATGCGCTACCGGCAGGAGGCTGACAGGGCGCGGGGAGCGGCGGCATTCCTGCTTTTAAAAAAAGCCCTGATGCCCTTGGGCTTCTCAGACATCGAGTTTGAGCTTGGCGAGCATAAAAAGCCCTATCTTAAAGGGCAGAAGGGCATATACTTCAACCTCTCCCACTCGGGATCCTTTGTGATGTGCTGTGTGTCGGGAAGTGAGTGCGGCTGCGATGTGCAGGAGATAGAAAGGCCTTTGGACCAGATTGCAAGGCGGTTCTTTTCTCCGGATGAGACCGCATATCTGTCAGAGCTTACGGAGGACAGACGGCTTATCGAGTCCTACCGCATCTGG
>JAFYEL010000057.1 GCA_017544285.1 Lachnospiraceae bacterium | reverse complement strand
GTCCCACACCCTTGGGGCCGTTGATCTTGTGGGCGCTGGCGGAAAGAAGATCGATGTTCATCTTTTCCACGTCAATGGGCACGTGTCCGAAGGCCTGCACCGCATCGGTATGGAAATAAACGCCGTGCTCCCTGGCGATCTTTCCGATCTTTTCGATGGGTTCGATGGTTCCGATCTCATTGTTGGCAAACATCACCGAGATAAGGATCGTCTCGGGACGGATGTTCTTCTCGACATCTGCGGGATCCACCAATCCCTTTTCATCCACGTCGAGATAGGTAACTTCAAAGCCCCTCTTCTCAAGGAACTCACAGGTATGGAGCACTGCGTGGTGCTCTATCTTCGTGGTGATGATGTGATTGCCCTTTTCACGAAGCGCATCCGCAACTCCCTTTATGGCCCAGTTATCGGACTCGCTTCCGCCTCCGGTAAAATATATTTCCTTTTCTCTGGCGCCGATGGCATCGGCTATGGTCTTTCTTGCCTCTGAGATCTTCTTTGCAATGTTTCCGGAAAACTCATAGGCACTGGAGGGATTGCCGTACTCCTCGCAGAAGAAACTCTTCATCTCCTCGAAGACTTCGGGAGCAACCCTTGTTGTCGCTGCATTATCTAAATATATCTTGTCCATTTTTTAACTCCGCCTTTCCGGATTGTATTATACACCTAATACCCGGTATGTCAATAGGTTTTTAACTCTCCGGATTTATTATCTTTATATTAGTGATGGCCACCTGGTCTCCCGTGAGACATACGTACATCTCAGGAGGCGCCTGAAGTACCGTTGTTATGTTCTTAAGGCTTATTCCGAAGTTTTCCGTGGTGGTGATGATCTTGTCACCATCTATCTTAAAGGAAACCGTGCAATCGTAACCCTTTTTGTTGTTTTCCTTCCAGGCATCCCAGCCCTCGAAATCATCTACGATGTTGACTATAACCTTGTTGCGGGCGATACCCTCGGTATCCCAGTTCTCGCCGTCCAGCCTTATGAGAGCGTACTCCTGATAATCATCGCCTGAGGGCATCTTGCTGGAGGAATAGAACATATCCACATAAGCGCAGTGCCATACCAGACGCGCCGTGGGAAGGCTCTTTGCGTGGAAGCTGATCTTCATGCCGTCCCTTACGGGAATTCCCTCCGTGGAAGCGGTGCGGTAAGAATCCACCTGGATGTTCGGGACATCTCCCTCGGGCCCGTCTATATAGCTGACCTCCTCTGCTATCCTTGGGATGAAACCCTCGGAAACCGTCTCTTCGGAGGTGGTGATGCTCACATTGTAGAAGTGGCAGTTTTCTCCGGAGAGGCCGATATAAGCATACCTTGTGTTGTCGGGAAGAGCCACGGTAAAGATGGTGGTCTTTGAGCCGTCGTCCACGGTTATCATCACATGGTCCTTAACCCTGACACCCTCGATCTCATAGAACTTCCGGCCCTTCTTGCCGGAGCGGTCCATAACGCCACTGCTCTTTTCTTCCTTAACCTCGATCTTGCGGGCTCCCGTAAGCTCGCTTTCACCGCTAAACATGAGCCTTGCGTACTCGAAGTAGTTGAGGTCCGCAACATCCTTTGGCTGATCGTGATACCTTCCGTCAAGGGAGTCAAACAGCACCATTACCGGCCTGAAATCGGCCCGTGTTCCCTCCAGGGCTCCGCACCTCATACGTATCTGCCGGATATTTGCGCCCAAAAGGATACCGTCGGAGATCTCGTCACCCACTACGGAACAGCTGAGCTCATTTCCGCCGGACAGCTCCTGTACATTGTCCTTCTCTTTCATCTCATATTCAGTATCCATATCTATGAGATGCTGCATAACCTTTGCAAACTTGGGATCAAACTGGGTGCCCGATCCCTTCACTATCTCTTCCCTAGCCTTCTGCTGGGGTATTGTCTCACGATAGCTTCTCTTGGAAGTCATGGCGTCGTAGGCGTCCGCAACCGCGATGATCCTGGCGATCTCGGGGATATCCTCACCCTTGAGCCTCTCGGGGTATCCCTTTCCGTCATAGCGCTCGTGATGATAGTGGGCTGCTCCGATGATAAGGTTTGGATACTCGCTTATGCTGTGAAGGATCTGCGCGCCAAATACGGGGTGCTTCTTGATCTCTTCGTATTCCTCGTCGGTAAGCCTGCCCGCTTTGTTGATGATGCTCTCGGAGACGCCGATCTTGCCAACGTCGTGGAGAAGGGCTGCGTAATAGATCTCCTCACACTCCTCGGGGCTCTTTCCGCTGAGCTTTGCAATGTTCTTTGAATACGCTGCCACTCTGGAGGAATGACCATGGGTGTATTCGTCCTTTGCATCTATGGCGTTTACCAGTGCCGTAGCAGTCTGTTCGAACAGACGCCTCAGATTTTTATTTTCCTGCTCCCTGCGGTTCAGCCTCAGATGGAAGGCTATCAGCGTATATTCTATGGCACCCACGATAATGAGAGCCACAAGAGAATCAAAATAGTTTCCGCCTCTCGAATACTCGGTAACAAGCTGCGGAAAGAAGTATCCCACCAGCCAGCATATCGAGGTCATGACAATGCTGATCAAAAGCATAACCGTCCTGATTTTGCCCTCAAGTATAAGGCCTATATATACCAGTCCCAAAAGAAGCCATGTGGGCGCTCCGCCTGTGGCTCCGCCGTTTGAAAAGAACATGGTAGGGAGAAAAACGAAAACAACTATGACCGACAGCACGATCCTCGCCCGGTTCAGAGAGTTCTTCTTAAAGGAATAATGAACATATGCGGAAAATCCCACTGCACCGATCAGAGTCGAAACAGTGGCAGAAAGGGGTTCCCTCATGATCAGTCCGCATATCACCGCTACATATAGCGAGGCAAGGACAAGCACGGAAAAGAGCATGAATGACCTGTCCCTGAGATCGATGGAGGAATTGTAAATATATTTGCTTATTCTGTTGTTGATGTTTTTAATAAAACTCATATCCCTTATCTTTTGATCATTTTATATCCCGCTACGCTTAAAAAGCATGCAGGTTTCTATGTGACTGGAATGAGCAAACATATCAACAGCCCTGACCCGCAGGGGTTCATACCCCCCGGCTGTCAGAAGAGCCGCATCCCTTGCCAGTGTTGCGGGATCGCAGCTCACATATACTATTTTTTCGGGTGCGGCAAAAAGCAGTGCATCCACGACCTCACGCTCAAGCCCAGCCCGGGGCGGATCGGCGATGACCACATCCGGTTTATTTTCGACGCCGCACCGAGCGGCATACTCCGGCAGATACTTTTCGGCGGGAGCGCAGACAAACTCCACATCGTCAAAGCCGTTAAGCGCTGCGTTTTCCTTTGCGTTCTCAACAGCCCGGGGCACTATCTCAAGTCCCAGCACATGCCCGCCTCCAAGGCTCCTTAACCTGTCAGCCGCAGCCAGGGTTATGGTTCCTATGCCGCAGCATATATCCCATACCTTCTCTCCGCCTTTAAGATCCGCAAACTCCAAAGCGGTCTCGTAAAGGTGCTTTGTCTGTACCGGATTGACCTGGTAAAAGGAGAGGGGTGAAATGCGGAACTTAAGCCCCATTAATTCATCCTCTATCCACTCCCGTCCATAGAGTACATGAAGTTCGTCTCCCAGGATCACGTTGGAATCCC
>JAFYEL010000056.1 GCA_017544285.1 Lachnospiraceae bacterium | reverse complement strand
GCGATAATGGCCGCCCTTACCACTCTTGCGGTGATCAAATGGCAGGACTGGGCAAGATTCAAACGAGAGAATGAATATGCCCAGGCCCTGTATCTTGCCGCTCAAAATCAGCTCACGGAGTATGCCGGAACCGGTTATCTGACTGATTTTGCCGAGTCAATGGTGGATCCCGATGCTCTTGACGATCCTGATGATACGGACTATTCCGACGACCTTCTGGTACCCCACAAAAAGGTGACGGATCTCACCGACGGGGACGGCAGCGCCTACACCGGCATCGAAAAGGTCTGGAGGGTCCTTGACGGATCCGGCCTTGACGATTCCGAAAAGGCAGATTACTCCGGGCGTTTCGGCACCGACGTGGTGGTGCTCAAGGCGAAAGCCGGAGACATCCTTTCATCCGACATTGATATAGAGACTGCCCACAAAAACAAGGATTCGGAGGCTATCCAGACCTACTGGGTATCCCGGCTCCTCAGAGATTATGTGGCTGACGGAGAGGTTCTTGCAAACGCCACCATCTCCATAGAGGTGGCACCCGAGGACGGGCAGGTCTTTGCACTTCTTTACTCCGATTCCGCGGGGGATTTCAAATACGACAACAATACCGGAGAGACCGCCGGTTACTATAACGCTTCCCAGAGAAAGGAAAGCTACAGAGCCCGCTTTATGGTGGGCTATTACGGCGTTGACACCCTTACCAAGAGTATCTACGGTAAGCCTGACAACAACGCCCTTAAGCTGGCAAAGGTAGTCCTCAGAAACGACGATGTGCTGGATCTTTCCTTCCGTCATTCCTCCGACACCGTGCCTGTGCGCAACATCATCTATGATATCTCCGTTTACGATGCCGAGCTTGCGACGGACAACCTTGATCTCACCATAAAGCTTGATATGCCTTCGGTGGTATCTTCGGTTGGCGGCGCTGCCCTTACGGTTGCAAAGGATGCCGGCTCTGCGATACGTGTAAAGCTTCCCGTCACCAGATACAGGGTTGACGGAAAGAGCGACATGGCCGAGACAGGCACATCCCTGGGTGAACTTCCCTTCCTGCTCTGGGTCGAGGACGACAAAAGACCCACCATCCACCTTGTGCTGGATGCGGCAGATGTCCAGGCGGGCACCTGGCTCTACGAAAAAGATTACGCCGCCATTCATTCCGACGGCTATACCGGTGTGGGTGATTTCAAGAACACCTACAGCTATTTCCGTTTCGGCCTTAATCAGGACAATATCAAGTGCTCCGTAAAGGCCGGTGCGCCCACCTATGCCTCTACTTCCGCGGTTTATTCAAACTCCGAGAATCCCGCATACTACGAGGAAAAATATACCGTTCTGGGCATACCTACCGGTATCATCAAAAAGACCCACAGGGCAGGAACCACTGCCTTTTCATACAAGCTTAAGAATCCCCGTCATCTCTACAACGTCAGGTACATGGAGGACCCCGGTCTTGACACCGTGGACAGCGTCGAGCACTACGGCACCGACACAGCAAGGAGCCTTACCTTCAATATGATGTCAGACCTGAGCTGGAGTGATTTCACGGAAAGGGGAGCTCTCAAGTCATCTCCCGACACTCTGACCAGGGCATACATAAACGACGCGGAGCCCACGGCAGAGAGCCTTAAGAGCGCGAACTTCCCCTCCATAAAGAACCTGCGCAGCCGGGATACCTTCTCGGGCTACAAGAGCGCAAAGGGCTTTGAGGAAGAGGGCACCTATGTCATAAACAACATCAGCATTTCCAAGGCCGCCAACGGCGGATACATGGTCAATATCGAGCCCTTTACCGGCGACAAGAAAGAGGATGTACCCACGGGTCTCTTCATGGAAAACACAGGTACCATAAAGGACCTTTCCATGGACAGGGCAAAGGTCGAGGGTGATGATTACGTGGGCAGTTTTGTGGGCATAAATGCCGCTGCCGTTTCATCTCTTGAAAATCTTACCCTTGAAAATACGGAGTTTGAGACCCTTGTAAAAGGAAAGAGCAACGTGGGCGGTATCGTGGGTTACGAGATCCCCACCGGTTCCGATGCAGTGATCTCAAAGCTTACAAACCGCGGCGCCGTTCAGGGAATGAATGCCGTAGGCGGTATAGTCGGCATGGTGAGAAACAGCTTTGACATCACCCTTACCACCGACAAATACGACACCAAACCCGCATCCATCACCAAACCCGCGTGGGATGCAATAATCGCGGATCAGAACAACACATACGTGACCATTTCCGACTGTGAGAATACGGGAGCGGTAACAGCACCCATCGAGGATACGGTAGGCGAAGAGGATTCCAGATACATAGGCGGTATCGTGGGATACATCTACAGTGCCACCGAACCTGACGTCTCCGGCAAGGCAAGGATCACCCTGGAGAGCTGCTACAGCTCACCCTGCTACGAGGCTTCGTACATAAAGAACGATTTTGAAAAGCTTCTGAAGGGCGTCTATGTAGGCGGTATTGCCGGCTACAACCACTTCGGAGGTTTCAGGGGCTGCGGTTCCGTAAGCGGTAAGGACGGATACGTCTTTGGCTGCAGATATGTAGGCGGTATCGTGGGCATGAACATCGGACCCGCCGACGGTACCGTTGTTGAGGGCGGCGCGGCAGGCGACGACGCAATGCCCGGAGTGAATGCAAACAACGTAATAGGCAGATACTATGTGGGCGGTATCACGGGAGTGAACGCCTCCGCCTCAAAAGAACTGAGCAACGGCGTCACGGACAACAGCGGCTTCGATCCCCTGGTGATCGAAAATCTCGAAGACAAGCCCGTCATCGTTCCCAACGTTAAAAAGAACGTCCAGGTTTCCGTCCAGAAGTGGACCAACGAGGGCGTTGTAATGGCCATGGATGAATACGCGGGCGGTATCACCGGTTTCAATGCCGGATGGATATACAACTGCAATTCCGACGTGGATGTTGACATGGCAGGCGCCGTGATGAACGACACCCTTGAGACCGGAATGTACAAGGGCGATTACGTGGGCGGTATCGCAGGCTTCAACAATGGTATAATCGGCTGCACCAAAAGGATAGCAAATCCCGCCGACGGCACCCTTGGTAAGAAGGTTGACGGAGCATCCTCCACAACCCTCAGGGCCAACGTCTTTGTAACCGGCCGTAACTACGTGGGCGGTATCGTAGGCTACAATGACGTGGATGCCATAGTCGAGGATTATCAGGTGGCCGGCGGTTCCGTATACGGTTCCCCCGACGGATATTTCATCGGCGGATACGCCGGACTTAACGTATCCCTGGCCATGCTCATGGATCTTGAAAAGACCACCACCATAGACCTGCCCGGCGGCGGTACTTCCACAGGCTTTGCCCCCCGCAAGGTTTACTCCAATCCCAATGAGATCACCGGCGGTTATTTCGTAGGCGGAAATATCGGCGGAAACCTTGTGAACCTCAAGTCCGATGACTTTGAGATCACCGACAGCGAAGACACCAGGATCTACGGTCTCTTTGAGACAAACAACTTCCTGGGACAGATAAAGGATACCCATGAATTCGTAGGCGGATTTGTGGGCTACAACTCCATGTACTGCATGGATACCGACAGATTCAACAAGATCGCTCCCGCCATTGTTGAGACCATGAGCACCATCGACGCGTCGGGCATGGATGTAAGAACCATGCTTGCAGCCAAGATGAACCTCATGGACGATCTGGCAAAGAATCTTACCGTGGAAGGTCAGCGTCTGATAAAGGATACCGACACCGCACTTTCCACCATGTACATAACAGGAGAGGACGAGCTGTCCGTTGCGGCTTCCAACCTCGGTAGGATATCCGCGGATGTTTGCGTGGGCGGAGTCATCGGCTACAACGATTCCGACACAAAGCTCTACATTAAGAACGCAAGAAACGCCACCCCCGTGGTCGCCAGATACGCCATCGAAAACGAAGAAGAGCAGGACGGCCGCAAGAAGGACTACAGCGGAAACGACTACGGATTTAAGTATTCCTATGCAGGCGGCATCCTCGGCAAGGTAGAGAAGAACACCACCATAGACAACTGCTCCAACACCTCATCCGGTTCCGTCACCAGCGACGGTACCTACCGCGGAGCCATAGCCGAGATAAACGAGGGACTCATCATCAACTGCAACGTGGGCAATTTCGGTTCCGTTGGATTTGAGTACGTGGGCGGTATCGTAGGTCTCAACGACTATATAAAAGACGACGATCACTACGGCGAGGTCAGGGACTGCACCATCGATTCCAGGACCGTCACCGGCAAGAACGTGGTGGGCGGCATAGCAGCCGAAAACCGCGGCCTGATATACAACATAAAGGTTAACAGGGCGGCCGTTACATCCCAGAGCACCACCAGGGATTCCGAGCAATACGGCGTGGCCGGTGTTTATGCGGGCGTCAACTGTGAGGAGGGCCGTATCTACGTGGCCGATGTCCTCAAGGATATCAACGTCACCTCAAAGGGAAGCTGCGCCGGCGGTATCGCCGGAATAAACAGGGGCTTCATAACTCCCGACACCGAAAGCATTAAGAAGCTTACCGGAAAGGATATCGGAGCCGACGAGCCCGTGCTCATCACCGGAAAGGTACACGCATACAAGGATGCCGGCGGCGTTATGGGTCTCAACGAGAGCAAAATAAAGATAGAGGGAGAGACTCCCGCCATCTCATATTTCTGCAACGAGGCTGACATCACCGCAACCAACGGAAATGCCGGCGGTATAGTGGGCAACAACAAGTCCCGCAATATAATCAGCTACTGCATGAACAAGGGCGTGGTAAACGCTTCCAACGAGGGCAATGCCGGCGGCATCACCGCCCTCAATCTCAGCAGGATCGAGTACTGCAGCAACGTAGGTGAGGTCAGGGCCAACGAGGGTCTTGCCGGCGGTATCGTCGCCAGAAACGATGTGGACGACGATGAAGACATCGTGGGCAAGGTATTCAGGTGCGGCGTGTACTCACCCGAGTTTGTGGAGCATTTCGGAAAAGGCGACAACAAATACGTCATAGGTACCATGTACTATGATGACGACGAATATAACGAGTCCAACGAAGATCTGGACACTCCCGGCGCGGTCAAAGAGATCGAGCCTCTTGAGTTTGTCTCAAAAACCTGTGCAGGAGCCGTGGCAGCAGTCAACCACGGAAACATCGAGGAGTGCGAGGCCAGGTATGTTACGGTATCGAACCACAGCGACAGCCGCAAGGAGAGCTGCATAGGTATCTTTGCCGGCAGAAACGAGATCAAAAAGAAATCCGATGTAAAGCCCCGCATAACCCTTGCGGAGGGACAGAGCACCGAGGCCTGCAGCCTTACCGTAAAGGTTAACCACACCTATGCCGGCGGCGTGGCCGGATTGAATGAGGGACGCATAACGGGTACCTACGACGGCGTCACCGGTATCCCCCTCAGCGTGGTATATGTGGAAGCAGAGTTTGACGGAGCCACCACCTCCGATCTCGGCGGTGCGGCCGCCCTTAACAAGGGCACCATAGAGGGTGTCGGCGTCAAGGGTATCATCGAAGGCAGCATGGGCAGTGCTTCCATAGGCGTGGGCGGTATCGCCGGCGTCAACGGCAGCGTTAAGAACGATAAGGAAAAGGCGTTAATCACCAACTGTTCCTTTGACGGAACCGTAAAGGCAAAGGGTGCCGGAGCCGGCGTTGCAAGACTGGGCGGTATAGCAGGCATAAACGGTACCGGATCCGGTATCGAAAGCTGCTTTATCGGTGTGCTTGACGATAAGGTAAATCTCGACAGAGAGACCGGCATGAAGTCCTTCACCAAGATCTATGCCGGAGAGGTGGAAAAAGATTCCGGAGTGCTTACCACGGATACCACGGTAGAATACAACAAAAACAATGTGGACGGTCTGCGGATCGAGAGTATCAGGACACCCTCCGATACAAGTTCCTACGCCTTTGTGGGCGGTATCGCAGGTGAGAACTACGGTCTTGTGACCCAGTGCGACAATTACTTAAAGTCAACGGACAAGGTCGAGATAACCACCTTTACGGCGGTTGTGGGCGGTATCGTCGGCTACAATTACGACGGAGCTCTGGTAGCCGGAAAGAAGGATGTACACACCAGCACCGGAGATGACTGGGCTATTGAGGCCAGAGGTGCGGATAACGACCTTGGTAACGGCGGTATCATCGGTATCAACAGCTCCGGTGAGAACCTTAAGTATCTCGACAACTACGCCGACGTATCCTGCCGGTTCTATACCAATACCTCCACAGGCGGTATCGTGGGCTTCGTAAACCAGAAAAAGAACACAACCTTTACCATTTCGGACTGCAGGAATTACGGCGACATTGTCACCAACTACAGAGCAGGCGGAATGGTAGGCCTGATCATGTACAACACCTTCAACTTCGTGGACTGCATCAACTACGGTACGGTGCGCTCCATGGCAAACAAGGCCGGAGGTTTCCTCCAGTACTGGGCAAATTCCGATGTGGATGCCTCCGCAACGGGATGCTTCAACCACGGTGATGTATATGCCTTAGATTCGGGCTGCGGTTTCTTTGCGGACAGCGGCGGAACCATCTACATGTCGGACTGCGTGAACACCGGTAATATCTACAAGGTCAAGGGCACCGGTGCCAACGATGGTCTTGTGGCCGAAAACACCTCAAACAGTGCTTTCGGTTATTCGGGTACCGTGCACTGCGATTTCTGCAGGGACTACAGCAACAACAAGACCTTCTCCTTCGGAGCATCCACCGCGACCCTCACCAACAGCCTTGGCAACAGGTTCTATCCCGCTCTCACCACATCTTCGATGGATGATTACAGGGGAACCTTCATGCCTATCGCGAGAAAGGTTACGGGAAATGTGGTCCGCAACAACTACTACGTAGGATTTAAGGGAGACGAAAGCAGCGAAGACGGAGGCTTATACTTCGCCATGAGCCCCGATGCGGCTCTTCGTAACGATGCATATAACAATAAGGCTACGGATTACCTTGCAGCCCCTGTTACCGATAATGCATTCGTAACTCAGGTGGGAAGCACCGGCGGCAAGGCAGTATATACCTTTGATATCGATCAGTCATCTTCCCATAAGGACATGAAGTATTTCATCATGTACCTTTACAATTTTGACTTTTCAAGCAACACAAATACAAAGGTCTATGATATCAAGGCGGATGTTACGGCCTCCGGCGGAAACTTCTCCGTTTCAAAGAGCAACTTTGCCGCAGGCAACACCCTTGAGAAGGGAAGAGCAGCACTTGATGTATCCGGACACGGAAGCATCAGCCGCATAAAGCTCACCGTCACCGCAAGGAGCGCCAACGCGGTTTACTTCAGAGGCTTTGCCTGGGAGGACACCGAGGGCGTTGAGCATGCCTGCGCTTCAAGCGACGTATACCTGACGGATAAATACGGCGTGGGCTTTGACATGACCTCAAACGGCAGACTGACCTACTCCAACAGACAGAACCCCACTACTACCAGCAGGTATGATATAAACGTTGACAGAGGCTTTAACAGCCTGTTCTTCAGGGATGAGGACCGCATCCACAATGCAAACAGGGACTTCTTCTGGATGAACATCAACAGGATCGGCTACTGGGGCGAGTTCAGCTTTGACGCCGAATACAAGCGTGACAGTGCGGACAACATGGAGGCTATCGGCGTCTATGTCACAAGGCCGGACGATCTTCCCTCCGACAAGGCAAACGAGAAGTACTATTACAGATATTACGCAACCTTCACCGACGAGGACGGCCACGTGGCAACTACCCCCGAGACCGTAAGCGACAAGCTGGGCTACAGAGAGCTCATCTCTATCGAAGTACCACAGGAGAGTGACAAGGCCGAGAGTATGGGCAGGATCGCAAATGCCACTATATGCATCAGAAACTGCGGCAATTCCTCACCGGACAAGACAGACAATGTTCTCAGGGTATCTGCCTTTGCGTGGAAGCCTTCATCCTCCGATGAATTCGTGAAGATACCTTTCACTTCCATCTACAGTGAGGACGGAGGTACCGAAAAGCCCGTCACAAAGCTTGTAAAGACGGATGAGAGCAAAGTGAAGGGACAGGAGATCGACATCGTCCCCGAGGGAACCGAAGAGACTTACTCCGATCCCATAAAGCTTACTAAATCGGATCCCCTTTCGAATGAAGCCGAGACCGATAAAAAGAAGTTCAATCCCGATTATGACGATAAGGATAAGAATCCCGGATGGGAGGACAGCGAGAGGATCAATTTCTTTAAGGAGTTTGATCCAAAGTTCCATGACTTCATTTATGGCGACGGCCAGAACGGATACAAGAAGCTTAAGGCGCCTACCTGGATCAACAAGGATAATACCCAGGGCCGCTACAGGTTCCTGTGGAACCGGATAAAGGGTGCGGCTGCCTATGAGGTCAGGCTCTCCATAGTGAGCCAGGCGGGAAATGCCGCAGCCGTTGAGCGGGCGGCCATGGAGATCAGCCGTGTATCCGCCGGAAGGGTCGCTCTTTCCGGTTATGATGAGGTGGTATTCACATACTACGACATAGAGTCAGTCAAGGAGCTTATAGATTCCATCTGGCAGGATGACTGGGGTACCCAGAAGCTGAAGTTCTCAGTCAGGGCCATAAGCCCTTATCACCTTGCCCATGAAGATGACAGTGATGCCGATCAGTACGATTCCGACTGGGCATCGGCGGTATTCAACGCCAACGGAGTTCTTCCCCAGCCTGAGGTACACCTTGAGTTTACGGGCGATAACCATGTTGTTGCCGTCCTGGACAACCCTGAGGCATACATCGGTTATGAAGGCCTTGTAAAGAATATCACCGTAAATGTTGGCGGATATGCTCATAACTACTATGATTTCGTAAATAAAAAGACTCAGGAGACCACCAGCCAGGTATTCATCGACTTTGCAAACGGCAAGGTGCTGAGCGAGCCTTTCGAGTTCTACAACGGAACCGTCAGAGGTACCGTCAATACCTATTCGCTCAAGGCCACTGCAAAATCGGCCAGTGGCGACATTGCCGATTCCGCAACCTATATAAGGTCCGGATCCTATCTGTTCACCACTGAGCATTCAATGGACGGATACAGCTATGCGGCACGCTTTGACGGATTCTCAGGTGAGACCGCAAAGGAACTGAGCTACAACGTCAAGGTTGTGGTATACGGCGTCGACTTCTATGTGGACGGCGAGTTTGTGGCATATGATCCCAAGCTCGGAGTACCCGTGGCCTACTCAAGCGGAAGCCTGCATACCGCAAATATGCAGAACAAACACAATACCTACTTCGGTATCACCCTGGACGATCTGCCCGAGGATATAGTGGGCAGAGACTTTATGGTGCGCACCTACATGTCTGCCACCCAGGATCACATGATGCAGCTTGGACACCTTGTGAAGGAGGGCGTAGAGCTAAATTCCGAGGCAGATGTAAAGGCTCTGGTAGACGAGAAATACATAGTCGGAGATACCTACACCACCAGGCCCATATACGGAGCATCGGGGCTGAATCCCGGATACACCATCCGCCGCAATGCCGACGGAACCTACGACATCTGGTACATCGCATCCCTGGAGTGCAGGGAGACCCTCGGGGCATCCGACGGATCGCCTTACCAGGTTGTGATCAAGGACTACAGCTACAGCGATTACAAGAACCTCACGGATCCTACCCTCATCGCCGCAGCCGCAGGACATGATATTTACAACACCGGAGAAGTAGGCACATATGCCGAGAATATCTACAGCTCCAACGTTTCCAACAAGTACATCCTGTACAATTTCGGTATCGAAGGACAGGGCGGAAACGTCAAGCATGAATATACCCTTGAGCTGACCACCACCGGCGGAGAGAAATACACCTTCGTCTACAGAGACGGTGAGTATTACTTAAGAAAGCCCGGCGGAGGCATCTACGGCAGCGCAAGGAGCGGTTACGAGGTGGATTCCACCGATATCCCGGATTCCAAGACTGCCTTTGAGTTCTGGACCCAGAAGGACGGCTCAGTGGATATTTACCACAGATACCAGCAGTCAAAGTATGATTACTGGCATCAGTTCTACATCGAAAAGGCCCTGGCCGCAGCGGGCATAAGGGCCGGAAACGGAAATGCCAAGTTCACGATCAACGACGGCAAGGCCAAGTTCGAATACTATTACACAACTGCCTCCGATCCTTTTGCGGATGTGTCTCTTAAGGTAACGCCCTTCGGCAGCGGACTGCAGCTTGTTCAGCCTGCGCCCGTTATCAGCGGCAACATGATCACCGGTAAGAAGGACGGACATGACACCTACACCTTCGCCTGGGATCAGGATGCTGAGGATGACGATCCCCTGTATCAGGGCGGTGAGTACGATGTGGAGCTGGTGGGAACCACCATTTCCGGAAACGAAGTATCCATAAAGAGCGTGACCCGCTTAAGCGACAGGACCTACACCTTTACGGATGACCTTGACAACTGGAACTACAAGTCCCTGAGGCTTATGGTCACCAGAAGAGGTCTGGAGAAAAGTGGCGTTACCACCATTCTTCCTCATATGAGCACGAGCGATGAATTCACCGTCACCCTGAAGCTTGATACCGTATCCATCTACGGTGTGAGCCTCAATATGGACGCAAGCGGTAAGTTCATCACCGAGGACCTGGATTACAGCGTAGTCTGGGATGATATAACCGATCCTTACCAGAGAGAGGATCTGGCGGGCTACATCATAAAGGTAGTGGATGTATCCGGAAACGCCATTCCTCATTACTATCCCGTTGATGTGGGCGAGCACATAAGCTTCACGCCTTCGGACGGCGGCGTGGTAAAGGCGCCTCTTGAGAGCGGCGTATACGATGAGGGTATCAACCAGTACCGTGCTCTTGTGGATCTGTCAGACTTTGACGGAGGCATGACCCTCCATGTAACAGTACAGGCAATAGCAAAGACCGATGCAGCCATCTATTCTGACGGCGGCGTGTCCAATGTCTTCGAGATAGACCTGCTCACCAGACTTGCAACACCGGTGATCGTTGATCCCGACGGCCTGTCCTCCGACAGAGCCGAGCTGATCGCCGGCGGCATGGCAGAGTACGCAGCTGCCCATGCCCAGAAGACCTACACCACCCTCAGCGGCAACTCCGTCACCATGGATTACGACAACGCAGTCACCCTGGAAGAGTACGCAAGAGGCTTTGTCATCGGCTTTGACAATACCGAAAATTATGCCGACGAGGATCCATCGACCGTTACGGTCAATATCGCGGCGGCAATATACGATGAACCCGAAGACGGTGTGACACTCACCGGTTCCGGAAGCGATATCACCCAGCATTACAAGGAGGACGCTCCCGACGGCGACGATAGCGGCATGTACTGGAACAGCGGCGCCGAGGCTACTCTGCTTACAAAGGCTGCGTCCACATCCATGGAAGGCAGGGCGAACTCCGCTACCTACAACCTGGATCTCACCGCCTTTGAGGAGTATCCCGGACAGTATGCCGGCAGATGGATCAAACTGGCCTTTATGACCAGCAAGACCAACAAGGTATACTCATCCTGGACAGATGAGGATCTGGATACAAAGAACACCGTAAACTACTACTGGATACATATACCGGATCTGGTGCTTGACGATGTGGTGGCCGGCGATACCCTGAGCCTGTCCGGAAGCTACGAGGTTGAAAAGAAGGTTCTGTACTACAACGGATCCACTCTCAGCGAGACCAGGCAGAACGACACCGATACCGTTGTTGAACAGGTTGCCTTCGGATTTGCTGCGGATCCCAATGCCGGCGGCTATGCCTTCACCTTAAAGCAGGTATACTCCGGAACCTCCGGTATCAAGACTCCCGTATACGGAGTATATCTTGTGAGAAACTATGAGCGCGGCGGATACGACACCTATGTGAAGGCTCTGAACAGCGATGCAAAGGTTAAGACAAGCCAGAAGGCGGGTGATCCTTATCCCGATGACGACAGCTACAACATTCCTTCCTGCAGGATCCGCTCCGGAGCCGTATGGACGGGATACATTGACGATAAGGCCGATGGTAAACAGACGATAACTCTTTCGGATATCAGCCATGAGTGGGAGGACTTCGATTTCGCAGCCCAGGTTTCCTACGATACCGAGAGCCGTGCCGTAAGGCTTGTGCTTCCCGACCTTCAGAAGATCAACAGCGTGCCCAACCTCACGGGATACATGCTGACAGACAGTCTGCTGCTGCAGACCTGGTGTCCGGATAAGCTTCCTACCCTCACGGGAGAGAGGGACGATCCCTTCATTCCCGGCATGAGAGTACTCTGGAGCAGAACAAAGTCCGGTGACACCTACGACGGCTACAGCGCCGTATCCTATGTGACCGCCGACGAGGCTAAGGGTTGGCTGTCACAGGCTCTGAGCCTGCCTGAGGCCGATGTTGAAGACGAGATAGTGACCGATGCTCCCGAGGAAGAGGAGCCCGTGGAAGAGCCCGTAGAGGGCGACGCCTCCGTTGAAGAGGAAGAGGAGGTTTCCGGAACCGAGGATATCGAAGAGGGCATCATAGATGAGCAGGAGACCATAGGAGACATAGATTCCACCGTCTCCGGTAATTCCGCTGAGAGGACAGAGGATTGAGGCATAAACCCGTAAAAAAGAGCTTATTAAAGGATAACAGAGGTTCGGCTATGCTCACCGCCATAGTGGTGGGCATAGTCATGACCGCTTTTGCGCTCTCGCTCCTGCTTATAACCTATACACTCTATGCCCAGACCGCAAAGCGCACGGGAGTGCTGCAGTGCAGATATCTGGCGGAAGAGGTGGCTGATGAGCTGGCGGCAGAGCTTAAGGACACTGATTCGGAGATCTACAAGGTCCTGGACTCCCACGTGTACAAGGACCGCCCCGGAGAGGGGATCTCGGGCACCTGGGTACCCGAGGGTGCCACCAGTATAGTGGGTGCCGACAGCAAGCTTGTCTACACTCTTGAGGGCAGGAGCGACCACAAGCTTGACACCTTTGACACCACGGTGGTCTTTACCTACGTGGCAGGCATGGGCGGAGAGGCCGAGTCCGAGGTGGCCGGAGGAGAGTACGACCGCGAGGACGTGCCTCCCGACGAGTTTTCGGGAACGGATCTTGAGGATGACTGGGATAAGATGGCGTCCGGAGGCCCGGCTCTGGGCGGCGGAGACTGCGTTGTAACCATAGAAGTGACCTGCAAAAAGGGAGATTCCACCTGCACAGTCACAAAGGACACTACGGCAAGCTTTTAGGGGAAAGCCATGAAAAGACCTGATATGGTAAAAGATAATAAAGGCATGACCCTGGTAGAGGTGCTGGTCGGGTTTGTGATACTCACCATCATCATGGCGGGAGTGTACCATCTGATCAGTTTCGGATCAAAGATGCTCTATGAGTCCACGGACATTACAAGGGGCCAGCAGGAATTTGAGGAGGAGCTTTACAAAAACAGCCCCGACGCTTCCGTTGCAAAAAAGGACGGTTCCCTGGGGGCAACCCTTTCACAGGGGGCCTATGTGCTGAAGCCCGCCAGCAGCAATGCTCATACGGAGATAGAGCTGTTTTCCGCCGCAGACAGCGAGAACAAGCTCTATTGTTACACATACGACGGAAAATTCAGTGATTCCTTCGGGATAAGGGTGTACGGATTTGAAAAATAGCTTCCTGAAAAAAGATAACAGAGGACTTACGCTGGTGGAGCTGATAGTGTCTTTTGCGCTGCTGGGGCTGTTTATGGTGGCCGCGTCGCAGGTCATCAGCTACACCGTGAACATTTATTTTGCCGCAAAGGGCATAAATAATTGTGCCATTGTGTCCAATATGGTTGCCGACAAGGTGGCGGGGATGGTATCATCTATGAGGGAAACTTCCCTGGATGAGGACTCCCTTATGGGGCGTGAGACATCCTCAAACACCGGTGATGAGCTTCCCCTGATAAAAAGCGGCAGCGAGATCCTCTTTGTGGACAGCTCAAACTGTCCCGTTAAGATAGGGGTTAAGGACGGTTATCTTGCCGTGACCTATTTCAACAGGCTGGATGGAGAGGGTGACGAGGTCACCTACAAGCAGATCCCCTGGTATTTTGACGAAAAGGCCTATATGAACTGCACCATAAAGGACGGCAGTTTTTCCATAAGTCCCGCCGGGGGCGATTACCCGGACAATATATACAGACTGGCGTTCACCGTTCATTCGGACAAATACGGTGATTATGATGCGGTTAAGTACATCAAGTGCTGCAGCATGCCCGAGAGCCCATCTACGCCATAGGATAATGTGAGGTAAAAGTGAAGAAAAAGATAAGCATAATGATACCCTGCTTCAACGAGGTTGAAAATGTGGTGCCCATGAGCGAAGCGGTCTGCGGTATCATGGAAAAGGAGCTCTCTGCCTACGACTATGAGCTTCTTTTTATAGACAACTGTTCCACCGACGGCACCAGAGCAAAGCTGGAGCAGCTCTGCGGCAACAATAAAAAGATCAAGGCAATACTCAACGTCACAAATTTCGGTCAGTTCAACTCCCCCTTTTACGGCATGTGCCAGACCTCGGGGGATTGTACCATATCCATGTGCTGTGACTTTCAGGATCCTCCGGAGATGATCCCGGTTTTCGTGAAAAAGTGGGAGGAGGGCCACCGCATAGTCAGCGGCATTAAGACCTCCAGCAAGGAGAATCCCTTTATCTATTTCCTTCGTTCCATCTACTACAAGCTGATCAGAGGCATGTCCGACGTAGAGATGATAGAGCATTTCACCGGCTTCGGACTCTACGACAAGACCTTTATCGAGCTCCTTCGAAACCTTGATGACACCACCCCCTTCCTCAGGGGAATAGTGGCTGAGTACGGTCACGGTTTCAACCGCATAGAGATCGAATATGAGCAGGCAAAAAGGCGGGCGGGAAAGACCCATAACAATTTCTATTCCCTCTACGACGCTGCCATGCTCTCCATTACGTCATACACAAAGGTGCTGCTTAGGGTTGCCACCTTCCTGGGCTTTATCAGCTCCGGAGTCAGCCTTCTGATAGCCCTTGTCTATCTGATACTCAAGCTCACTCACTGGCATCAGTTCACCGCCGGCTATGCGCCCATGGTCATCGGCGTGTTTGTGCTGGGATCTCTGCAGCTCTTCTTTATCGGACTTCTGGGTGAGTATATCCTGAACATCAACACAAGAGTCATACACAGGCCTCTGGTTGTTGAGGAAAAAAGGCTGAATTTTGACGATGAAAAGGCTTGAAAGCATATACAAACTTAATACCCTGTGGATACTTCTGGGAGTAGTCTGTATGGAAAAGGCGCTTTTCCGTCTGGGATGGGTCAGCGGCGAGTCTGTTGTGCCCTTTTTTATGGGTTGCCTTGTGTTTGTTATGGCAAAAAAAGCAGCCGCCCTTACCTGGCCCGATGAGGCAGCACACTTCATAACCGGCCGTAAGGGGATCTGTGAGGCTCTTAACGCGGCGCTGTTTGCCGCCCTCACCGTTCTCGGATATCTGGGAGAGCTGTACCAGGGATCGCCCCTGAGGCGCCTTTTTGATATCTGTGTGACCTTTGCGGGACTCTTTTTTCTTTTCGCCGTATTTCTGTATTATGCATATGAGCTGGCGGACGGACTCTGGAGCCGTCAGAGAAAGCTGGATGAAAAAAGAGATCCGGCCCCCAAAACCCTCAGGAACTTTTTTATCTATTCCCTCATTGTATTTCTGGGGTTCCTGCCCCTGTTTCTCAGGTTTTATCCCGGCTCCTTCGGGGCGGATTCCATCAATCAGGTGAGACAGGCCCTGCACCTTGCACCCTACACCAACCACCTGCCGGTGCTTTCCACCTGGCTCATTGAGCTGTTTTACAACATGGGCTTTTCCTTAACCGGTGATGTGAATGCCGGCCTTGCCTTTTATACTGTATTTCAGATGATCATCACCGCCTTCACCTACGCGGCCTGCATCTGCTATCTGGAAAAGTGCGGCATAGGAGCCCTTCTCAGGTACATCCTGCTGGCCTGCTTCGCCTTTACACCGGCCATAGGCATGTATGCTTTTTACATCCACAAAGACACTCCCGCAGCGGATCTTCTGCTGCTTCTGATCATCTATCTCCATTATTATGTAAACCTGGACAAGTCCGGGAAAAAGAACCCCGGCGTTAAGGATCACGTGCTTTTCGGCCTGCTGGGGATCCTTTTCATGCTGTTCAGGTCCAACCATTATTTTGTTTACATCGGACTCTTTGTGTGCGCGGTATTCGCCTTTAAGAACATGAGGCGTGCCGTGCTCATCGTCATGGCAGTTGGCATCATCATATCAGCCCTGTTTAAGGGGCCGGTGCTGGGCTCCATGGATATCCACGGCACCGATGCGGCGGAGACTCTTTCCATGCCCCTTGTGATGGTGGCCTATACCGCGAAGGTGGGAGGGGAGTTCTCCCAAAAGGACGCAGAGGTCATCGACAGGATCCTTCCCCGGGAGAGACTGGCCGAGGTCTATTCCGAGGTATCCGCAAATCCGGTGAAAAAGACGGTCCGCAGTGAGGGAGACAACGAATTCTTCAACGAGAACAAGGTCCTGTTCATGAAGACCTTCCTCAGCGTTTTTGTCAAAAATCCCGTTGCCTGTACCATTGCCCTGGCGGATCATTCCAAGGGGTATTACTGTCCCAAGTTCAGCTATCCCGAGCTGATACTGGGTGTCTGGGAAAACGATTTCGGCGCCTTTACACAGCCGGTGCTTGACGGCAGTATCGGACAAAAGGTCTACGAAAGCGCCCAGCTTTTCTACGATACTTATGAAAAATACCTGGGATGCGCAATGTCCTTCTGGCTTGTGCTCTTCCTTATGTTTTATGCTCTCTACAAAGGAAAATCTGTGCTTCCCTACATGCCGGTCATCGGCATAGTTGCCACCCTGCTCCTGGCCTCACCCAACGTGGGCAGGTTCAGGTACCAGTATCCAATAATGGTGGCCTCGCTCCTTCTTGTGGGTATTACCCTTGCAAAGGAGAAGGTTATTTCCAAAGAGAAAAAGCATGAAGGTAAAAAGTGATATAAAAGGCAGGAACCAGGAGGTCATCCTGGGAGGGAGCATGTCCCGGGCCATAGCCATGCTGGCCATCCCCACCATGGTCAATTCTCTGCTCCAGACGGCATATAATCTTACGGACACTTACTGGCTGGGCCACGTGGGCAGTGAAGAGCTGGCGGCCATCAATCTTGTCACCCCCGTTCAAAACATCATAACCAATTTCGGTTCCGGCATAACCGTTGCCGGCTCGGTGCTCATCGCCCAGTACATAGGCGGCAGAGCCCGTGATAAGGCGAAAAAAATGGCGGAGCAGATCTATGTATCGGCTGTTCTTTTTGCGGTCATCTGCGCTGCCCTCTGTTTTATCCTGACTCCCGCCATAGTATCCTGGCTGGGGGCAGAGGGAAATGTGTTCAGTCACGCCAAAACCTATCTGCAGATAGTGATCCTGGACATGCCTCTGCTGTTTACCATCAATGTGTTTACAGCTGTTAACCAAGCCCAGGGTGACACCCTGAGACCCATGAGGCTCAACTTCCTTGGCACCGCGCTGAACATGGTCCTGGATCCCCTTTTCATGGCTGTGTTCAAGTGGGGCACAGCGGGAGCGGCCCTTGCCACCATGCTGGCAAAGCTTCCCCCCGCTCTCATTGCCCTTGTGCTTCTCATGCGGCCCGGAGACGGCATTTCCATAAGCTTTAATGGCTTCAGGTTTGATACCGGGGAGCTGAAAAAGATCCTTACCGTGGGCCTTCCCTCGGTGATGGGTTCCAGCGCCATGTGGTTCGGCTTCCTGCTCATGAGTAAAAACGTCTTTGTGTACGGTACCAATGCAATGGCAGCCTACGGTATCGGAAACAAGTGC
>JAFYEL010000055.1 GCA_017544285.1 Lachnospiraceae bacterium | reverse complement strand
TTTGCTTTTGTTTTTATTTTTGCTTTTGCTTTCGTTTTCGTCTTTGTTTTCGTTTTCGTCTTTGTTTTCGTTTTGTGCATCAGCGCTGTAGTTCCTGGCCTGGTAGGTGGGCACCAGCTTTTTAAGCCATGCCTTTACATCCAGATCCTCACTGCGGGACTCCTCCTTGAGCTCTCCCAGGTTTTCAAAGAATTCCTTTTCGTCGAATTCAATGGGCTTCCCTATGTGGATCAGCTTGTTGGCCGTTTCCTTCATGCCCTCTTCCTTCATGAGGAGCTCCTCATAAAGCTTCTCGCCGGGACGCAGACCCGTGAAGCGGATCTCTATATCTTCATCGGGCACGAAGCCTGAGAGACGGATAAGGTTACGGGCCAGATCCAGGATGCGGACAGGCTCACCCATGTCCAGCACAAAGATCTCGCCGCCGTGGGCGTATGCGCCGGCCTGGAGCACCAGAGACACGGCCTCGGGAATGGTCATGAAGTATCTGATGATGTCGGGGTGGGTCACGGTAACGGGACCGCCCGCTGCTATCTGCTTTCTGAAAAGCGGGATCACGGAGCCGTTGGACCCAAGCACGTTTCCGAAACGCACTGCCACGAACTCGGTCTTGCCCCTGCCGTTGTAGGCCTGGACTATCATCTCGCAGACACGCTTTGTGGCACCCATGATGTTTGTGGGATTGACCGCCTTGTCGGTGGAGATAAGGACGAACTTTTTGACTCCCGCATCCACTGCGGCCTGAGCCGTCTTCCAGGTTCCCAGGACATTGTTCTTAATGGCCTCGTTGGGGGAATCCTCCATGAGGGGCACATGCTTGTGTGCCGCGGCGTGATATACGATGTCGGGCTTGTAGGTATTGAATATTCCCTCCATCCTGAGAGTGTTGCGGACAGAAGCAATAAGCACCTTGAGATTGAGCTCGGGATGCTTTGCCTTGAGTTCCTGCTGGATGTCGTAGGCGCTGTTCTCGTAGATATCCACGATGATCAGCTGTTTGGGCTCCTTTGTGGCGATCTGCCTGCAGAGCTCGGAACCGATGGATCCGCCGCCGCCGGTGACCAGCACCACCTTGCCCTTTACATAGTTCATGATGGAATCCAGATCCACCTGGATGGGATCGCGGCCCAGCAGGTCCACAACGTCAACCTTGCGCAGCTGGGATACGTTTACCTCGCCGTTTACCAGCTGATAGATACCGGGAAGGGTCTTCAGCTCGCACTTTGTCTCCTCGCAGATGTCCAGGATCTCTTTCTGTTCCCGCCTGGGCATGGAGGGCAGCGCTATTATTATCTCATCAATATCGTAGAGGGCGGCGTACTCAAGGATATCGTCCCTTGTGCCCACCACCTTTACGCCGTGGATGTAGTTGCCCACCTTTGTAGGGTCGTCATCTATGACGCACATAACGTTCTTTTTGATGTATTTGCTGGTGTTCATCTCCCTGATAAGGGAATTTCCGGCCTCTCCGGCTCCGATGACCATCACGTGACGGTTCACAGCCTTGGCGGTGCGCTTCTCAACCCAGGTCCGGAAGATCCGGTAGGTGAAACGGCTGAAGATGACCAGTATCATAAGACAGATGCCGTACAGGAAATAGTAACTGCGGGGCATACGGTAGCCCATCATCAGCATACCCGTAGCCTGGACAAGGGACGAGAGGATACAGGCCTCGATGGTACCTGTCATCTCGGTGATGCCCGCATAGCTCCAGAGGCTCTGATAGAGGTGGAATGCGTAAAAAATGGCAATGGTGGTCACGATGTTTATGGGGAGGTATCTCCATATCATCTCGACCCAGAGGGGATTGCTGATCTGCGAATAACTGAAATCAAAGCGCATCAACAAGCCCAGTGCGCTGGAAGCGCCCACTGCGGCTATATCATAAATTATGAGCCCCGTACGTCGTACAAACAGGGCTCTGTTTTGTATAAGTCTTTTCATGGCGCAACCATTATACCACAATACGGTTTTTTCCGCAAAAGAAAACGCCCCCCGACCTTTCGGTCGAAAGACGCCCTCACAACAAGCAATTATAATCATTTATCGCCATTTGTCAACACTTATTTTCAGCGTTTTTTGCCTTAAAAACCGGATTCTTTACAACAGCCACTATAAGCGGTATCACCATCAGTATCCAGACTATGGGTTCGGCCACGATTATACCCCAGTATCCCACGGCCGGAGCCAGGGTCAGAGCGATGACAACCTTGCCCGCCAGCTCAATAAAACTGGAGACTACGGGGGTGGTGGAGTCGCCTATTCCCTGCAGCGAATTCCTGGCCAGGGCGATGAAGGTGGGCACAAAATAGAAGGCGGTGTCAAAACGCAGGTAAAGAGTGGCGTATTTTATCACGTTTTCCGTCTCCGAACCCGTGATCAGGGTCACCAGGTTTCCCGCCACCGTATTGGCCAGGATGATCACAAGGATGCATATCCCCCAGGTCATGAGCACGATCTTCTTCAGGCCGGTGCGTATGCGGCCGTACTCTCCCGCTCCCATATTCTGCCCGCAGTAGGTGGCCATGGCCATTCCGAAGACGCCGAAGGGCATCATAAAGATCATGGTGATCTTCCTGGCTGCGGTGTGGGCCACTATGATATCCGTGCCGAAGGTGTTGATGGCAGTCTGCAGGGAAACCGTTCCGAAGCTTACAAAGGCGGACATGAAGCCCATTGAAACCCCGGCCTTCAGCATCCTTGAGAGCATGTCCCCGTCGTGCTCCAGATCCACGGCGGAAAATCTCATGCCCGGATACTTTTTCCACATGTAGATAAAGCAGAGCACAAAGGAAAAACCCTGGGCAATGACCGTTGCGGCGGCCGCACCCCATACGCCGGTGCGCAGCACCATGATGAAATAACAGTCCAGTCCCACATTTAAAAGGGATGAGATCACCAGAAAGATCAGGGGAGTCACGGTATCTCCCACCGCCCTCAAAACGGCCGCGCAGGCATTGTAGAGCGCGCTGAAGATAAGCCCCGCCAGGATCACGAAAATATAGCTCCTGGCATTGTCATAGATATTTGCCGGAACATGAAGTATCCCCAGTATTCTATCAAGAAAGACCAGGGCAAGGGCCGAAAGCCCCAGGGAAAAGCCCCCCGTAAGGATGAAAGTCCGCGCCACGGATCGCTTCACGTTTTTCTCGTTCCCGGCTCCGAAGGAGTTGGCTACGATTATGGAAAAACCCGCGGTCATGCCCATGGTGAACTCCAGGAGCAGATCGGCAAGGGTGGAGGTGCCTCCCACGGCCGCAATGGCGGTGTCACCCAGAGTAACTCCCACTATCCTGGTATCCACGATGGCATAGAGTATCTGAAGTATGCGCCCGATGAACAGGGGTATTGCAAACTGCACTATGAGTTTTATTGGATTTCCCTTTGTAAGGTTTTTCATTACAGCAATGTTTCCTTAAGATCGGCCAGAAGTTCTCCCGCCTCTGCAAGCAGTTCATCCCCCGATGACTTAAACCGGTAGACAAGCTTTGCCCCTCCGGTGTTCCTGAAGTTCAAGGCTCCGTTGTACCTTGAGAGCAGCTCCGGCAGCGCCGCGGGATCTATGGGGGCCCTTTCGTAAAACGAAAGCACCAGCTCTCCCTTTTTGGCCTTAATATCTTCTATATATGAGCGGTGAGCCAGCTCCCTTAACAGGGAGACCTTTATCAGGTTCTTTACGCTCACCGGAACCTTTCCGAAGCGGTCCTGCATCTCCGATTCCAGATCCGCGGCCTCCTCTTCGGATTCCACTACGGATATGCGCTTGTACATATCCAGCTTTACGGATTCGCTCCGGATATACTGTGCGGGTATGAAGGCATCGATATCCAGATCCACCTGGGTGGTAAAATCCTCGTAAAGGGCCGTTGCCTGATCCTCGCCCTTTTCCTTTTTCACGGCTTCGTTCAGAAGCTTGCAGTAGAGTTCGTAACCCACCGCCTCCATATGGCCGTGCTGACTTCTGCCCAGGATGTTTCCGGCGCCTCTGATCTCCAGATCCTTCATGGCTATCCTGAAGCCGCTTCCCAGATCCGTGAATTCCCTGATGGCGGAAAGCCTCTTTTCGGCCTCCTGACGAAGGAGCTTGTCCCTCTTGTACATCAGAAAGGCATAGGCTGTGCGGTTGGACCTGCCTACCCGGCCTCTGAGCTGGTAGAGCTGCGAAAGTCCCATCCTGTCGCTGTCATGGACTATGATGGTATTTACATTCGGTATGTCAAGTCCCGTCTCGATTATGGTGGTGGAGACCAGAACGTCAATGCTTCCCTCGATGAAGTCTATCATCAGCTCCTCAAGCTGGGACTCCTTCATCTTGCCGTGGGCGTACTCTATCCTTGCGTCGGGCACCAGCTTACTCAGGGAAGCGGTGATGTCCGCAATGGTGTTCACCCTGTTGTATACGTAGTATACCTGCCCTCCTCTGGCGAGCTCACGGCTTATGGCCTCCCTTATCATTTCCTCATTGTATTCCATGACAAAGGTCTGGACACTCATTCGCTCCTCGGGAGGCTCCTGGAGCAAGCTCATATCGCGGATCCCCACTAAAGACATGTGGAGGGTCCTGGGGATGGGCGTAGCGGAAAGAGTGAGCACGTCCACATTTTCCCTGAGCTTTTTGATCTTTTCCTTGTGGGTGACTCCGAAGCGCTGCTCCTCGTCTATCACAAGAAGCCCAAGATCCTTGAAAGCCACATCCTTTGAAAGCAGACGGTGGGTGCCAATGATGATATCCACCATGCCCTTCCTTAAGTCCTCAATGATCTTTTTCTGCTGGTTGGCGGTCCTGAAGCGGCTGAGCATCTCAACCTTCACCGGAAAGTCCTTGAGCCTCTGGACAAAATTATTGTAGTGCTGTGAGGCAAGGATGGTGGTAGGCACAAGGAAGGCAACCTGTTTGTTTTCCTGCACCGCCTTGAAGGCCGCCCTGAGGGCAACCTCCGTCTTGCCGTATCCGACGTCGCCGCAGATGAGCCTGTCCATGATCTTTTTGCTCATCATGTCCTTCTTGGTATCCTCGATGGCCAGAAGCTGATCCTCCGTCTCCTCGAAGGGGAAGAGCTCCTCGAACTCCTTCTGCCATACGGTGTCCTCGCCGTAGACAAAGCCCTTGTCCTCCCGGCGCTTTGCATAGAGCTCCACCAGGTCCCTGGCCACCTCTTCAACTGCGGTCCTGACCCTGTATTTTGTCTTCTGCCAGGTGTCCCCTCCCAGCTTGTTAAGCTTGGGCTTTTTAGCGTCTGCGGAGGCATATTTCTGCACCACGTCAAAGCCCGTGGCGGGGATGTAAAGATTGCTGTCGCCGGCGTACTCAATCTTCATGTAGTCCTTTGTGACGCCGTCTATCTCTATGTGCTCAATACCCCGGTAAATGCCCAGGCCGTGGTTTTCATGGACCACGTAATCTCCCACGGAAAGCTGTGAAAAGCCGGAGGCTCCCATTCCCGTGAAGGTCTTTTTATGCCTTTTCTTTCTGCGGATCCTGCCGAAGATATCACCTTCGGATATGGCCACAAAGCCGGTGAGCGGGTATTCAAAGCCTCTGCTGATGGCTCCGTGGATCACCATCACCTCTCCCTTTTTCACAACCCTGTCCGGATCCTCGGTGAAAAAGGCGCTGACTCCGCCGCCTGTCAGATCCTCGGCCATTCTTCTCGCTCTGGATATGGAGGGGCAGATAAGCATCACCGCAAATTTGTTTTTTCGGTATCTCTTAAGGTCATCAAGCAGGGTCTCGAAGCTGTTGTTATAGGAATTGATGGACTTGGCGCTAATGTGGTAGGCACCGGCAGCCTTGTACTTGTTCTGCTTCTGAAGTATGGTGCTCATGGAGCAGCAGAAAAAGCGCTCCAGCTTTCCGAACACCACGGAAACTGGATATATCACCGCACTCTGGGAGGGCAGGGCATACCCTTTTGCCGCCCTCTCCAGCATATTTTCCTTGAATTCGTGCTCCACCGCGCGGCTCTTTTCGATGACCCTTGCGGGCTCGTCAATGAATACCCAGGTCCTCTCCGGGTCAAAGAGTTCCAGAATGCTGTGCTCTGTCTCGTAGAAATAAGGAAGATAGGCATCCAGAGGTATGTCAAAGCCCGAGGTAATGCTCTCCCTCAGCTCGCTTACGGTGCTCTCCAGCCTGTGAGCCTCCTCGGTGTGAAAATCCTTCCTGAGTTTTTTCGCCGTCTTTTCCGCTTCTTTTTCTATTTTTAAAAGGCCCCGGAGTTTTTCCTCGGGAGTCAGGATTAGCTCTCCCGCGGGAAAGATGCGGATCTCTTTAAGCTCTTCCACGGATCGTTGACTCTCACAGTCAAAACTTCTGAGAGACTCCACCTCTTCGCCCCAGAGTTCTATCCTGCAGGGATTTTCGGCAGTCATGGAGAAAATGTCGATAATGCCGCCCCTGACGGCAAACTGACCCATGTCCTCCACCCGGGACACCTTTTCGTACCCCAGTCTCACCAGATCTTTGGAAAGCTCCGACTCATTAAGCTCCTGTCCCTTTTTGACGCAGAGCATGTTGCGGGCAAGATCCGCCGGCGGAGCCACATGCTCCATAAGGGCCTCGATGGTGGTGATCACCGTAAAGCCCTCCCCCTCGGCTATGGGCCTCATGGCCTCAAACCTCTGCTTTGTCAGAAGGTTACCCTTTATGTCCGCCTGGTAAAAGATCAGATCTCTGGCCGGGTACACCGCCGCCCTTTTGTCGTAGAGACGGAAGTCCTCAAGGAGCTCGTTGGCCCTGATCTCGTCATAGGTCACAATGAGCCTGCAAAGCCCCTCCTCATCCGTTTTTCCGGCGGGAATGCCGTATGCCAGATGGAGCTTTTGAGCGTCAAGGCAGCCGTCCAGATCCACGATGCCCTTCCGTGAATATATATTTTTCTGTATGTCCTCGAATTCTCCAAGTTCGAAAAGAGGATCAAGAAACTGTTTCTTCATCTCGGATATGATCAATTAAAGTTGTTCATGGCGCCGGGAATATCGCCGCCAACTATCTGCTCGATAGCCTTGACTGCCCTTTCGACGGCCTCGTCCATGGTCTTTCTGTCTTCCGCATCATAGTGTCCCAGCACCCAGTCTGCCAGGTCATAGCCCTTTGGCTTTTCGCCCACTCCTATCCTGAGTCTTTTGAAGCCCTCGGTACCGGTGCGGGCTATGATGTTCTTAAGTCCGTTATGTCCGCCGGCGCTGCCCTTTTCCCTGATGCGAAGCTTGCCCACAGGCAGGTTCACGTCGTCGCAGATAACCAGCAGATTTTCGCAGGCATCCTCCCTGTAGTACGAAAGCGCGGCGGCTATGGCGTCCCCCGACAGGTTCATATAGGTGAGGGGCTTCATGAGCATCACTTTTTTACCCCCTATCACACCGGTGCCTATGAGGGAGTTGAACTTAGAGCTTCCCACATCGATCCCGTAGGCATCGGAAAGGGCGTTTATCACCTCATATCCTATGTTGTGTCTGGTGTTGTCGTACTTTTTTTCGGGATTACCCAATCCTGCTATAACAAACATCTCTTCTCTTTCTCTCTTAAACAATCTGCCAAAGAATGCCAGCATCCCGGTCTCCTTTTGTAACACTGAAAAAAAACTGCACCCGATATGATATCAGATGCAGTCTCCTACTTCAATACTGTTATGGTCCAGTTTACTCTGCAGAGTCGTCAAATCCGTTCTCAAGCGCCTTTTCGTATCTTTCAAGGATAAGCTTCTGGAGTCTTTCTCTGGTGGCGGTATTGATGGGATGTGCGATATCCCTGTACTCTCCGTCCATGGACTTTCGGCTGGGCATTGCTATAAAGCATCCGCTCTCACCCTCGATAACCTTTATATCGTGTACTACAAACTCATCATCTATAGTAATGGATACTACGGCTTTCATTCTTCCTTCTTTTGTGATCTTTCTCATGCGTACATCTGTTATATTCATTGCACGGCCCCTTTCTTGATGCGGTGCGGCATGCACCGTAGATAATGTAACTCTTCTGTCCGTCTTCAGATGTCGTATGTATTATGCCCTCCAAAAGAATGCTAAATCCCAAACCTGTCACTTGTCTCAACAAGGATCCGGATGCCGTCCTCGCCCTTGTAATAGGAATCCGCCTTGATCGTGCACCGGCTCTCGACGATGCAGTTCTCGATGTATGCGTTATCTCCAATGTAGACGTCGTTTAGTATGATGGAGTTCCTGATGTAACAGTTATTGCCCACAAATACCTTTTTGAAAAGGATGGAATCCTCAACCGTACCGTTAACGATACTTCCGGAGGAAATGAGGCTGTTCTTGATGTTTGCGCCCACATTGTATTTTGCGGGTGGCAGATCATCAACCTTTGAGTATACATCGGGATATGTCCTGAAGAAATAATTTCTCACGTCAGGCTTTAAGAAGTCCATGTTTGCCCGATAATAATCATCGGCCGTTGCGATATTTCTCCAGTAATCCTTCATTTTGTATCCGTAGATACGCCGCAGGTCTTTATATCTGATAAGGATATCACGAACAAAATCGTATCTGTCCTCTTCAGCACATTTTTCGATCAGCTCTATCAGCTGTCTGCGCCTGATAACGTAGATGCCGCAGGAAACGGTGTTGGTCTTTGCCACCACCGGCTTTTCCTCGAACTCTTCCACGCGGCTGTCCTCGTTCATCTTGAGGATGCCGTAGCGCTCGACATCTTCCTCATCCCCAAGGTCCTTGCAGACCACGGTGATATCGGCCTTTTTCTCGATGTGATACTCCAGCAGTTTGTTGTAGTCCATCTTGTAGATGCCGTCGCCGGATGCGATTATCACGTAGGGCTCATGGGAGCTCTTGAGAAAATCCAGATTCTGGTAGATGGCATCTGCGGTGCCCCTGTACCAGTAGCTGCTGTCGTTTGTCATCACCGGTGTGAAAACATACAGGCCGCCCTGTTTGCGTCCGAAGTCCCACCATTTTGATGATGAAAGATGTTCGTTCAAACTGCGCGCATTGAACTGTGTGATGACCGCAACCTTCTGTACGTGGGAATTGGTCATGTTGCTCAGGGCAAAATCGATGCTCCTGTAGCTGCCCGCCATAGGCATGGCGGCTATCGCGCGCTTGTGTGAAAGCTCCTTCATACGGAAATTGTTGCCGCCGGCTAAGATAATACCCAATGCTCTCATCTGCGATCACCTGCCTTGATCAAAGTCCTGCCGCTCTCAAGTCGGCCCTGTGGATAGTCGTCTGCTACAGTAATGCCTGAAATCACGGTATTTTTACCGATGGATACACCGTCCGGTATGACGGATCTCTCACCCACGGTAGCTATACCGTGGTTATATATATGAGGATCGGTTTCATTTTCGGCCTCATCTCCGAAGCCGAGCTTTACGCCGTTTCCTATCTCAACATTTTCGGCCACTATGCCCTTGTAGACCTCACAGCCCTCGCCGATGGTGGTCTCGTTCATAATGATGGAGTCTCGGACAATGGTATTTTTACCTATTTGGACTCCGCAGCCGATGACGGAATTGTATACCTTTCCGTAGATCTCCGAACCCTCGCCGATGATACACCGCTCAACAACGGAATCATTTGCTATGTACTGGGGCGGAAGAGTATCGCTCTTTGTGTAGATCCGCCAGTACTCCTCGTAGAGGTTGAAGTCCGGGATGATATCTATGAGCTCCATGTTTGCCTCCCAATAGGAATTGAGAGTGCCCACATCCTTCCAGTAGCTGTTGAACTCATAGGCGTACATCTTTTCACCCTTGCCGTGGCAATAGGGAATGATGTGCTTTCCGAAATCAAGGTTCGGCTGTTCCGACTGTGCTATGAGCGCTTCCCTGAGAACCTTCCATGAGAAGATGTAGATGCCCATGGATGCCAGATTGCTGCGGGGGTTCTCCGGCTTTTCTTCGAAGTCGGTAATGCGCTTGTCTTCGTCGGTTATCATGATGCCGAAACGCCCGGCCTCCTCATAGGGTACGGGCATGACCGCAATGGTAACGGTTGCCCCCATACTCTTATGGAAGTCAAGCATCACTCCGTAGTCCATCTTGTAGATGTGATCTCCGGAGAGGATGAGCACATAGTCGGGATTAAAGCTGTCCATGTACTCAATATTCTGGTATATGGCGTTTGCGGTTCCCGTGTACCACTCGCTGCTCACGCTCTTTTCAAAGGGCGGCAGCACCGTGACTCCACCGACATTTCGGTCCAGATCCCACGGGATACCTATGCCAATATGGGTATTCAGCCTCAGGGGCTGGTACTGGGTGAGCACGCCCACCGTATCTATACCCGAGTTAATGCAATTGCTCAGCGGAAAATCGATAATGCGGTACTTTCCCCCAAAAGAAACCGCGGGTTTCGCAACCTTCGTGGTAAGAACTCCCAGCCTGCTGCCCTGTCCGCCGGCAAGCAGCATGGCGATCATTTCTTTCTTTATCATAATACCCTCCAATGACGCACTCTAAAAAAGTCTGTCAATACCATGATACCACGTTTTAAGCACTATGTGAACTTTAAAAAATACGTTTTTTGTGCTATGATTAGCCCATTATACAATAAAAGCAAAAACAATTCAACACTTTATCACGCGAAAGGATAAACTATGTATAATCTGGACTTTTCGGATACGGAAAAACACGTTCATTTTATAGGTATAGGGGGCATCAGCATGAGCACTCTGGCGGAGCTTCTCATAGACCGGGGCTTTAAGGTCAGCGGCTCCGACTCCACCCCCTCCCCCATCACCGACTCCCTGTCTGCCATGGGCGCCGTCATCAACATAGGACAGGTAGCCGAAAACATAACCGACGACATCGATCTTGTGATAATGACCGCTGCCATCCACGAGGACAATCCCGAGCTCATGGCCGCCAGAAAAAAGGAAGTTCCCATCCTCACCAGAGCCCAGTTCTTAGGCCAGGTGATGAAGCTATACAAATACCCCTGCGCCATAGCCGGCGCTCACGGCAAGACCACCGTTACCTCCATGGTATCGGAGCTTCTCATCGGAGCGAATGCGGATCCCACCCTTTCCATAGGAGGCATCCTCCCCTCAATAGGAGGAAACTTCCGCCTGGGCAGATCCGAGTACTTTGTCACAGAGGCCTGCGAGTACACCAACAGCTTCCTAAGCTTTTTCCCCAAGTATGAGATCATTCTAAACATAGATGCGGACCACCTGGACTTCTTTAAGGACCTGGACGACATCAGATCCTCCTTCAGACGCTTTGCCGCCCTTGTTCCCGGGGACGGAGTCCTTATCATAAACGGAGACATCGAAAACCTTTCATATATTACGGAGGAAGTAAAGGGAAGGATCATCACCTTCGGAACCGGAGAGGACTGTGACTACACCGCCTCCGACATCGTATACGACGACATGGCCCGGGCAAGCTTTACGGCCAAAAACAAGGGAAGGGAGATCGGACGCTTTACCCTGGGAGTTCCCGGAAGCCACAACGTGGTAAACGCCCTTTCCGTCATCGCCCTGGCGGATGTGCTTTCCATAGAGCTTCCCGTGGTGCAGAAGGCCCTCAGTTCCTTCACCGGCAGCCGCCGCAGGTTCGAGGTAAAGGGCAGCTACAACGGAGCCACCGTCATCGACGATTACGCCCACCATCCCACTGAGATACGGGCCACCTTAAGCACCGCCCTTACCTATCCCCACAAAAGGCTTTGGTGTGTGTTCCAGCCCCACACCTTCACCAGGACGAAGGCGTTGATGGAGGAATTCGCCGACGCACTGTCCCTTAGCGACAACCTGGTGCTGGCTCCCATCTATCCCGCAAGAGAGACCGACGATCTGGGCATAAGCTCCGAAACCCTGGCAGAACGCATACGTGAAAAGGGCCATCAGGCAGTCTGTCCCGGAGACTTTTCCGACATCGAAAAATTTTTTGAAAAAAATTTACTCCCAGGTGACCTGTTAATAACTATGGGTGCCGGAGATATCGTCAAAGTTGGAGAGAATCTCCTGAGCAAATAGTTATCCACCTTATCCACGAGTTTGTCCCCCTCAGGGGGTTGATAAACCCGTGGATTTTTTATTCGCGTATTCACACACTCCGGATACTCTTTCCACGTTTTCCACGTTCTCCACAGTTTTTTCGGGCGTTTTTTTCACCTCTCTCTTCATTTTGCAAACGCTTCGGACTGTGCTATAATACACAGGCTCCCGGCGAAAAGCAGGAGCATTATCATCCCTGAGGAATTTAATATGGCACAGATCTTACTTAAAACTCAGACACGGGGTTCTTTTCTTGTGTCCTGTGAGTTTATTGACAAATACATTTCCGAGATGAATGAGGCACAGGTAAAGATATACCTGTATCTTTTGCGCTGCACAGGGGATAATATCCCCGTCACCGTTACGTCCATCGCGGATAAATTCAACTATATGGAAGCGGACATCACCCGTGCTCTCCTTTACCTGGACAAGACCGGTCTTTTGTCGGTGGAGTACGATGACAAAGGCAACGTGGTCAGCATCTGCGTAAACGACTGCGACGTATCTCCCGTCCCCGCTCCCGCTCTGCCCTCGGGCCGCACGGTAGCTCCTCTTCGCACGGATGCTCCCGCCTCGGTTTCCCCCACGCGGCATTTTTATCCCGTGGACACCCTTGAGCAGTTCAAGGAAAGGGCCGATGTAAAGCGTCTCATGTACATGACCCAGCTTCTGCTGAAGCGCACCCTGTCCGCCACGGACACCTATACGCTTCTCTACATATATGACAGTCTCCACTTCCCCATCGATCTCATCGAGTATCTGGTGGACTACTGTGTAAACTGCGGTGGCACCACCATGGATTACATAGAGAGCGTTGCTCTTTCATGGGCAGGGGCCGGCATTACCACCGTCCAGCAGGCCCGTCTCACCGCAGGCAGCGGCCGCTACCACAAGGAATGCTACACCGTACTTAAGGCCCTTGGCATCACCGGCAGATCGGTGGTTCCCGACGACAGCGCGTATCTTGCCCGGTGGATCGACCGTTACGGCATGGATCTGGACACCATAGTTGAGGCCTGCAGACGCACCATCAGCCAGATAAACAAACCCAGTTTCCAGTACGTGGATTCAATATTAAAGGGCTGGCATGAGGCCGGCATTCACCACAAAGACGATATAAAGGCTGCGGATGATGCCTTTAAGGCGGCAAAGAAAAACCGCCCGGCGCCCTCACAGACGCGTTCATCCGCAGCCCCCAACAGATTCAATAACTTCAACCAGCGAAACACGGATCTCGACGCCCTTACGGAGCAGATCCTGCAGAAGCAGACTCCCTTTTAAGGTTGGCCCCGGCAGATGAGCATAGATTCCACAAAATACAAAAGAATACTTGAGGGCTACCGTCAGCGCTCCCTTCACAACGCCGGGATACTTCAGCGCCGCAGAGATGATATCATCCGGCAGCTTCCGGAATACAAAACCCTGGAGGATGAAATTGCCGACGTCAGCCTCGAGAAGGCAAGGCTCCTCATGGGTGCGGGCGGTTCTTCGTCCGATGTCATGAACGAGCTTAAGGACAGACTTTCCGATCTCAAACGTAAAAAGCTTGAGGTGCTGACAAACGCCGGTTATCCCGCGGATCATCTCGATCCCATATATGACTGTCCGGCATGCCGCGATACGGGATTTGTTGACAACAGGCCCTGCTCCTGCCTCAGAAACCGCATAAACGAGGCTCTCTACGAACAGTCAAACATTAAAGATATTCTTGAAAAAGAAAACTTTACACATCTCACCTATAAATATTATAATGATGAAGAGAAAGCCTTCATGGAGAGAGTGGTCAGGGAGTCCAAAAACTTCATTGCCTCCTTCGACGATTCCTCAAAGGGCATTCTGTTTTTCGGAAGTACCGGGAGCGGCAAGACATTCTTGTCCAACTGCATCTCAAAGGAACTCCTGGATTCGGGCCGCAGCGTGATATACTTCACTGCCCCCGGACTCTTTGATCACCTGGCCAGATATACCTTTGGCCGCGAAGATCAGCCATCCTGCCTTCCGGAAGATATATACAGCTGCGACCTGCTGGTGATCGATGACCTGGGAAGCGAGACCACCAATTCCTTTGTGAGCTCGCAGCTTTTCATAATATTGAACGAGCGCCATCTGCGCGGCAGATCGACCCTTATATCCACCAATCTGACACTTACTCAGATACGTGAAATATACTCGGAGCGCTGCTCCTCAAGGATCATCGCCGACTTTAATCTTTACCGCTTCGACGGCCGCGACATGCGTCCGCTGATGCAGGGATACACGTGATACGAAAGGATGTAAAATGCCAGTTCGCGAAGAAAAAAGAAATCTCGAAACAATACCCGTGGGCTCTCTCGGAATAGTCTGTCTCACCGGCTGTGAACCCCTTGGGCGCATGATCGACAGTTATCTTGTCAAATGGCGTACGGAGCGTGAAAACGAGCATAAAAACACCCTCGCCTTCTCGGGATATCAGCGTGACAGCTACCTGATAGACGCATCACTCCCCCGCTTCGGAAGCGGTGAGGCAAAGGGTATAATCCTGGAGTCCGTCAGGGGTTCCGATCTCTACCTCATCGTTGATGTGTGCAACTACAGCATCACCTATTCACTCTGCGGTGAAGTTAATCACATGTCTCCCGATGACCACTACCAGAACCTGAAGCGTATCATCGCCGCCGTGGGCGGAAAGGCAAGGCGTATCACCGTCATCATGCCCTTCCTCTATGAGTCCAGGCAGCACAAGCGCACCGCCAGGGAATCCCTTGACTGTGCCATAGCTCTTCAGGAGCTCTGCGACATGGGTGTTGACAATATCATCACCTTTGACGCCCACGACGCCAGAGTCCAGAACGCCATCCCCCTGAACGGTTTCGAAACCGTCCAGCCCGCCTATCAGTTCATTAAGGGTCTTTTAAAGAACGTAAAAGATCTGCGTATAGATTCGTCTCACATGATGGTCATCAGCCCCGATGAAGGCGGCATGCCCAGAGCCATATACATGGCGAACGTGCTGGGGCTTGACATGGGTATGTTCTACAAGCGCAGGGATTACACCCGCATCATCGACGGCAAGAATCCCATAGTTGCCCATGAGTTCCTGGGTTCCTCCGTAGAGGGCAAGGACGTCATCGTCATCGACGACATGATAGCCTCCGGTGACAGCGTCATCGACGTAGCCACCGAGCTTAAGCGCCGCAAGGCAGGCCGCATCTTTATAGCCGCCACCTTCGGTCTTTTCACCAGAGGTACGGATGCCATGGACAAGGCATATTCCGATGGCATCATCAGCGGCGTGCTGACCACAAACCTTATCTACCAGCCGCCGGAGCTTCTTTCACGTCCCTGGTACATCAGCTGCGACCTGAGCAAATACATTGCCTACATCATCGACACGCTGAACCACGACAGCTCCATCAGCGACCTTCTGAATCCCAGCGAAAGGATCCAGAACATCATAACCCGTTACAAAAACGGCGAATACTGACATGTAATAAACTCGTTTCCGGCATCCCCGAACCAGGCCGTGGAATCATTCATTCCCTTCTTATAACGGCTGTGGGTTGCCGGATCCAGTATTATGGTATTTTTCTCATCATACCCCACTATCACAACAGCACCCTTACCCGGAACCAGAGCGATGACGGGTACATCCTTGCCCACATAGTAGAGCACGGACTGAAGATCGCAGCCCGAGAGCACCAGCGCCCCGGGAGCATCCTCGTCGGCACTTAAGAGTGATGCCGGAGTTCTTCCGCTGTCCAAAAGTCTCTGTACCACAAGGGCGGAATCATATTTCTCGCATACGGCGGAAATGCACATTGCCATATCAGTGACTCCGGCTTCCTTGGTCTCGTCCTTGAAATCAGGGCCTTTTATCTCGTGGCGCAGGGTTCGGCTGCCCTTCTGCCATACATAGTTCTGATCATCGTCGATTACCACTCCCGAGAGCTCGGAAGCCTCCTTTACCGCATCTCCGGCTTCATACCATGTGCCCCTGAAGACTCCTCCTGCGTAAACATAGAAGGCGTTCCTGTTTTCGGTATTGTTTATGTTGAGGCTTCTGCCACCCTCTGTCAGTACCTCCTTGGGTATCTGAAGCTTTACCTTTGAGCTGACGGTGTTCACCAGGGCGATCTGGGTCACGGTCTCACGGTTTTCGGTGATGACGCGGGTCAGGTTGTTCTTGGTCCCGGACTCCTTCTCGTTGTCCATTATCTGGTCGTCCGCAACGCTGACATACTCACCGGTAGCCTCTATATATCTGACTCTGTCCATGTGGAGGGTCACGTTGTTAACCGAGGTCTCTATCACATATATACCGTCCTGTGAATAGGATTTCAGCTCGGTGCCGTTCTTGTCTTCGATCTTTATGGTGTGCATCAAGGGTGTGTCGTCATTTACCCTGAGCCTGGGGGTTGAGGCGTCGGATATACCGTATACCACATCATCCCCGAGAAAGCCCACGGGGTGCACCCTTCTGCCCTTTTCGTCCCTGATATCACGGCTCTTACCGCTGTTCAGGTCCATGAGGGTGATGGCAGACATTTCCTTGTTTCCCCAGGCGATAACCTGGTTACTTTTGGCGCAGACCAGAAGATCCCTTCCCAGATCCTCCGCGATCACCGTCTCATCTCCCCCGTCAAGGTCTATGCAGTAGATAGACTGGTCAAGATAGAGATAAACATTGGAACTCCTGTTTACGTAGGAGAGGAGCTCCACGTCCTCTTTCAGCATCTCCCAGGATTTTTTATAGGGTATGTATATCTTTTCCTCTATGAAATTCCTGGCGCTGTCGTAGTAGTACACGGACACACCCACGCCGCCCTCATGACGGCCCCTGTTCATGTAGCCGTAGACCATGAAGTAGACATTGCCCATCTCATCCACGCTCAGCACCTTTATACCGTGTCTGGGGTTTATGGTGCGGATGTCCCAGTTCTGGTCGTCATAAAAACTGAACAGCCTGGAGAGGATGCCCTCGGAGTTTTTGTACTCATAAAGAGCATTGCTCTGGTCGAACACCACGGATGTACCCTCGGTGTTTTCGCTGATCCCGATCTCCTTGTCGGTTATTCCCAGGACTATCTTATCGTTTACTATCTGAGGGGTGTCGACGCCAAAGGCCCTGTCCATTGTCCTGTCAAAATCCAGCAGATAAATGCGCTCGGGTGTGTAACGGATACGGTAGGACTCCCTGACGAAATAATCCTCGTCCTCCTCCTCCCCGTCGGTCTTGAGGTTGTAAAACAGACCCACCGAAGAGATGTCGTCATTCATCTCATATATCTGGGCCACGGCCTCTCCCCTCTCCTTTATCTTAAGGTCACCCCAGGTGATCTGGTAAAAGCTGGAGTGGATATCCACATGGCCGTAGGTACTGTTGTCACCCTCCTCGTTGCTCTCATGGTAGGTCACGATATTTTTGGCCGCTTCCCTGTCAAAGGTCTTGTCGTGAAAATCCCGTATGAAATCCAGTCTGGCTATGGGGTCCAGCTCATCGCTCTCCCGTACCCTGGTGTAATAGCGTATCTCACTGCTGCCGGTATTGAGAACGATCACAAGCAGATACTCCCTGTCCTTGTCAATAAGATCCTTGAGGGAGAAATCCACGGTTATCTTTCCACCGTCATCTATGTAATTGAACAGCTCAGTCTTTTCCACCAGACGGGTCGTGTCAAGAGAGCGAACCTCGTAGGATATCCCTGTCAGGTTCATCCCGTTTTTTTGTATCTCCATCCTGAGTGCCTTGTCCTCACCCATGGGGGTAAGAGTCTCTCTGAGATACTTTTCCTGCATCTCATCGGCATAGCCGTAGAGAGTGTTGACCGCAATGCCCCCCACCTGCATGTTTATCACGGGAAAGGTGGCGGCGCTCATCTCCACGGTCATATCCGTGTTACCCTTGTTCATAATGGTGCTGAGGATCACGGTTGAGATCACAAAGGTGAATATAAAGATTGAGATCCTGATTATCCGCTGTTTCATGTATTCCTGTAATGCCGTAAAAATTTACCCCGGAAGAATCTCCCCCGGGGTAAAGAATCATCTATTTTACTACGTATATCCTGGCGATCGCCCTCTGCAATGCAGTCTGGGCCCTGGCTATATCCGTGCCAGTGGGCTTTTCCTCAAGCCTCTTTTCGGCTCTCTCCTTTGCCCTTTCGGCTCTTTCGACATCGATCTCTCCCGGCCACTCGGCGACCTCGGCCAGCACTGTGACCTTCTCTCCCAGAACCTCGATGAACCCCGAATGCACAGCCGCATCCTTTTTGGTGCCGTCACCCTCTGTGATGGTCATGGCGCCGGGGGCTATTATCATGGTCATGGGCACGTGATGCTTATAGATACCTACCTCGCCCTCGATGGTGTTGAGCTCGAGCATTGAAGCCTCGCCCTCGTAAAATACCCTGTCGGGGCAGATCACCTGTAGTTTGAAAGTGTTATCCATATAAATCCCTTCACTGTACCTGATTATCTTGCAAGTACATCGTCTATGCCGCCTGCGTTGAGGAAGTGTCCCTCGGGTATGTCGTCGTGCTTACCGGCAAGGATCTCTGCGAAGCCCTGGATGGTATCCTTAATGGGCACGTAGCGTCCGTTGTATCCGGTGAACTGCTCAGCCACAAAGAAGGGCTGTGACAGGAATCTCTGAACCTTTCTGGCTCTTGATACCACCAGCTTGTCGGTTTCGGAAAGCTCGTCCATACCGAGGATGGCGATGATATCCTGAAGTTCCTTGTATCTCTGGAGTATCTCCTGTACTCCTCTGGCAACTCTGTAATGCTCCTCGCCGACAACCCTGGGATCAAGAATCCTGGAAGTGGACTCAAGAGGATCCACCGCGGGATAGATACCCAGCTCCACGATGCTTCTTGAAAGCACGGTGGTGGCGTCCAGATGGGCGAAGGTTGTTGCCGGAGCAGGGTCCGTAAGGTCATCGGCGGGAACGTATACTGCCTGTACCGATGTGATGGATCCGCTCTTTGTGGAAGTGATACGCTCCTGAAGGGCGCCCATCTCCGTCTGCAGCGTAGGCTGATAACCAACGGCGGAGGGAACGCGTCCGAGAAGTGCGGAAACCTCGGAACCTGCCTGGGTAAATCTGAATATGTTGTCAATGAAAAGAAGCACGTCCTTTCCGCCCTTGTCGCGGAAATACTCGGCCATGGTAAGACCCGTAAGACCAACTCTCATGCGGGCCCCCGGAGGCTCGTTCATCTGACCGAAGACCATGGTGGTCTTGTCGATAACTCCCGACTCCTTCATTTCGTAGTAGAGGTCGTTACCCTCACGGGTACGCTCGCCTACGCCTGTGAATACGGAATAACCGCCGTGCTCTGTTGCTATATTTCTGATGAGCTCCTGGATAAGCACCGTCTTACCTACGCCGGCACCTCCGAAGAGTCCGATCTTTCCACCCTTCTGATAGGGGCAAAGAAGGTCGACCACCTTGATACCTGTCTCAAGAAGCTCAGTGTTTGTAGACTGCTCCTCAAAGGCCGGAGCCTTTCTGTGAATGGGGGAGTAGCTCACATCGGTGGGATCGGGCTTGTTGTCTATGGGCTTTCCCAGAACGTTGAACATACGTCCCAGGGTGTTTTCACCTACGGGAACGGTGATGGGTGCTCCGGTGGCCACTGCCTCCATGCCCCTTACCATACCGTCGGTGGAACCCATGGCTATACATCTAACCGTATCGTCTCCGAGGTGCTGTGAAACCTCCACCACAAGGGTGTCGCCGGTTCCCATGGTTATCTCAACGGCCTCGTTGATCTCGGGCAGATTGCCGTCACTGAACTTAATGTCAACGACAGCTCCGATGATCTGGGTAACCTTGCCCAGGTTTTTATCCGCCATACTAGTATCCTCCTTAATACTGACTGCTATGATATTGCCTCTGCGCCTGCGATTATCTCGGTAAGCTCCTGAGTAATGGAGCTCTGACGGGCTCTGTTATACTGAAGCGCCAGGCTCTGTATCATGTCCTCGGCATTGCTCGTGGCCGAATCCATGGCCTGCATCCTCGCTCCGTTCTCACTGGCGATGGACTGCATAAGCGCACCGTAGATCATGCTTGCCACATACTTGGGCACAATGAGATCCAGTGACTCATCCTCGGCGGGCTCAAAGTTCATGGGAGCCGAAACTCCTGCCCCGTCCGCCTCATCCTCGGGAAGCTCCACGGGGAGAACCCTTATGAGGGTAGGGATGTGTGTAACGGTGTTTTTGAACTCCGTATATGCCACATATATCTCCGAGATCTCTCCTGCTCTGAATTTCTCCAGAAGTTTGTCCGAGATCCTCTTTGCATCATCGTATACAGGCTCGTCGATGGCGTCGGGATCGCTGTCCGCTATTCCGAAGCCGGCCCTTGCCAGGCCGTCCTTTGCCTTGTTTCCGATGGCATATATATCCACTGATGCGGGATCCCAGTCTGCGGTCTGGTCATTTTTGATCATTAACCTTACCACGTTACTGTTGAAACCGCCGGCCAGGCCCCTGTTTGAGCTGATGACCACAACGGCCTTTCTGCCGTCGCCCTTGCTGCTCAGATAGGGATGATTGACATTTCCGGTCCTTGAGAGCATGGAGGCAACGGTCTTCTGCATACACTTAAAGTATGCCCTGGACCTCTCGGCCTTGGCCTTTGCCCTCTGGAGGCGCACGGTGGATACCAGCTTCATGGCCTTGGTGATCTGCTGTGTGCTCTGGATGCTGACCTTTCGTCTTTTTATGTCTCTCATGGAAGCCATAAGATCATAACTCCCTTCCTATTACTTTAAAAAGTCTGCCTTGAATTCGCCGGCTGCCTTAACGAGCTTCTCCCTGATCTCGTCGGAGATAACCTTCGTGTCCTTGATGGACGCGGGGATCTCGGGATATTTGGTCTTGATGAACTCAAAGAATCCCGACTCAAAGGCAGTGATATCCTTAACGGGTATATCAAGCAGCAGCTTTGCCGTTGCCACGAAAATGATGATGACCTGGAACTCAACGGGCATAGGCGAATACTGGGGCTGCTTAAGGATCTCCTTGATTCTCTCGCCCTGTGCAAGCCTTTCCTTGGTGTCATCGTCAAGCTCGGAACCGAACTGCGCGAAGGATGCGAGCTCGCGGTACTGTGCCAGATCCACACGGATAGGTGATGCGATGCTCTTCATAGCCTTGATCTGCGCTGCGCCTCCCACTCGGGATACGGAAAGTCCGGCGTTTACGGCAGGGCGGAAGCCCGAATTGAACATCTCCGACTCCAGATAGATCTGACCGTCGGTGATGGATATAACGTTGGTGGGGATGTATGCGGATACATCGCCTGCCTGGGTCTCGATGATGGGAAGTGCGGTAAGGGAACCTCCGCCGTACTCCTCACTCATGCGTGCCGCTCTCTCAAGAAGTCTTGAGTGCAGGTAGAATACGTCTCCGGGGTATGCCTCACGTCCCGGCGGACGTCTCAGCAGCAGGGACAGTGTACGGTAAGCGGTAGCGTGCTTTGAAAGATCGTCGTAGATCACCAGCACGTCTTCGCCGTTCTCCATCCACTCCTCGCCGATGGCACAGCCCGAATAAGGGGCAATATACTGAAGGGGAGCCAGCTCGGATGCCGTAGCGGCAACCACGGTGGTGTATGCCATTGCGCCGTACTCCTCGAGGCTCTTAACAATGGATGCCACTGTAGAAGCCTTCTGGCCGATGGCTACATAGATACACTTAACTCCCTGACCCTTCTGGTTGATTATGGTATCGATGGCGATGGCGGTCTTACCTGTCTGCCTGTCGCCGATGATAAGCTCTCTTTGTCCTCTTCCGATGGGAACCATGGCATCGATAGCCTTGATACCGGTCTGAAGGGGAGTGTCCACGGATTTTCTCGTGATAACACCGGAGGCCACTCTCTCGATCTTGCGGAACTTATCGGTCTTGATGGGGCCCTTGCCGTCAATGGGCTGTCCAAGGGCATTTACTACACGTCCCGTTAACGCGTCGCCCACGGGTACCTCAACCACTCTCTTTGTGGTCTTTACCGTGTCGCCTTCGCTGATATTCCTATGATCGCCCAGAAGTACCACGCCGACATTGTCCTCCTCAAGGTTAAGCACCATGCCGTATACCTCGCCGGGAAACTCGAGAAGCTCGTTCATCATAGCTTTCTCAAGTCCGTGTACTCTGGCTATTCCGTCAGCCACCTGGATTACGGTACCGACCTCCGATACCTCAAGCTGCGCGGAATATCTTTTGATCTGTTCTTTTATAACGGAACTTATCTCTTCCGGCTTTAAATTCATTAATAGTACCTCACAATCTGAGAAATTTTGTCACTTGTCAGATCAGCCCGCGCTTAAGCTCATACAGGCGCGTGCGTATGCTGCCGTCCACCACCCGGTCTCCGACACGGATGACGATACCGCCGATGAGTGAGGGATCGGTGATGTACTCGATCTCCACCTTTTTGTAGCCGGTGGTATCCAAAAGCTTTTTTTCGATCTCTTCCTTTTGAACGCCCGAGAGCTCGGTAGGGGATGAAACCTTTGCCCTGCCGATGCCGCACTGCTCGTTGACTGCGGAGATGAAGTATTCGAAGATACCCTCTATATCCGCCAGTCTTTCCTTCTGGTTGAGTATCACCAGAAATCCAAGTATGTCGTCACTGATCCTGCCCTTCAGGGAGTCCTCGATGACCTTTTGCTTTTCATCCTGGGTCACCCTGGGGTTCTTGACAAAACGGATGAAATCGTCTCCGTCGAGAAATGCAGCCCTCAGCGCCCTGACCTCGTCAAGGTACTGCTCGACTTTATTTTCTTCGACAGCAAGCTCGTAGAGAGCCTGCCCGTAAGTCTGTGATATCAGCTTAGCCATGTGCTCTCACCCATTTCCTTAAGCGTTTCTTCAACAAGAGAATCCTGTATCTGCGTAGTCATGGACTGGGAAACGACCTTGCCGGCCATAAGCGATGCTATCTCTATCATCTGCTGTCTGACCTCATCGGCTACCTTGCTCTTTTCAAGCTCGGCCTCTCTTCTGGCCTGGGCAATTATATTTGCGGCCTCGGTCCTCGCCTCTTCCTCTATACGCTTCTGATTTTCAACGGCCTTCTTTCTGGCCTCTGACAAAATCCGCTCAGCTTCCTTCTCAATCTCACCCAGCTTGCTGAGATATTCCTGCTTTTCCGCCTCAGCCTGTTCCTTGCTGGTCTTTGCCTGCTCCAGATCCTGCGCTATCTTTTCACGGCGCTTTTTCATGAATTCACGCACCGGGTTGAACAGCAGGTTGGACGCAACGAGCACCAGTACAAATACGGCTATCAGCGTCAGACACGAATCGCTTAGAAGCTGAAAATCGAGGTTAAACAGTCTCGGTTCCAAGATTTTACCTCCTTAAACTGGCGATTATTTTGCGAGCGGCTGTACAAAGAGCAGAAGCATGGCAATAAGCAGTCCGTAAAGACCGGTGGTCTCGGCTACGGCCTGTCCCAAAAGCATGGTAGATGTGATCTCACCCTTTGCTCCGGGGTTACGTCCTACGGCAGATGCCGCATAACCGGCAGCAATACCCTGACCTACACCGGGTCCGATACCTGCTATTACCGCAAGTCCCGCACCGATTGCCGAGCAAGCCTTAATCAGCTCCACACCTGTGATTCCTTCCATAATATATTCCTCCTTAAGTTAATGTATTACTGTTTCAACCCCAACGAAAGCATTGGGGGAAATACCTGTTTAAGTCTCCGGTCCTCAGTCCAGCCCGTCGCCGATGGCGTCGGTCACATAGGTCATGGTCAGCATACAGAATACGTATGTCTGTATTGCGCCGGAGAAAAGATCGAAGTATACGTGAAGTGCTGCGGGCCATGCGTAAGCCACCGCACTCAGCAGACCGTATACCAGCGACATCATAACCGTGCCCGAGAGCACGTTTGCGAAAAGACGCAGGGAGAGGGAAATGGGAACCGCCACATCACCGATAACGTTGATGGGTGCCCAGAAAGGCCAGGGCTCGCAGAGTCCCTTGATGAAGCCGCTGAGCTTCTGATACTTGAGTTTGTTGAACAAAATGAGACAGAAGGTGATAAGACCCAGAGGAAGGGTCACACCGTAATCGGCCGTGGGAGGCCTGAGGCCGAAGAGGCCCGAAATGTTGCTGATAAAGATGAAAAGGAAAAGTGTTCCGATGTAATTTGCGAACTTGGGAGCCGCCTTACCCATGGAGCCGCTCACCAGACCGTCCAGAAATTCAACCACCAGCTCCGCAACATTCTGCATGCCGGAGGGTACGTCCTGTGCTTTTTTAATGGAGATATTTGCTGCGATACAGAAGCCTATGATGACCAGCAGCACTATGAGCAGGCAGCAGTGGGAAGTGGTTATCCACACTTCGTGCCCGAAAAAGTTATAGGGAAAAACTCCCTCTATCATGAATCCGAGATCGTTTGCTCCTGAAAGTAAGATTCCGGTGTTTAATGCCATATCTGTCATCTCCCCAAAATTATTTTCCGAAAAGAGAATTACCGATCCTGTGGATCAAAGGCTGCGTGTAGGCTGCGGCCTTGAGAGTCAGGATGCCGGGTACGTACGAAGCTGCGTAGATCATCATTTCCTTCCGGCCTGCCAACGATATGGACACATAGAGCAGTGCCATGCCCGCTGCCGCCACCAGATATCTGATGATGGCGTGGAATCTGAGTGCGGTCTGTGCATCACCCATGCCCAGTGCCAGGACCTTTCTGAGACCTGCGTGTATATGGACGGCCCAGAAAACAGCCACCATTGCCCCCAGCCACCAGCCGCCGGAGACCAGCAGCAGTCCGGTGCCTTTTGTAAATAACAAAAAAGCGACCTGACCGAAGAATCCCCACACTATGATCCCGACTATCAACTCAGCCAGGGTGTCAGTGCTTTTTTCTCCGTTCTTTGTCGTCTCCATATATATCCTTTGATAAGATGTAAATATTTCTAAAGCCTGCTGCGGCCCCAAGGAAAAACATGATGATGACGATAAAGGATGTACCAAGCCACTCATCTGCCTTTATGCCGATGACCACACACAGAACTATGGGTACCATCATGTTTATGCCGAACTGAGTGACCATGGCCAGGGCTTTGTATATGCTTCTGTTTTTATTCATCACATACACCGCCTAAACTCAACATGTCAATTATAAACATTTTTAGGTAATAAGTCTACTCTTTTATTTTTTATGCGCACTGTGTATGATTAATGGGATGGAAGAAAAAAGAATCCCAAATCTATACAGAAAAAGAATAATACCGGACGAGTGCATCCCCCTGGTGGACGACACCATCCTCTATTTCGACGACAGAGTGATAGTCACCGCCTGGAATGCCCTTCATCCCAAAAAGGACCTCCACCACGGATACTCCTGCTATTTCCTCAAAGAGGGCTTTAAGGTTAGCAAGTTCCTGTACGAGGACGATTCCCTCCTGTACTGGTACTGCGACATCATCGACCACGAGGAAATCCCTGCGGAAAATAAATGGGTCTTCCGCGATCTTCTGGCGGATGTGATCATCTACCCCGACGGCTTTGTCAAGGTGGTGGACCTGGATGAATTCGAGCAGGCCCTTGAGAGCGGTACCCTCACCATGGATGACGTGAAAAAAGCCCTCCGTTCCCTGGACCGGCTGCTGCGGATCATCTACGACGGCAATTTTGACAAGCTCTCGGACGAGATCGAGATACGCATTCCCAAATCCTAAACCCGGATCAAAAAACAGCGGCTGAGCCGCTGTTTTTATATGTCTGTATGTTCCCGATCCCGTCAGGGATGCTTAGGGTGTGTAGAATACGTGGTTTCCAATGACATGTCCCTTTATCTCGGGGATCACGGTCCTGAAGAACAGGCAGTCACCCACGGGGCTCTGTCCCGAAAGGGCCGCATCCGCCGCTCTGTAGCAGCTGTCGTTGGCGCCCTGGGTAAGTCTTGCAGCAAGCCTTCCGCTCCTGACGGGGGCAAACTGTCCCGACTGGTAGATGACTCCGGTAATGGTGTCGGGGAAGGCACCGCTCATACAGCGGTTCATGACCACGGCTCCAACCGCAACCTGGCCTTCATATGGCTCGCTTCCCGCCTCGCAGTAAATGAGGCAGGCCAGGAGTTCACGCTCTCCTTCTTCAACATTGATCTGTGACAGATCCTTTTTGGCCATTCTTCTGGATTTTTCCGCCAGAGCCCTCTCCTTTTCAAGCTCTGCCTCCAGGGTCTTGATATTCTCGTTCTGGCTGGCGATCTCGGCCTCATAGGCCTTCGCGTCAGCCTCGGCCTGGGCTATCTGTCCCGAATAGCCGTGGATCTGGGTCACCGTCTGGTTCACCAGTCCCTTTACCATGCTCTGCTGCGCAGCGGCGTCGGTCTTGAGCTCCGCGATATCGTCTCTCTCCTCCTCCTGCTGCTGTTTCTTCTCTTCGATCTCTTTTTTGTCGGCTTCAACCCTGGCCTTTTTCTCGGCTATCTCCTGCTTCTTCTCACGAAGCTTGTCCAGCAGATTCTGGTCGTACTCCGTAGCCTTTTCCACGTAATCGGCGTAGTTTAGAAGCTCCGTGAAGCTTCCCGCTCCGAGGATGGCCTGAACATAGCTGTTTCCGCCCTGCTCGTAGATACGGCGGATCCTCTTTTTCATGAAACCGTACTGCTCATCGATCTCGGATGCGGCCACCTCAAGCTCTTCTCCCAGGGTGTCGATCTCCTGCTCCAGGGATTCGATCTCCTCACCGGTCTTTTCTATCTGGGCCTCCTTGTCGCTGAGCTCTCCCTCAATGGTGCTGAGCTTGTTTGACACCTCCGCAAGGTCGTCGTTAAGGCCGGTCAGGTAGCCCTGCAGCGCAGTCTTCGAGGTCTCAAGGTTCTGCTTTTTCACCTGGGTCTCCCCAAGCTTGCCCTCGGTCTCGGCCTTTTGCTGCTGTGCCTCCCTCAGCTTTTCTTCGGTGGTCTTTGCGGGGATGCTGCCCGTAAACAGAAGAGAGATCGCCAGGCAGATCGCCGGTATGGTCCTTATTTTTTTTGAAAAGGTCATTTCCGAAAAAAACATATCAGAGTGTAAACTTTATTTCCTTTCCGGTATGCTCATACTTTTCGTATTTAACTCCGGCCGCGTCGAACATCCTCTTGGCGGCGATGTTTCCCGCCGTTCCTTCGTATTTATCGCCTGCGTACACCACGCACTTGATGCCGCTCTGGATTATGGCCTTGGCGCACTCGTTGCAGGGAAAAAGGGTAACATACACCTTTGTGCCCTCAAGGCTTCCGCCCCTGTAGTTCAGGATGGCGTTGAGCTCCGCATGGCTTACATAGGCGTATTTCGTATCGGCAAGCTCACCCTCGCGCTCCCAGGGAAACTCATCGTCCGAACAGCCCACGGGAAAACCGTTGTATCCCATGGACAGGATCTTGTTGGCTTCGCTGACGATGCAGGCCCCCACCTGCGTGTTGGGATCCTTTGAGCGCATCGAAGCAAGGGTAGCCACTCCCATGAAATATTCATCCCATGAGATGTAATCCTTTCTCTTTTCGGTCATAGCATTCCTACCCTTCTCACATGCCTTTCGCCGCCGGAAAACTCCGTGGAAAGAAATACATCAGCCATCTCAAAGGCCAGCATGTCGCCCACGATGGCAGCCCCCAGTGCCAGAACGTTGGCATCATTGTGCTCCCTTGTGAGCCTTGCCATCAGCGGATCGGTGCAAAGCGCCGCTCTGATGCCGGGAACCTTGTTGGCCGCTATGGAGATACCGATGCCGGTGGTGCAGATGACTATGCCCCTATCGGCCTCTCTCTTTGCCACGGCCTCTGCCACCGCACGTCCGAAGACCGGGTAGTCGCAGCTTGCCTTCTCGTGGCAGCCAAGGTCCATCACCTCGTGTCCGGCCTGAGTGAGATGTTCCTTCATTTTCTCCTTGAGATCAAATCCGCCGTGATCGCTTCCGATTGCAATTTTCATGGTTTTCCCTCTCTGCAGTATGCTTAAACCTCAATTATCTTATGGCCCGCCGCCTTGTTCAGCCTGTTCATCACAGCCATCCCCAGCCGGGGCGTATCCAGTTCTTCAGAGTATATATGTTCCACTCCCAGGTCGTCAAATTCCCTCAGCAGTGAAAAAAGATTGTGGGCTATCTCCTCGTCCCTTTCCCTGGATCCCACGCACCTGACGGTTCCGCAGGTGTAGAGCTCCAGGTTTTCCGAGGTTGCTATCACCCCTGCGCTCTCTCCCTTTTCAAGGTGTTCCCTGACCAGGGTGTTTATCTTATCCGCAACAGATAACGCCTCTCCCTTCACTATGACAAGATCCCCCTTGGGAGCATAGTGGCGGTACTTCATGCCCGGAGCCTTCGGCCTTTCGTTTTCCTTCAGGACCCCCAGTACAACCGGGTCGATCTCGATGCCTCCGATGAGTCCCGTCAGTTTTTTTATGCCGATGTACC
>JAFYEL010000054.1 GCA_017544285.1 Lachnospiraceae bacterium | reverse complement strand
TGGTTAAGGAAATTCCGGCATTCCATCTTTCGGATGGCGCGGACAAGGAAACCCTTGGCGACAAGGTGAGCGTTTCCTGGAATGTCGCGGATCCTGCGGCTTCCTACTACATCCTTGCAGGCGACGGTAAAAACTGGGATAACTACTTTGATTCCTATGAGATAAAAGACGGCGCAGTATATGCGGATATTACGGAGAGCGGAACAGCTTCCGTGATAAAGACATACAGGATAGTTGCTCTTGATGGGTTAGAGCCTTTAGCGGCAAGCAAGACCTTCAGCATAAGCTGGAACAAGGCAGATGAGCCCGACGGTCCGGATCAGCCCGGTGGCGGCGGCACACAGCCCGGTGGGGATGAGCCCACTGTAACCCCCGACGACGGAGAGACAGAGGTGATAGTAAGCGAGGATAATTCCGCGGCAGTATCACTCCTGACTCTTTCGAAAAAGGATCCCGGCTACAAGAGCGAGCAGAAGTTTGACCTGTGGGTAGCAAGGCGTGATACCATAAGCGAGAACGTCACCAAGAAGAAGAGTAAGATCACCGTCATCTCTCTCAACGTAAAGCAGGGCGTTTCCGACAACTACATCACCCTGAACAACGGGGCAAAGCTTGACATAGCAAACCTCAAGGGTTACGTTCTCGAAGGAATTAATACAAGGCTGACTGTGGGCATAACCGAAAGGGCCCGCAAGAAGGCTGAAAAGAAGATAAAGAGGCTTACCGATAAGACTATTCCGGGAGCATTAAAGAAGGGTAAGAAGCTCACTCTCCCGATCATCAAAGGAGTCGACAGCTATGCGGTGACCCTCGGTGATGAGGCAACAAAGACAAAGGTTACCATCAACGTGGTATCCGCCTACTTTGACAAAACCGAACTTAAGAAAGTCACCCTGAAAAAGGACAGCGGCATCCCCGCAGATCAGGTGTCCGCAAATTCCCTTCCCGCATCGGTTTCCGGATGCGTTGTGGCAAAGGACGGCAAGGTCACTCTGGGGATCGTATCCACCGGTGACAGGCTCGTGGGCGGCTTCTGGACCGTGGGCAAGACACCCATTTCAAAGGTGGGAGTGACAACAGCGGTTAAGAGCGGCAGGGTTATGCTGAACGCAGTGGTTAACAGCGACGGAACCCTTACCTTCGCACTTGATAAGGCCAATACGGCAAAGGGCAGTGTAAAGATCACCTACACCCTGAACCGCAGGAAATACAAAGCAGCCATTAAAGTAACCAAATAGGTTCAAGACCAAACAAGACAAAGGAGGTCAGTAATGAAATCATCAGGTAAGAAAAAAAGGATCGGCCTGGGGCTTTTGGCGGCCACGGTAATGATCCTGGGCAGCGCACAGGCGGTCTATGCCGAGGAGGGTACGGTAAAGATTGAGGGCTCCGATGCTACATATGATACGGTATACGCAACATTTGACGCCGCGTCGAACGGAGACACCATCACTCTGACAGGAGATACCGATCTGTTTGATGCATCGGAAGATCACGTGATAAGCGATAAGGACCTGACTCTGGATCTGAACGGATATTCCGTGGACCTTAAAGGAAAAAACATCATTAACCGTGGAAATCTGACCGTGAAAAACAGCGGCAGCGATGATGCTGTTCATTACTTTAATGCATCGACATGGACTATCAGAACCGGTCTGAGCGACTCTCAAAAAGAAATAGCGGTTGATGTTGATAATGCCAACTCCATTGCCGCTGCGGAAAATGTAAAAGTCTCCGGCAGTATCCTGTACAACGGAGGCCAGAACAATGGTGGACTGGCAATACAGAACACAAATGCAGGCGGAAAAAAGGCAACCCTTGTGGTTGAGAATGTGGCCATCGTTGGATGCCGGTTAATGAGCATACCGAGCGTACCTATAAATGGCGGAGCCATCGAAAACGAGGGTGAAAAGGTGACCCTCAAATACGTCAGGGGCTATGGAAACGCGGCTGATTACGGCGGCTTTTTCTACAACGCAGGGGGCGGAACGGCAGTGCTGGAAAACTGTGCGATCAGGTTCTGCTATGCACAGGAAAGCGGCGGAGCCATACTTAATCTTGGAAAGTGTGATGTGACGGATACTTACATAGATGAATGCAATGCAGCAAAAGAGGGCGGCGCCATCACCAACGGTACGGGAGATTACACAACTTCAACCATGACCGTTAAAGACTGCACCATCGAAAACTGCACTCAGGCATCCGATAAGGGCCAGGGCGGTGCCATCGTAAACAACGGATCCTTTGAACTGACCAACGCCTATATCGTAGACTGCAGCGCAAACGGAGCCGGAGCAGGTATATTCAACACCGGTGCCATGAATGTTAACCAAACAATAATAAGGAATTGCCATGCTCAAAAATGCGGCTCAGCCATATTCAACGACGGCAAGGAAACTAAAGCAGGCAATAATGCGGTTACGACCCTTGAGGATGTGGCAATCGAGGGATGCGGAGATCCTTCACCGGAAGAGGGAAATGGATCCATATACGTAAGAAATTCCAATCTGGTGATGAAGTCAGGTTACGTGGAAAACGCGATCAATATCAATAACAACACCGAGGGCGGCAATCCCATTTGTGATGTAAAGATCTACAGAGGCAAGTTTAAAAACTATACTCCTCACGAGCTCTTACTGGCAGACGGATCCAACCTTGCAGAGACTGATGATCCGGCCGTAAAATATGTGGTTGAGGCCGTTAAGATGGATGACGATGACACTGAGATAAAGGCCGGATGGGATAAGGACAAGACCGTAACCTGGAAGAATAAGACCAACGCGGACACCTATGTGGTAAAGGTTTACGACAAAGGAAAGAACATCTGGGACACCGTGGCCACACTCAGTGTGAGCGGAAACGACGCATCATACACCTTTAAGACACCCGGTCAGAAAGAGGAGACCGTAACATTTATCGTGATCGGCTATAAGGCAGGAGAGCCCGTATCCCAGAGTGAGCCCATCGAGCTTAAGTGGATGGATCCCTCTATGGTCATGGATGAAAGGGACTGCAAGATAAACGAGACCGCCTTCGGTATCCTTAACCTCGGTAAAAAGGATCAGGGCTATAGCACCGAGCAGGAGTTTGAGCTCTGGGTCGGAAGGCGCGATACCGTAAGCGAAAAGCTCACCAAAAAGAAGAATAAGGTCAGCGCCATCAGCCTGAACATTAAGCAGGGCGTTTCCGACAACATGGTGACCGTAAACGCCGGAGCAAAGCTTAATATCGCAAACCTCAAGGGCTATACCTTTGAGAAGATCGATACAAAGATGTCTGCCGGAGCATCCGAGAAGGTTTCCAAAAAGGTGGGCAAGACAGCTGAAAAGCTTTCCACCAAGACCATCCCCAATGCTCTTAAGAAGGGCAAGAACCTTACACTTCCCACCATAAAGGGAGTTGACTATTACACCATAGCTATTGCGGATCAGACCACCGGTACGAAGGTTACTATTAAGGTTGTGAGCATGGGCTTTGACAAAAAGGAGCTTAAGGGCGTCACCCTGAAAAAGGATGCGGGAGTATCCGCAAACCAGGTATCCGCAAATTCCCTTCCCGCTGCCGAGGGCAAGTGTGCAAATGTAAAGGATAACATCATCACACTGGCAACCATTCCCGGAGACGGAAGGACCATAGGCGGCTTCTGGACCATAGGCAAGACTCCCCTTACAAAGGTTGGAGTTACCACAGCCGTAAAGAGCGGCAAGGTAATGGTAAACGCCGTTGTAAACAGTGACGGAACACTTACCTTTGCACTGGATCCCCAGAACAAGGCAAAGGGAAGCGTAAAGATAACCTATACACTCAACAGGAAGAAATACAAGGCGGCCGTTAAGGTTACCAAGTAAGTTTAGATGTGACCGATGTGTGGCGGCCGCTGTACCCTGTGTGCGGCGGCCGCTGCCGTCATGAACAGTGAGAAGGATCCTCAGACGGGAGGTAAGACGGATGAAAAAGACGAAACGACTCGTGGCATTGTTACTCGCCCTTATCCTTACCATGGGCTCCATCATGCCAGTACACGCGGGCCTCTTTGCAAAAAAGCTGACCGCACCCACTACCTGTTCGGGCCAGTGGCAGGGAGATGATTTCTACGTGGTATGGGACAAGGTTCCCGGACCCAAGGACGGAGATCGCTGGCAGGTCTATGGAGAGCCGAGCTACTATGTGAACACGGGGGTATTCAAATAGTTGAAGATACTGTTGTTTGCCGGAACCGTCGAGGGCAGAAAGCTTACCGAATACATACTCTCTCTTTCCACGGAAACGGAGCTTACCGTGAGCTGTGCCACAGCCTACGGAACAGAGCTTCTTCCGGGCGAAAGAGAGGGCTACAATATACTAGAGGGACGTCTTGAAAAGGAGGGCATGGAGGCTCTGATAAAAGAGCTTGGCCCGGAGCTTGTGATAGACGCCACCCACCCCTATGCTCTCATTGTGAGCCAAAACATAAGAACGGCCTGTGAAGTGACAGGCGCAAGGCTCATAAGAGTGCGAAGGGAAGAAATTCAGGAAGTTAAAGGCGCAGAGCCTGAGTATGCAGACTCCCTGCAGCAGGCCCTTGACGCCCTTAAAGATACCGAAGGAAATATTTTCAGCGCCCTGGGGGCCAAGTCCCTGGAGACGCTGACCTGCCTTAAAGATTTTGAAAAAAGGGTTTACGTGTGCATCCTGCCGGACCCGGAAAATCTGAAGAAGGCTCTTGATCTGGGATATCCTCGGGAACATGTGATATGTATGCAGGGACCCTTTTCCCGGGAGGTGAACCGGGCCCTGTTTAAAGAGGCAGATATAAAAATCCTTATCACCAAGGAATCCGGGAGCAGCGGCGGATATGCCGAAAAGCTCCTGGCGGCAGAGGATGTGTCGGCCCGTTCCATCGTCATCAGAAGACCCTCCGAAAATGAGGAGGGGATAAGCCTTTTTGAGGCACAAAAACTCATCGGAGAGCTTACGGGTGCCGGTAATGCCGGGAGCTGGTGCGATGCCCCCGTGAACGAAACGGGCATGAAGCGTGGGGTCACCACGGGAGCCTGCGCGGCCCTTGGAGCAAAGGCCGCAGCCTGCATGGCCCTCACCGGAAAAGAGAAGGAAGTTGAAAGCCTGGTAACCCCCTCGGGCATATCCGTGGGAAGCCGGCTTTTGGATATAGATCTGAAAAAGTATGAGGCCGCAGCCTGCAGTGTAAAAAAGTTTTCCGGAGACGATCCGGATGTCACCGACGGCGCAATGGTAAGGGTATCACTTAAGCTCTTGCCGGAGGGTGATATAATTATAGACGGAGGAGAAGGCATTGGGGTTGTGACAAAGCCCGGGCTTTCCCTTCCGGTGGGTGAAAAGGCCATCAACCCCGTACCCCGTGCCATGATAAAACAGGCGGTGTCGGAGGTCTTCGAAGAGCTTGGATACAGCGGCGGAGCAAAGGTGACCGTGAGCATCCCCGGGGGAGAGGAGCTTGCCAAAAAGACCTTTAACTCGCGCCTTGGAATAGAGGGCGGACTTTCCGTGCTTGGCACCACAGGAGTGATCGAGCCCATGAGCCACGCCGCCTTCATAGACGCGGTGGCGGTACAGATGGACGTTAAAAAAGCCCTGGGACAGTCCCTGATCCTGGCGCCGGGAAGCATAGGCGCATCCCTTGCCACAGGTCTTTTGGGCTGTGATGAGACGGATGTTGTCCTTTGCGGAAACTTTATCGGAGAGACCCTTGAGCTTGCGGTAAAGAAGGGCTTTAAATCCATCACCCTTGCGGGGCATATGGGCAAGCTTGTAAAGCTGGCCGCCGGCGTTATGAACACCCACTCCCATGTAGCGGATGCCAGGATGGAGACCATAGGAGTCCACGCCGCCATGGCGGGGGCAGGTCCGGATCTTGTCGGGAGTATCATGGAGTGTATTTCCACCGACAAGGCGGTGGAGATCCTGGAAAAAGAGGGGATCCTTGACACGGTCATGGATTCCGTCATGAAGAAGATAGTTTATCATGTCCGGGGCGTCACGGGAGAGGATGTGACCCTCAGGATAGTTGTATTTTGCGGAGGTCATTCATGGTCCACTTCGTAGGAGCCGGACCGGGTTCGGTGGATCTCATCACCCGGCGGGGTGAAGAGCTTCTGAAAAAAGCGGATACGGTGGTCTATGCCGGTTCCCTCATAAATAAGGACCTGCTTAAGCTTTGCAGAAAAGACTGCACACTTTATGACAGCGCCCTGATGGATCTGGACGGGATAATCGCCGTGATAAAGGAAAGCTGTGATGCCGGCGGCGAAGTGGTGAGGCTCTGCTCCGGAGACCCTTCTCTTTACGGAGCCATAGGAGAGCATATGCGCCGTCTTGACGAGCTGGGTATAGACTATGATGTCTGTCCCGGGGTCAGCTCATTTCTGGCGGCGGCAGCGGCTTTAAAGACCGAGTACATGGTGCCGGAGCTTTCCCAGTCACTGGTGATCACCAGGGCGCCGGGAAGGACTCCCGTTCCCGACAAAGAAACCATCGAGTACTTTGCAAAAAGCGGATGCGCCCTTGCGATCTTTCTTTCCACGGGACTGCTTGAAAGTGTGAAGGCATCTCTTCTTGCCGGAGGATATTCCGAGGATGATCCCGTGGTCATAGCCTATAAGGTGAGCCACGAGGATGAGAAGCTGATACACTGCAGCGTCGGAACCCTTTGCGAGAATGCGGAGCAGGAAGGTATAATGAACACCGCCCTTATTATCGTCGGAAAGATGCTGAAGGAGAGCGATACCGAGTCCAGACTTTACGCAAAGGATTTCTCCACTCTTTTCAGAACAGCGGATAACGAAGATTAAGCAGACCACAGCTTAGGATACTGCCATGATATATCTCATAGGAACCGGAATGGGTAATCCCGGGGAGCTGTCACGGGTGGCGGAAAACGCCATCGAAAATGCAGCCCTCCTCATCGGATCAAAGCGCCTTATCAGCCGGTATGAAAACAGAAAAACACTTGAGCTCACATCTCCCGCAGCCATCATAGACGTCCTTAAGGAGAAAGCGGATGCGGAGGGAGATATCTGCGTACTCCTTTCGGGAGACGCCATGTTCTACAGCGCAGGGGACGGTATATACAGTGCACTTACCGCCGAGGGTATTGAGGTGAGGATAATTCCCGGTATCTCAAGCCTTGTGTATTTCTGCGCCGCTGCCGGGGAAAAATGGTCGGATACAAAGCTACTTTCCGCCCACGGAAGGGACACGGATCTTGCCTCTCACATAAGGGACAGCGAGAGATGTTTTGCTCTTATGGACAGGGGAAGCAGCGTGAAAAAACTCTGCGAAAAGCTGGAGTACTTCGGGATGGAAGGCGTGACCCTTACGGTGGGACAAAGGCTTGGTTATCCCGATGGGCGCATAATCCGTTTTGAAAAGGGAAAATTCGGCGATGAGGAAAAGCGATCTGAGATATCCGATGAGGAATCCCTGACGGTGATCCTTGCGGTAAACGAAGCTCCACGTAGGGATGCTTTAGATGCCCTTGAGGATGAAGACTTTTTAAGAAAGAGAGATGAGGGAAGGATCATTCCCCTGACAAAGCGTCCGGTGAGAGCCCTTTCCCTTGACATGCTGGGACTTAAAACAGACAGTGTGCTCTGGGATGTGGGAGCGGGCTGCGGAAGCATAGGCATAGCGGCATCTCTCCTTTCACCCGATATAAAGGTGTGGGCTCTGGAAAAGGATCCGGAGGCCCTTGCTCTGGTCAGGGAAAATGCCCGGAGATTTAAGGCTTCAAATCTTGAGGCCGTAGACGGCATAGCGCCGGAGGATCTTAAGATGCTTCCGGATCCCACCCATGTTTTTATCGGGGGGAGCAGCGGAAATATCGAGGAGATAATCTCGGTGGTATTTAAAAGAAATCCCGGGGCAAG
>JAFYEL010000053.1 GCA_017544285.1 Lachnospiraceae bacterium | reverse complement strand
AGTAGCCGGCTATTACAAGCACGCCCATGTGATCGAGGGCATCAAGCGTTTCGCCAGGGTGGCTAAGGCCATCGCCTGCAGCCGCGACCTCAGGGTGGCGACTTTCGGAAACAACATGAGGGATGTGGCGGTTACCGACGGAAACCGTCTTGAGTGCGAGATTAAGTACGGCTGGGAGATCAAATACTGGGGCATCGGCGAGATCGTAGCCCTTGCTTCCCAGGTAAGCGATGCCGATGTAGAGGCAAAGATGGCCGAGTACACCGGTAAATACACCATGGCCACCGACAATATCGATGCGGTAAAGGAGCAGGCAAAATACGAGCTGGCTCTCGAGAAGTTCATGGAGATAAACGGCGTGGGTGCCTTCACCGACAACTTCCAGGATCTCCACGGAATGAAGCAGCTTCCGGGCCTGGCAGTTCAGAATCTTATGACAAAGGGCGTTGGCTTCGGTCCCGAGGGAGACTACAAGATAAGCGCTCTCTCCTCGGTTCTCATGAAGATGAGCGAGGGCTGCGACGGAGCCACCGGCTTCATCGAGGATTACACCTACGACCTTACCGAGGGAAGCGAGCTGGAGCTTGCATCCCATATGCTTGAGGTTCCTCCCGCATTTGCGGCCACAAAGCCCGAGATCCAGGTTCATCCCCTGGGCATCGGCGGCAAGGAGGATCCCGCAAGACTTGTATTTGACGGAGTGACAGGGGACGGCATTCAGGTTACCCTCATCGATCTGGGCGATCATTTCCGCATCATCTGTGCGGACATCGAGCTTGTAAAGCAGCCCGAGCCCATGCCCAAGCTTCCCGTTGCCCGTATCATGTACAGACATAAGCCCGATTTTGCAACCGGAACGGCTGCATGGTGCTATGCCGGAGGAGCTCATCATTCCGTTGTTTCCACAGCTCTCACAAGGGCGGATATCGCTCTTTTCGCGAAGCTCACGGGAACTGAACTCGTAACTATCGGAGACGATACAAAGCTTTGATCCTTGGAGGACTTATGCGCAGTGCCGGTATCTTGCTGCCGATCTTTTCCCTTCCGGGAAAGTACGGCATAGGATGTTTTTCAAAAGAGGCATACAGGTTTGTGGATTTTCTGAAGGAGGCACACCAGACCTACTGGCAGATCCTGCCGCTGGGGCCCACGGGCTACGGTGACTCCCCCTACCAGACCTTTTCCACCTTTGCCGGGAATCCGTATTTCATCTCCCTTGAGGCCCTTATTGATGAGGGACTTCTATCGGCCCGGGAGTGCGCGAGGCTGGAGCGGGGAGTGGATCCGAAATACATCGATTACGGAAGGCTTTACAATGAGCGGTTCGCCGTGCTGAAAAAGGCCTACGAAAGATGGGATCCAAAAAAGGACCCGGCCTATGCATCCTTTGTTAAGGAAAACTCCGACTGGCTTGAGGATTACGCCCTCTTCATGGCGGTGAAGGGCCATTTCAAAGGGGTCAGCTTCACCCTGTGGGATGAGGACATCCGCTACCGGAAAAAGCAGGCGCTGTCAAAGTATAAAAAGCTCCTTGCCGGAGAGATCGGATTTCATAAATTTCTCCAGCATAAATTTTATCAGCAGTGGAAGGCTCTCAGGGCTTACGCCAATGAAAAGGGCATCCGCATAATCGGGGACATCCCCATATACGTGTCGCCGGACAGCTCGGATCTCTGGGCATTTCCCGAGCTCTTTCAGGTAGACAAAAAAAGAAACTTAAGCGCAGTGGCAGGCTGCCCGCCGGATGCTTTCTGCGCGGACGGACAGCTCTGGGGGAATCCTCTTTACGACTGGGAATACCACAAGAGCACCGGCTTTGCCTGGTGGGTAAGCCGGGTCAGAAAGATGAGCGAGCTCTACGATGTGGTGCGCATAGACCACTTCCGTGGGTTTGACGAATATTATTCCATTCCGGCAGGTTCCCAAACCGCTAGAAACGGCGAGTGGGAAAAGGGACCGGGCTGGGATCTTTTCAAGGTCATCAGGGAAAAGCTGGGTAAGTTCGACATCATTGCAGAGGATCTGGGCTTTATCACTCCCTCGGTCCGCGCCCTGGTGAAAAAGACCGGATACTGCAATATGAAGGTGCTGGAGTTTGCCTTCGACCCTGACGACACCCACGGGAAAAACGAGTACCTGCCCCATAATTACGGTCCACGCTGCGTGGTATACACCGGAACCCATGACAATGAAACCGTGGCGGGATGGTTTTCTTCCATGAAGAAAAAGGACAGGGACAGGGTGCTTTCACATTTGGGTCTTTCCACGAAAAAGCCGCCCATTGTCACGGAGGCGCTGGTGAGGCAGGCACTTTCCAGCGTGGCTTCCTACTGCATAATCCCCATCCAGGATTATCTGTGCCTGGGAAACGAGGCAAGGATAAACCACCCCTCAACCCTTGGAGGCAACTGGGTATGGAGGCTTGTCCCCGGACAGCTTGAGGGACAGGCCGAAAGGATAGCCAAACTTACGGATCTTTATAACAGAGCAACGGAGAAAAAATGAACAAGTATTCAAAGCCCTTAGGGGATCTGATCAATATCAAGAGCGATTTTTTTGAACACAACGACAGAAACCTGGCCATGGCAGACGACATGGCGGATGCGCTGCTTGCCCAGCCTCTTCGTACAAAGTGCAAGATCTGCCACACTCCCATTGAGGGGGAAAAGCTTTTTACCAGCCACAAAATGGATTACTACCTGTGTCCCGTGTGCTCACATCTGAATTCTTCTCACGAGGACACCGATGCCTTTGCACAGAAGGTGTACATAGACGACGACTATGCGTGCAATTATTCCGCAGCCGACAGAGAGCGCTATGAAAAGCGGCTGGAAATGATCTATGTTCCCAAGGCACAGTTTCTGGTGGACTGTCTTAAGGAGGATGGCATAAATGTAAATGATATCCGTCTTCTTGACGACGGTGCGGGCTCCGGTTATTTTGTCCGGGCAATGCAGAGCCTGGGGGCGGACGCCTGCGGAATAGAGATCTCAACGGCTCAGGTCAGGTACGCCAATGAAATGGCCGGAAAAGAGATACTCAGGCAGATCGACGCGGATAAGATAACCGAGGCCATAAAGACCACGGACCGGAAGGTTCTTTCCGCCATCGGCGTTCTGGAGCATATCATCATGCTGGATGAGACTCTCGAAGCCATAAAGTGTAACGAAAATATAAAATATCTCTACCTCTCGGTTCCCATGTTTTCTTTCTCGGCCCTCTTTGAGGCCAGCCACCAGAGCTGCTACAACAGACATCTGGGAGGGACTCACACCCATCTGTTCTCTGACAAGTCCCTTGAATACATGGCGGAAAGGATCGGCTTTGAGATCGCCCACAGCTGGCGTTTTGGCTCGGATATCATGGATCTTTACAGATTCCTGTGCGTGACCCTGGAGCAGGGAGGCAATCCCGGCGCCAAGGAGGTGCTTTCCGAAAAATTCCTGCCCCTCATCGATTCCCTTCAGGCGGTTGTGGATGAGAGCGGCTTTGCTTCCGAGATACATATGGTCATGAGGAGGAAAGGCTGATATGCGAAAGCCCGGAAGGGAAAACAAAATGATCCTTCTGTGTTCACTGGCGGCAATATTTGTCGCCTGTTTGCCGTTATTTACGGTAAACTGCATAGTGGGCCATGACTCCGCGTATCACCTGCTGAGGATAGAGGCATTAAAGACCGACATCCTGGCGGGAAATCCCTTCCCCAAGGTAAATTCCCTGTATTTCGGGGGCCGGGGCTATGCAAGCTCCATGTTCTATCCCGATCTGATGCTCTACCTGCCGGCGCTTATGCGCTGCGTGGGAGTTCCCATTAATCTTTGTTTCAACCTCTTTGCCGGGGTCTGTGTCTTCGCCGCATTTTTCAGCATGTTTGCGGTGACAAGGGCCATAGTGCTGCGGTTCTGCGGCCGTGACGGCTATATCGCAGGGGCTGCGGGAGTAGCCTCGGCGTTGATCTACACACTTTCCCAATATCATCTGGACGATATCTACACCCGCAGCGCCGTGGGAGAGTACACGGCAATGATCTTTCTGCCACTGGTGCTCTACGGGCTTTACGACATGCTCATGGGAGGCATGAAGAGACCGGAGGTGCTGACCATAGGTTTTGCGGGGCTTCTTCTGTGCCACACCACCACCACCATCTTTGCCCTCATTCTCACGGCCTGTGTTTTCATTTATTCCCTGGCCCACAGATGTATCCGTGGCCGCATGAAAAAGGGATGGATACTGCGGATCGTCTTCGCGGCTTTTTCCACCCTGATGATAACCGCATTTTACTGGGCACCCATGATGGAGCAGTTTTCCTTTGCCTCCTTCCACACCGGGGCCGGCGGTTTTGACCTTGACTACGAAAAGCTCCTGTTAAGGGATGTTTTTGCAAATAAAAATCCTGCCCTGGGCATTGCTCAGGTGCTGATACTCTTCCTGCTTTTTATCCTGGCAAACCTCTACGGAAAAGAGAGGAAGCTCCGTTTCCTTGGAGGAGTGCTTGGGATCTCCGGCCTGGTGTGCGTACTGGGAAGCACCGGTATAGTTCCCTGGCGTGCCCTTCAGGATATCCTGGAGTTTGTCCAGTTCCCCTGGAGGCTGTACGTGATGGCAACGCCCCTTCTTTCCATGGCGGCGGCCCTTTACCTGGCCTGCTTCCTCATGGGGATCAAAAAGCACGGAGAGATCGGCCACAAGACTCCGGTGACGGCACTGGCTCTGGTGGCCTGCATTATGATCATCTCCGCCGTGTCCAACTTTTCAAGGATGGATCAGGGGTATTATTCATATTCCGATGATTATTACAGCTACGTTCCATTTACCGGCGAGGTTATCGGCGGTGAGTGGCTTCCCTCAAAGGTGACTGACAGAAAGAAGCTCACAAAGAACTGCGACAGGGCCGTGACAGCCTACGGCGGGGTTCTGACGGTAGAGAGGGATGAAAAGGGACTGAGCCTGTCCATGCCCGCCAAGGCGGAGTACGTGGACCTGCCCCTCATCTATTACAGAGGCTATGAGGCCTTCGATGAAAAGGGTGAATCTCTGGTGTGCGACGGCCTTGGTGAGAACGGAAGCGTCAGGGTATATTCGCCCCCGGAGGGAGTTTTGAGAGTCAGATACGCGGGCACCGGAACCCAGAAGGCGAGCGGTGTACTCAGCGTGGTATTCTTTGCACTTTGGGTGGTCCTTGGTAAAACAAACCCGGTCATAAAGCCGGTAAAGCACAGTGATAAGGAGAGATTATGAAGATAGTGGTACTTGCCGGAGGCACCAGCACGGAGCGCGACGTTTCCTTTGTCAGCGGCTCCATGGTATATAAGGCTTTAAAGAGTAAGGGTCATGAGGTGATCCTTGCGGATGTTTTCTGCGGACTCGACCCGGAGCTTGTGGAGAGTATAGCGGGTCAGGACTACGACCTGTCGGGACTTTTTTACGCAGACAGGGACTGGGCCGCAGAGGTTAAAAAGATCGGGGAGGAGTGCCCGGATCTTGAGAGCGTGATAAAGAACAGGCCTCCCAGTGAGGACGGATACTTCGGCCCCTTCGTACTGGAGATCTGCCGGCTGGCGGACATGGTCTTTCTGGGACTCCACGGAGAGAACGGAGAGAACGGAAAGGTCCAGGCAGCCTTTGACCTTCTGGGCATACGCTACACCGGAACGGATTACGCCTCCAGCGCCATAGCCATGAACAAGACCCTTTCCAAGAGCATATTCAAGGTAAAGGGCATACCCACTCCCGAGTACTTCATCATCCAGCCCATAAGGCAGGAGGAAGAGATAAAGTCCGGCAGTATCAGAAAGCCCCTCAAATACCCCTGCGTGGTAAAGACCGCCTGCGGCGGCTCAAGTGTGGGCGTGTACATTGCAAAGGACGAGGCTGAATACCTGGATGCGGTGAGAAAGGCAGCCGTATTCAAGGCAGACATCCTCATAGAAGAGTACATCAAGGGCCGTGAGTTCTCCGTGGGCGTTGTGGACGGAGAGGCTTACCCCATAATCGAGATCGCTCCCATAAGCGGTTTCTATGATTACAAAAACAAGTACCAGGCCGGCTCCACGGTTGAGACCTGCCCTGCCCGTCTCCCCTGGGAGATAACCGCGGCCATCCAGAAGACCGCGGAGGACGCATACGCGGCTCTGGGTATGAGCGGATACGGGCGCATGGATTTCATGATGGACGAAAACAACAGGTTCTACTGTCTGGAGGCAAACACTCTTCCCGGCATGACCCCCACCTCCCTGCTTCCCCAGGAGGCGGCTGCAAGGGGCGAGGATTTTGCGCAGCTGTGTGAAAAGATAGTTCACGTTTCTCTTCGTAGATACCTGCAGGAGGAATTTTTGTGATGGGATATCTGACCATTGAAGATGTGATAAAGGCCTGCAAGGGCCGCCTTTTGGGAGAATACGACACCTCCAGGCAGGTGATCGGCGCAAAGGTGGATTCCCGTGAGGTAAAGCCGGGGAACGTATTTTTCGCCGGAAAGGGAGAGCGCACCGACGGCTTTAACTTTATCGGCAAGGCCTTTGAGGCCGGCGCCGCATGCGTTGTCTGCGAAAGAGAGCCCGAGGAGGGCATGGGCCCCTGCATCCTTGTGGAGGACGCCTATCAGGCCTTAAGGGATGTGGCCACAGCCTACAGAAAGAGGCTTACCATACCCGTTGTGGGTATTACCGGCAGCGTTGGCAAGACCAGCACCAAGGAGGCTATAGCTGCGGTGCTTTCGGCAAAATACAGGGTCTCTAAGACAGAGGGAAATTTCAACAACCAGATAGGAGTGCCCCTCACCGTCATGGCCATAACCATGGAGCATGAGGCAGCGGTGGTTGAGATGGGCATCAGTGATTTTGGAGAGATGGAGGTTCTTGCCGAGATCGCAAAGCCGGATATCTGCGTCATCACAAATATCGGATTCTGCCACCTGGAACAGCTTGGCACCCGTGAGGGAATACTGAAGGCCAAGTCCGAGATGTGGTATCACAGGAACTCAAAGGGAGCCGTGATATTAAACGGAGACGACGACCTTCTCGGCGGGATTTTTGACGCCGACGGCACAAAGCCCACCATGTTCGGTTTCTCTCAGGGCTGTGACTACAGGATAAGCGATGTAAAACTCCGGGGACTTATGGGAGTTGATTTTTCGCTTAACGACCGGCATTTTTCTACCAACATGCCCGGTGAGCATTCTGTGATGAACGCCGCCTGCGGCGCGGCTGTGGGCTACGCCCTGGGGCTTACCCACGAAGAGATAGCACGGGGGCTTAAGCTTCAGAAACCCCTGGCAGGCAGGGCCAACATAATGGATAAGAACGGGGTAATGGTGATAGACGACTGCTACAATGCCAATCCCGTATCAATGAAGAAGGGCATCGAGCTTCTCTGCCTTTCCGACACCAGAAAGGTGGCTATCCTGGGTGATATGTTTGAGCTTGGAGAAAAGAGCGCATCCTACCATGCGGGAGTCGGAGAGTTTGTGGACGAAAGCAGCGTGGACCTGCTCATAACCGTGGGAGAACTGTCAAAGAATATAAGTGATGCCTGCAGGAACAGCAGAATAACCAGGGTTCATTTCGATACGGTGGAGGAGCTTACGGCCTCCCTCGGAAAATACATAAAAAAAGGAGATGCCGTTCTGGTGAAGGCATCTCACGGAATGCATCTTGAGAGGGTCATTGAAGCTCTTTGATGTGCTCCAGCCGCATTTTTGTGATGGCTTCGACGCACATGTCCGGAAGCTTTTTAAGCTGTGCCCTGTCCATGTCTGCGGTCTCGATGGGCTTTGCAAACTCGATGATGACAGGGGTGCTCTTGATGAAGGGAATGTGATTTTCAAATATTTCGGCGGTGCCGCTGATGGCCATGGGAACGACCTTGCAGCCCGCTTTTGAGGCGATCCGCAGTGACCCGTGGTGGAACTCACCCAGAAGCTGCTTTTTTTCGTTGCGGTTCCTGGTGCCCTCGGGGAAGATGCACATGGAGTTCTTGTGTGCTATGTGATCCACGGCTTCGTTGACCATGCGTATACCGTCCCTGGGGTTGTCCCTGTCAAGGAAGATGCAGCCGATGGCCAGCATCCAGGTATTGAAAAGGGGATAACGACCAAGTTCCTTTTTCCCTATATAACCGGTACAGGTCTTGAAGGCACAGAAGGAAAGGACGATGTCAAAGTAGGAGCAGTGATTGCCTACGTAGAGGACGCCCTCGTCCCTGGTGAGATTTTCCTCACCCCTTACGGTGAGCTTTACGCCGGAGGCGATCCTTAGCAGGTCGAAGAGGATCCCGGCGCAGAATTTTGCCAGCTTATTGCCGGCGTCGTAGTGCCCGGTCTTTCTGAGAAGGAAGACAAGCCACTTGCCCGGCAGGCTGAGGATCAAGAAAAATGTTAATATCAGTACATCAAGTATAGCTCGTATCATAGGTTACATATTACCACAAAGGAGAGTTTCAGTCCAATGCTTCTCATAAAAAATATAAGGCTCATCGATCCCGCCTCGGGCAGGGATGAAAACACGGATATCCTGGCGGATGAGACCGGGGTGATAAAGCTCTCTCCCGGGGGCAGCATCGAGCCGGGGGACCTTGATGAGGACACCCTGATGATAGACGGCACCGATCTTGTCGCCTGCCCCGGACTGGTGGATGTGCACGTACACTTCAGGGATCCGGGCTTTGAGTACAAAGAAGATATTGAGACCGGAGCCCTGGCGGCAGCGGCGGGAGGCTTTACCTCCGTGGTCTGCATGGCAAATACAAAGCCTGCGGCTGACTGCCCGGAGGTGATAGGCGAAAATATCAAAAAGGGCGAAAAGACCGGGATCCATGTCTACCAGGCGGCCACGGTGACAAAGGGCATGCAGGGGAAAGAGCTTACGGATTTTGACGCCCTGAAAAAGGCCGGGGCCTGCGGCTTTACCGACGACGGAGTGCCCATCCTCGACGCCGCGCTTGCCAAAGCGGCAATGGAAGAGGCCGCACGGCATGGAGCGGTGCTTTCCTTTCACGAGGAGGATCCTGCCTATATAGAGAACAACGGAATAAACCGGGGAAGTGCATCCCGGGCCCTTGGCATCGGGGGAAGCGGCCGTGAAGCCGAGATCTCCATGATAGAAAGAGATGTGGCCCTGGCAAAGGAAACGGGAGCGGTGATAAACATCCAGCATATTTCCACTGCAGAGGGAGTAGACCTTATCAGAAAGGCCGTTGAAGGGGATGAGTCCGGCAGGAAGATCCATGCAGAGGCCACGCCCCACCACTTCACCCTTACCGAAGAAGCCGTCAAGACCTACGGCAGTCTTGCAAAGATGAACCCGCCTCTTCGTACCGAGGAGGACAGGATGGCCATAATTGCGGGGCTTAAGGACGACACCATAGACATAATAGCAACGGACCATGCCCCTCATAGCGAGGAGGAAAAGGCGAGGGAGATAACACAGGCTCCCAGCGGCATCACGGGACTTCAGACCTCCCTGGCTCTGGGCATAAGCTCTCTGGTAAAGCCGGGGCACCTTACTTTGCCTCGGCTGATAGAAAAGATGAGCCTGAACCCCGCGAAGCTCTACGGGCTGGATGCAGGGTGTATAAGAGAGGGAGGACCCGCGGACATCACAGTCTTTGATCCCGATGAGGAGTGGGTCTTTGAGAGAGATATGGTGAAGTCAAAGTCTGCAAACACTCCCTTTATCGGCATGAGCCTTACCGGAAGGGTAAAGGCCACCATCTGCGGGGGAGTCATCGTGTATTATGAACAGTAAAGGAGCAATTGATAATGATCACTGAACAGGCCGTAGTATTATCATCGGAAAAGCTCAGCGAAGGGATATTTTCAATGTGGCTGGAAACGGCGGTGGCCGGGAATGCCATGCCGGGGCAGTTTGCCGGGCTCTACCCGGGACGGGAGGATACCCTGCTGCAGCGCCCCATAAGCATATGCGAGATCGATAAAAAGGCGGGAGCCATCCGCCTGGTATACCGCGTGGCGGGAAAGGGCACGGACTGGCTGTCCAGGTGCGCATCAGGCGACTCTTTCAGGATCCTTGGCCCCTGCGGCAACGGATTCGATACAAAGAAAGCGGAGGGACTTTCCCTTCTGGTGGGAGGCGGAATAGGCGTGCCCCCCATGCTGGAGCTGGGAAAGGCGCTGGCCGATGCGGGAAAGGAATTTAAGTTTGTACTGGGGTACAGAAACAGCGATATGTTCCTTTACGAGGATTTTGCAAAGGTTTCCGGAGAGGAAAACATCCTCATTGCCACGGATGACGGCTCCGCCGGAGTCCACGGAACGGTGGTGGATGCCATCACTTCTTCGGGTTTAAAGGCCGGCACTGTATTTGCCTGCGGCCCCATGCCCATGCTCAGGGCTCTCAAGGGCTATGCATCACAGGCGGGGATAAAGGCCTGGATATCCCTGGAGGAGAGGATGGCCTGCGGAGTGGGCGCATGTCTGGGCTGCGTGTGCCGCACCGTAAACAAGGATGAGCACTCCATGGTGAACAACGCCAGGGTATGCGTGGAAGGACCTGTTTTTGACGCGGAGGATGTGGATATATGAATACATCGGTAAATATTGCGGGAGTAGAGTTTAAGAATCCGGTGATGACGGCCTCGGGGACCTTCGGAAGCGGAATGGAATACGGCAGCTTTGTGGATCTGAATAAACTGGGAGCAGTGGTGACAAAGGGCGTGGCAAGCGTTCCCTGGGAGGGCAATCCCACCATCCGTGTCACCGAGACGGCTTCGGGAATGCTGAACGCCATAGGGCTCCAGAATCCGGGCATCGAAGTTTTCCGAAAAAGGGATCTTAAGTTCCTGGAGGATTTTGACACCCGTGTGATAGTGAACGTCTGCGGAAAAAGTGAGGAGGAATACCTGGAGGTCGTGAGGGTCCTGGGTGAGGAAAAGCGTGTGGACATGCTGGAGATAAACGTGTCCTGCCCCAATGTAAAAGAGGGGGCCATCGCCTTCGGACAGAATGCAAAGGCACTTTTTTCCATTACTGAGAAGATAAAAAAAGAGGCTAAACAGCCTGTGATCATGAAGCTTTCACCCAATGTGACGGATATAACCGAGATGGCCAGGGCCGCAGAGGCTGCGGGAGCCGACGCCATCTCCCTGATAAACACCATAACGGGAATGAAGATCGATGTGAACAGAAAATCCTTCGTGCTGGCCAACAGGACAGGAGGACTTTCGGGACCCGCCATAAAGCCCGTGGCGGTGCGCATGGTCTATCAGTGTGTACAGGCGGTAAAGATCCCCATAATAGGTATGGGAGGCATAGCAAACGCAGAGGATGCTTTGGAATTCATACTGGCGGGAGCCACGGGAGTTGCCGTGGGAATGATGAACTTCCATGATCCCATGACCACCCTTAAGGTGATCAAAGGGATAGAAGAATACATGGAAAGAACGGGATGCAGTGATATAAAAGAGCTTATAGGAGCGGTGAGGTGATCATCTCACCGCTTTTAATATGGTCTCGCCCAACTCGGGATGGTTCATTGTATAGAGATGGATGCCGTCAACACCACGCTCCAGAAGGTTTCTGATCTGGTTGATGGCGTAGTCGATGCCGGCTTTCCTCATGTCCTCGGGGTAATCGCCGTAGCGGGCCACCAGATCCGCAAAGGGCTTGGGAATGCTGGTACCGGAAAGTGATATGGAGGTGCCCAGCTGCTTTGCCGAGGTTATGGGCATGATACCGGCGGAAATGGGGGACTCTATTCCCATGAGGTCCGCCTGCTCCTGGAGGGCGAAAAACTTGTCGTTGTCAAAGAAAAGTTGGGTGATAAAGAAGTCTGCCCCAGCTTTTGCTTTGTTGCGCATGCGGATCAGGTCGTCGTGCATGGTGGGAGCCTCGAAATGCTTGTCGGGATAGCAGGCCGCTCCGAAGCACATGTTCGTGGTGGACTTGAGATACTCTATCATTTCGTTTGCGTAGTGGAAGGAGCGGCTGTTGTACTGCTCGTCGCTCATGGTCTTGGGCCTGTCGCCGCGAAGGGCCAGGATGTTTTCCACTCCGTCTGCGGCAAGACCTGCACAGTATTCGTCAAGAGCTTCCTTCTGAAGTCCTACGCTGGTGAGGTGGGCCAGGGGCTCCACTCCCTTTTTCTTTATGTAGGCGGCTACCTCACGGTTCTTTTTTGAATTGCTGCCGCCGGCGCCGAAGGTCACGGAGATGAAATCCGGCTCCAGCTCGCAAAGACGATCCACCACCTCAAATATCTGGGGGAAATCGTCGTCCTTTTTCGGGGGAAAGGTCTCAAAGGAGAACAGTGTATTTTTTGATTTATAAAGATCTTTTATCATTTCCAACCTCTTTCAGTTCATGATATGAAGTGCTAAATCTGCCGTATTCAGGGCCTCGGCGATGACCTGGTCCATGTCGAAGTACTTGTAAAGACCCAGACGTCCGCCGAAGAACACGTTTCTCTCGGCTTTTGCCAGCTTCATGTATTCCTCGCAGAGTTTATTGTTTCTCTCGTCGTTTACGGGATAGTAGGGTTCTGCCCCCGGAGTCCAGTCGGCGGGATACTCTTTGGTGACTACTGTCTTTCCAACAACATGGGTTCCCAGGGCAAAATGCTTGTGCTCTATGATACGGGTGTAGGGAATCTCGTATTCCGTGTAGTTTACCACGGCGTTGCCCTGGAAGTTGTCACAGTCCATAACCTCGGTCTCAAAGCGCAGGGATCTGAACTCAAGGGCTCCCAGTTTTTTGCCGAAGTACTCGTCAAGAGGGCCGGTGTAAACGATCTTTTCTGCTTTTTCGGTGAGCTCTTCACGCTCCTTGAAAAAGTCTGTCTTTACCAGTATTTTGATGAGCCCGCTGTTCATGCCTTCCTTGAGGATGTTCTGTATAAGATCGCTGTAGCCGCGGACGGGGATTCCCTGATACTTGGCGTTAAAGTAGTTGTTGTCGTAGGTGAAGCGGAAGGGGAGCCTCTTTATGATGAAGGGAGGAAGCTCCGTGGCCCTGCGGCCCCACTGTTTCTCGGTGTAGCCCTCGATGAGCTTTTCGTAGATGTCCTTTCCCGCCAGGAGCAGGGCCTGTTCCCTGAGATTGGCCGGGTTCTCCGGATCGGGGATGGTGCTGCGGGCCTCGGCGGTCTGCTTTTCGATCATGGCCTTTGCCTCGTCGGGGGTCTTTACTCCCCAGAGGGCGTGGAAGGTGTTCATGTTGAAGGGCAGGTTGTAGAGCTCGTCTTTGTAACGGGCTATGGGGCAGTTGGTGTAGCGGTTGAACTCACCGAATCGGGTTATATAATCCCAGACCTCTTTGTTGTTTGTGTGGAAGATATGGGCGCCATATACGTGGACATCGATGCCTGCAAGGACATCTGTGTAGATGTTTCCGCCGATGTGGTCACGCTTTTCCACCATGAGGATCTTTTTGCCTTCTTTTGCGGCTCTCTCGGCGAAGACACAGCCGAAAAGTCCGGTGCCGACTATGAGATAATCGTATTCTTTCATATTGTTCTCCTTAACGGAAGGTTTGGATCTGCTCTGTTACTCAGGTGTCCGTATATCACTCGGACTGCCGGATCCGCTCGCTTGCTCTCAAAAAATCCTCTTCCGTGTCTATGTCGTAGTTTTCATCCATGATGTAGCAGGCGATCTTTATACCGGACATGGAATGCTGGTCCAGAATAACCGAAGGTCGAATGATATCCACACAGGCATTCTGGTAATAGGCCTTGGGAAGCTCCTGGCGGGGCATGTTGTAGCACTCCGGGGGATCGTCGATCACCGGGCGGATGGTGAGTCCGTCATCATTGAGAAACCACATTTTATGGGGGATCTCGGTGGCGGGGGCCACGCAGCGCATGGAATCAAGGGTCTCATCTGCCAGCATGCGCTCGATCATGGTGTCGATATCGGATACCCGGCGAACGGGATAGGTGGGCCGAAGCTGAACCACCAGGCGGGGGAAGTAACCCTCGCTGTCCCGCAGAAAAGTAAGGGCATGGTAGAAGACATCCACATCAAGGGCCGTATCCGTTGCAAGCTCGGCGGGCCTTATGAAGGGAACCTCTGCCCCGTACTCTCTGGCAATCTCTGCGTACTTTTCGGAGTCTGTGCTGACTATCACCCGTGTGATGTAGCGGCTGTCTAAGGCGTGGCGTACTGAATGAGCCAGCATGGGGATGCCTCCCATGGGCCTTATGTTTTTGTCGATAACGCTTTTTGATCCGCTCCTTGCCGGTATGACCGCAAGGATCTCTGTTTTTTCACTCATTCTGATATTCTACCATGTCGGGACCTGTTTTTCCACCTCTGCCTTGCATAAAGGATGTATTTATCGTAAAATATATTCTGATTAACTATGCAATCGGATTGGTTTATAAAATGAGCGACAATACAAAAGAAACAATCGAATTTGACGTAAACATGAACGCAGGTATCCTGTATGATTACATGCTTTATCACATCTACAGGTCTCCCATAGGCATCATAGGCACGGTGGTGGGTATGCTCCTTCTGGCCAATTATTTCCGGGGCCGGGAGCTGTTATATCTGATATTCGGCATAATAGTGGTTTTCTACCTGCCCGTGAATCTCTATACCTCAAGCAAGAGACAGATGCTCATGGTGGAGTCTTACAAAAGCCCCCTTCATTACACCCTCTCCGAGGAAGGAATAAGAGTATCCCAGGGCGAGCTTGACCAGGGCCACGAGTGGGGCCGGGTCATTAAGGCTGTCGCCACTTCAAAGAGCATTTTCCTTTATACCGGCAAAAATGTGGCCACCATCTTTCCGCGAAAGGATATGGGGGATCAGACCGAGAGCGTTATCAGGATGATCAGCCGCTATGTGGAGCCCGGTAAGGTAAAGATAAGGTTTTGACCATGGTATACGAGACCTACAGCGAAAACGAAACTCTTCAGCTTGGACAAAAGCTGGGAGAGTCGGCAAAAAGCGGCAGCATCTACGCTTTGGATGCGGATCTGGGCTGCGGAAAAACGGTGCTGGCCCGCGGCTTTGCAAAGGGCCTGGGTGTGGAGGGCATGGTTAATTCTCCCACCTTCACCATTTTGAAGTCCTATAACTCGGGCAGGCTGCCCTTTCATCATTTTGATGTATACCGTATCCTGGATCCCGCCGAAATGGATGAGATAGGCTACGAGGACTGCTTCTTTTCCGACGGAGTCAGTTTTATAGAGTGGGCCGGGCAGATCAGGGAGCTGCTGCCCGAGACCACGGTGTGGATAAAGATAGAAAAGGACCCGCAGAAGGGTTTTGATTACAGAAGGATCACAGTGGATCATGAAGATACTGGCAATTGATTCCTCCGGACTTGTGGCGTCTGCCGCCCTTGTGGAGGATGAGATTCTTAAAGCAGAATACAGTGTGAACAACAGGCTCACCCATTCCCAGACCCTGATGGTCATGGTGGATGAGGTAATGAGGATGGCCGAGTGGAAGATGACCGACCTGGACCTGGTGGCTGCGGCCATGGGACCCGGCTCCTTCACGGGACTCCGCATCGGAGTGGGAGCGGCAAAGGGTTTTGCCCACGCGCTGAACCTTCCGGTTGCCCCGGTTTCCACCCTTGACGCCATGGCTTACGGAGTTTTCGGCTACAGCGGGGTGATATGTCCCATGCTGGACGCCCGCAGGTCCCAGGTATACACGGGACTTTACAGCTTTTCCGACGATGCGTCTCTTCAGGTATTAAAGGAGCCCTGCGCGGTTCCCATCGAAGAGATCGCCGAAGAGATAAACCGCCTGGGCAGGAGAGTGATGCTCACGGGGGATGGCGTTCCGGTTTACAGGGAGGCCCTTTTGGAGCTGATAAAGACAGATATCGTCATAGCTCCGGCTCACGTGAACAGACAGAGAGCCGGCGCCGTCGGAGCCCTGGCCTGCCGTATGGCCGCTGAGGGAAAGCTTGTGAGCGCGGCGGAGTTTGTGCCCGAATACCTGAGAAAGTTTAAGACATGATAGATTTTTCCGAGATAACCGAAGCAGACGTGGAGGCGGTCAGCATCATAGAGGCAGAGACCTTTTCCATGCCCTGGGAAACCTGCGGATTTTCTTGAGATGATAAGTCTGGACTACGCCTACTACATAGTGGCAAAGCTGGACGGAGAAGTGATCGGATGTTGCGGCGTGCGGAATATGTGCGGCGACGGCGAGATCACAAATGTGGTCATCAAAAAGGAGCACAGGCAGAAGGGCATCGGCGAGCAGATGCTCAGATATCTCATGGACACCGGCAGAGACAGGGGGATACGCAGGTATACCCTGGAGGTCAGGGAGAGCAATGCTCCCGCCAGAGCCCTTTACGAAAAACTGGGCTTTGTCTGCGAGGGTGTCAGAAAAGGATTTTATGAAAGGCCGGCAGAGGACGGGCTCATCTACTGGCAAAGGGATTGAAATGATAGATGTATGTTTACTTGGCTGCGGAGGCATGATGCCCCTGCCCCGCAGATGGCTGACATCGCTGATGATAAGGCATGAGGGCAGCTCGCTGCTGATAGACTGCGGCGAGGGCACCCAGATGGCGATGAAGGAAAAGGGCTGGAGCCCGAAACCCATAGATGTGATAATGTTCACCCATTACCATGCGGATCACATAAGCGGACTTCCCGGGCTTTTGCTCACCATGGGAAACGCCGAGCGCACGGAGCCCGTCACAATGGTGGGACCCAGGGGACTTGCCAGGGTGGTGAACAGCCTGAGGGTCATAGCTCCCGAGCTTCCCTTTGATATAGAGTTTTACGAACTCTCCGAAAATGAGGAGACTCTTGTGTTCGGAGATCTTAGGATAAATGCCTTCAGGGTATTTCATAACGTGGTGTGCTACGGCTATTCCTTTGAGCTGGACCGGGCAGGGAAGTTTTCTCCCGAGAGGGCAAAGGAGCAGGATATTCCTCTTAAGTACTGGAGCCGCCTGCAGCAGGGGGAAGAGATCGAGCACGAGGGCAGGATCCTCACGGCAGACATGGTGCTGGGGCCTCCCCGCAAGGGTATAAAGCTTGCCTACTGCACCGACAGCAGGCCTACGGATCTTATAGTTAAAAATGCGGCCGGGGCGGATCTTTTCATCTGCGAGGGAATGTACGGTGAAGAGGATATGCTGGAAAAGGCAAAGGAACACCGTCACATGACCTTTTACGAGGCGGCGAGGATGGCAAAGGAGGCCGGGGTAGGCGAGCTCTGGCTGACTCATTACAGTCCCTCTCTGGTAAAGCCGGAGCCCTATATGAAGGCGGTGCGCCGGATCTTTGAGAATACAAAGCCGGGAAAAGACGGTATGAGCACAGAGCTCAGATACATAGACTGACGGATTTATTTAAAACAGACTGAAAGGAAAGGAGGTGAGATCCGTGAAAAAGAAGCAGCAAGGCTCTGCAAAGGCATTTATAATAGTCATCATCATGCTTGCGCTGGTGGTGGGTTATTATTTCTATCTTTCCCATAAAGCACCTGCGGCCAGGGAAGAGAAGCGCCTGACGGAGGTTGAAGAAGTCCTGCTGCGGAATCTTTCCACGGATTATCCCCCCTCTCCCAAGGAAGTCGTAAAATACTACGCCGAGATCACAAAGTGCTTCTACGACGGAAATTATGACGACATCCAGCTCAAGGAGCTGGCGGACAGATCCAGGGAGCTTTTCGACGACGAGCTTCGGGCAAATCAGACCGATGAGGATTACTTCCAGGATCTTCAGGCGGACATAGCATATTACAGGCAGAACAACCTTAAGATCTCAAGCTACGCCACCTCATCCAGCGTGGATGTGGAGTATAAAAAGACTTCGAGCGGCGAGCTTGCCAGTCTGTACTGCCTCTTCAATATCCGTGAGGGCACGGTGCTGAAAAGCTCCAACCATCAGTTCATTCTGCGCAAGGACGAAAAAGGCCACTGGAAGATCCTGGGCTGGACCCTTGCAAAGGAAGAAGAGGAGGCCCAAAGTGAGTGACCATGTAAAGATACTTGCAATAGAAACCTCCTGCGACGAGACCGCAGCAGCTGTGGTGGTGGACGGAAGAAAGGTGCTTTCCAACGTCATTTCATCACAGATAGACCTGCATACCCTTTACGGAGGAGTGGTTCCGGAGATAGCCTCCAGGAAGCACATAGAAAAGATAGTTCCCGTTATCCAGCAGGCTCTTGACGATGCAGGTATGAAGCTTTCGGATATGGATGCCATTGCCGTGACAAGCGGCCCCGGTCTTGTGGGGGCTCTCCTGGTGGGAGTTTCCTATGCCAAGGCCCTTTCCTATGCATCCTCCATCCCCCTTGTGGGAGTGCATCACATCAAGGGGCATATCGCGGCAAACTATATCGAGGCTCCCGAGCTTGAGCCTCCCTTCATGTGCCTGGTGGTGTCCGGCGGACATACCCACCTGGTTAATGTAAATGACTATAACTCCTTTGAGATACTCGGACTGACCCGGGACGATGCGGCAGGCGAGGCCTTTGACAAGGTGGCCAGGGCCATAGGTCTGGGGTATCCCGGAGGTCCCAAGATAGACAAGGTCTCGCGGGAGGGCAATCCCGAGGCCGTCAGCTTCCCCAGGGCCAAGGTGGACGAGGGGCGCTACGATTTCAGCTTCAGCGGCCTTAAATCCGCTGTGTTAAACCATCTGAATTCCTGCAGCATGAAGGGTGAAGAGATAGTTCAGGCGGATATCGCCGCCTCCTTCCAGGCTGCGGTCATAGATGTTCTGGTGAGAAATTCCATGGACGCCGTAGACCGTTTCGGGGCAAAGAAGTTTGCCATAGCCGGCGGCGTTGCCTCCAATTCACATCTGCGGGAAGCCATGGAGTCTGAGTGTAAAAAGAGGGGTATCGACTTTTATCACCCCTCGCCCATACTTTGTACCGACAATGCGGCCATGATAGGCTGCGCCGGATATTATGCCTTTATGGCAGGGGAGAGGGCGCCTCTGGATCTGAATGCGGTCGCGGATCTTCCCCTTTCGGATCCATCCATATGAAAAATACTGCAATAGTCCTCTCTGCGGGCAGCGGGCACCGCATGGGAGGCAATGTTAAAAAACAATATCTTTCTATCTGCGGCCACCCTGTGGTCTATTATCCCCTTAAGGTTTTTGAGGAAAGCTTCATAGATGAGATAATCCTTGTGGTCTCTCCGGGAGACGTTGATTTCTGCCGTGAGAACATAGTGGAGAAGTACGGCTTTTCAAAGGTCGCCCAAATTGTGGAGGGCGGAGCCGAACGCTATCATTCGGTTTACGCCGGCGTAGTCTGCGCCGTTTCGAGAGGTGCCGGCTATATCTACATACATGACGGGGCCAGGGCCTTTGTCACGGAGGATATCCTGGAAAGATGCCGTGACAGCGTGATGGCGGATATGGCCTGCGTGGCGGCGGTGCCCTCGGTGGACACCATAAAGGTCAGTGACGAAAACGGATTTGTGGAGAGCACGCCGGACAGGAGCCGTCTCTGGAGCATTCAGACGCCCCAGGTCTTTGAGGCTGCTCTCATTGAGCGCTGCTACAGCGAACTTATAAGAAATGAAAAAGATCTCGCCCGCCGGGGCGTCAGGATAACCGATGACGCCTCGGTCTGCGAGACCTTCAGTGATACTAAGGTAAGGCTGGTGGAAGGCTCCTATGAAAATATCAAGCTCACCACTCCCGGGGATCTGGCCATGGGAGAAGCGATCCTGAAAGCAAGGGGCTTATCACCTGCGTGACAGCAGATATCGAAGCTCTGCTATTGTGTGATCCTCGGCTACTGCCGTGGGATTTTTTGTGTTCTTGTAGAGGCCGACAAGGTAACTCCACTCCTCAGCCGTAAAGGTGGCGGTGGTTCCCTCGCGGTCCGTCATGGTGTGAGGGCCGCCTGAGGAAGAAGGTGCCGAGGAGGAACTTGATGAGCTCTTTGAGGTGGTATCCTCGTCCTCATCATCCCAGTCATCGTCATCCTCGTCTTCGTCTTCATCTTCATCGTACCAGTCGTCGTCATCCTCGCCTTCGTCTTCATTACGATTCCGGGTGTCTTCTTCTTCGGGTTCTTCTTCAACCGGCTCGTCTTCGTCGCTCCAGTCGTCGCTGTCCCAATCGTCCTCGTCTGCATCCTCGTCGTCGGTGTCTCTGGCGCCGGAGTAAGAAGCGTCAAGGATCTCGAGTATCTTGTCCTGAAGATCCGAGTTGCGCTGGTTCGCCTCCTCAAGCTGCTCCTGGAGGTCGCTTACACGGTCTCCCCAGGCGCCGTCTTCGTCGTCCTCATCATCCTCGTCGTCTTCATCCTCTTCATCTTCTTCGTCGTCGTCCTCGCTTGAGAAGAAGGGAAGCTCCTCGAGATAGAGGTAATCCTCCGAAACAAGAATGAATATAACGGACACTACAAGAAGCAGTGTCATGACTATGAGTCCTATGATAAGTCCCAGTCGGACCTTGTCGAAGCGCTTTTTCGGGGCTGCCGCCTTGGTGAGCTTTTTAGCCAGGGCCTTGCCGCCGGGAACGTTCTGTGAGAAAGCAGCTGCCTCGGCGTCAACGATGTTGTTGTCATCCACCTCGGGTACACCGGGGGCTACCTTTGCCGCTGTCTGCCGGTTCTTGGGCTCTTTAACCTTTTTCTCCCTGGGAGGCTTGGGTTCTTTGACCTTTTTCTCCCTGGGAGGCTTGGGTTCTTTGACCTTTTTCTCCTTGGGAGGTTTGGGCTCTTTGACCTTTTTCTCCTTGGGAGGCTTGGGTTCCCTGACCTTCTTCTCCTTGGGGGGCTTGGGCTCTTTGTCACCCTGTTCCTTCTTGAGCTTGATCTTTCTGAAGAAGGCTGCGGGGCCTTTTTCGGGCTTTGGCTCCTCAATGGTAAGGTCGGGGAGGGGAACCTCGTCAAAATCTATGAGTATCTCGTTTTCGGCGAGTACTGTTTCGTCTTCGGGTATTTCGATCTCAGGCATGGGTTCGGGTTTGCGAAGCTTCTTCATACCCTTTTTCTTTCCCAGCTTGTCAGAAATGCCTTTAAAAACGTTTCCAGACATAATGATCCTTTCGTATTTCGCGTTACAGCAAGACATTATATCACAAAATAATCGAAAAGATGTGAAATATTTGTAAAAGTGAATGGAAAAAGTCTCAAATAGTTGATAGAATGTACTGATACAAAGAATACGAAATTGCCGGGAGGGCATTTATTTATGAAGAAATACAGGATAGGATACACCCAGGGGGTCTACGATATGTTCCACGTGGGCCATCTCAACCTTATAAACAACGCAAAGCAGCAGTGCGACTACCTTATTGTAGGGGTGAATTCCGATGACCTGGTGAAGGAATACAAAAACAAGGTCCCCGTTATCTCCGAAGCAGAGCGTCAAAAGATAGTGGCCAACATAAAGGCTGTGGATGACTGCATCATCGTCTCTACCCTGGACAAGGTGCAGCTCTGGAAAGAGGTTAAGTTTGACGCGATATTCATAGGAGACGACTGGAAGGACAATCCCCGATGGCTCAAGACAAAGGAAGACCTTAAGGAATACGGGGTTGATGTGGTTTTCCTTCCCCATACCTACGGCGTCTGCTCCACGGAGCTGCGGACGGTTGAGCAGAACAAGGTCAAAGAGTAAACGGAAAAGGAGGCCACAGAGGTTATGGGTGGAGGAGTGATACTGCCGTCGCCGGTGGCGGAAATGAAGAAGGAAATACAAGAAGAAGTCTGGGCAGAGGCGAATGTACAGCTCAGTGAACTGGATCAACAGCTCAGTGCAAAGGATCAGCAGCTCAGTGCAAAGGATCAGCAGCTCAGTGAACTGGAACAGCGCAATGCTGAACTTGAAGCCATGGTAATAAGCCTTGGAGGGAAGGTGTGAGCGGCCAAAAAAATAAAAATAAAAAAGGTATTGACATCGGGCATTATATTTTGATAGTATAGTCTCTGCGCCGATTTCGTCGGCTTTTTATTCTTGAAGAGCGTTAAAGTTTTAGAGATATAAGACTGGAGAGGTATCGAAGTGGTCATAACGAGGCGGTCT
>JAFYEL010000052.1 GCA_017544285.1 Lachnospiraceae bacterium | reverse complement strand
ACATCCGCGCCGGAGTGAAGATCACTAATCTCATACACGGCGGTGCCCAGGAGAGCGGAAAGAGAGCCGGAACCACAAACGCTCCGGGTATCATGGGATTTGCAAAGGCAGTATCCCTTGCAGTCTCCAACATGGAAGAGACCGCAGCCTACGAGACGGAGCTTCGCGACAGGCTGATAAAAAGAGTGCTGGAAGAAGTGCCCTACTCAAGGGTAAACGGCGACCTTGAGAACAGGCTTCCCAACAATGTTAATTTCTGCTTCAGATTTGTTGAGGGAGAGTCCCTCCTGATACTTCTGGATCAGAACGGCATATGCGCATCGTCGGGTTCTGCCTGCACATCCGGATCTTTGGATCCCTCCCACGTACTCCTTGCCATAGGGCTTCCCCATGAGATAGCCCATGGCTCATTAAGGCTCACCCTTTCAAGGGAGACCACCCGGGAGGATATCGACTACGCGGCCGACACTATTAAAAAGATAGTGGCAAGGCTCAGGGATATGTCGCCACTCTACGAGGATTTTGTTAAAAAGAACGGTTAAACTACACTGATCACGAAAGGACAGATAAATTGAGTCAGGTTACGGAATACAGCGAAAAAGTAATGGACCATTTTACAAATCCCAGAAACGTGGGAGAGATCGAGAATCCCTCCGGCGTCGGCACAGTGGGAAATGCAAAATGCGGTGATATCATGAGGATGTACCTGGATATCGATGATAACGGGATCATCCGCGAGGCAAAATTTAAGACCTTCGGCTGCGGCGCCGCCGTTGCCACCAGCTCCATGGCAACCGAGCTGGTTAAGGGTAAGAGCATACAGGAAGCTCTTGAGATCACCAACAGAGCGGTCATGGAGGCTCTCGGAGGACTGCCGCCGGTAAAGGTGCACTGTTCTCTTCTTGCAGAGGAGGCCATCCATGCGGCACTCTGGGATTACGCCCAGAAGAACAACATCGTTATCGAGGGACTTAAGCCTCCCGTAAGCGATATCGGTGAAAAAGAAGAATAAAACAGTCTGCTGGGAAATAAACAGCTTCAGAGGATATTAGAATGGTAGTATGTAAAAACTGCGGCGCGTTCATGCGTTTTGACCCGGGGACCCAGAGGATTAAATGCGACCACTGCGATTCCGAGGTTTCGCCTGTGGGCATCAGGGTAGGAGACGAGAGCGGCGCGACCGCCGTACCCGACGACGATAACTTTGAGGCTGAGATATACACCTGTCCTCAGTGCGGCGGAGACATTGTTTGCGACGATGATACCGCCGCTACTTTTTGCAGTTACTGCGGGGCTTCTTCTGTGGTGCTGAGCAAGCGCCTCGAAAAGATCAGAAAGCCCCGGTGCGTCATACCCTTCAAGCTCACAAAGGAAGAGTGCTTTGAGAATTACAAAAAGACTCTCAAAAAAGCCATATTTGCGCCTTCCTATCTGAAGAATACCACCCTTATCGAAAAACTCAGGGGTATCTACATGCCCTACTGGATCTATGATGTAAAGCACGAAGGCGGGCTCTACATGACGGGCAAGCGCCAGCACAGATCCGGAGATTACCTTATAGTCGAAAATTATTCCATCAGTTCTTTTATAAATTCGGACTGCGACGGCCTGGCCTTTGACGCATCTGCTTCTTTTTCCGATTCCCTGAGCCGCGCGATCGCGCCCTTTGATCAGAGTGAGGCCGTGGATTTTTCCCAGGCCTATATAAGCGGATTTTATGCGGACATGTGCAATGTTCCTGCAAGGGTATACGAGGACAATGCGGTCTCCATAGTGGACAAGCATATCGCAAAGGCCGTCAAGACCGATCCCGGACTGAAGATATACGACATAGACACATCCAAATCCTCCGGTGACGGAGCAGTGGCAAAGACCGAGGAGACCCTGGGTTATTTCCCCGTATGGTTTCTCTCATGCCGCGACAAGAGCGGTAAAAATGTGAGCTATGCGGTGGTGAACGGCCAGACGGGAAAGGTGGCCATGGATCTGCCCATAGACTATGGCAAGTACATCCTGGGATCCCTTCTGCTGGCAGTGCCCGTTGCCGTGGTGCTGAATCTTTTCATGGTTCTTTCACCCACAGCCCTGCTGATCACGGCCATAGTGTTTGCGGCGGTATCCTTTTTCTGCCTCAGCAGCCAGCTGGATCTGATATATACCAGATACCTGAATCACGACGATGAAGGTCTTGTCTACAAGAGCATGAATCACGATATGGACGATCAGATCCACGAGGCCTTTGAACAGAACGGAGTTAAGAAAAAAGAGCCCGTGCTTACAAATGTGAGGATCGGAGACAAGCCCTCGCTCTTAGGAGTGGTCGGCGCCATTCTCATCACGTTTTTCCAGGGCGCCAGGGTCATGGGGGACGCCAGAGGAACTAAGTTTGCCATTCCCGTGGTCATACTGGTATTTATCCTTTCCATTTTTGCAAACAGATCAAAGGTAACTGAGTACGCGGACTCAAAGGAAAAGCCGGTCAGGCGGATGAAGATGCCCGGCGGCGAGAAGATGGCCGTGCTCTTCAAGCCCTTGGCAGCCATTCTCATTGCGGTGGCCATCCTTGTGATCAAGCCGGTGCATGATATGTATTACTACGGCGGCGCAATACTCTCACTGCTGCTGACTCTGATCTCGGTCTATGACCTGGTGAGGGGCCACAACAAACTGGCTCTGCGAAGACCGCCCCAGTTTGCTAAGAGAGGGGGTGATGTGTGATGAAAAAACTTATCCGCATTATCTCTGTACTCATGATACTGATCACTGTCCTGCCTGTCACGGTGGCGGCAGCTGACATGGCGCCCTCTTACACCAATGCCGAAACGGGCTACGGAGTCTACCTGATAGACAATGCCGACCTTTTGAACGAAACCGAGGAAAAGGCCCTGACGGAGGTGATGACAAAGGTTACCGAATACGGAAACGCGGTTTTCCTCACGGAGCCCGAGCGCGTTAAGGCCAGCCCGGGCTACTACTGTCAGGGATATTACCTCAGCAACTTCGGGGCCAACGTGAACGGAGTGCTCTTTTTCATCGATCCCGAGTGGCTTTACATTTATTCCGAGGGTGAGCCTTACGATGCTCTTGGAGATGAATACGCCGATATAATTTCCGACAATGTATATGAGGACTGCCACGAGGGCACCTACCTTCAGTGCTGCGTGACTGCTTTTACCCAGATCCATGATGTGCTGGAGGGCAAAAGGGTTCCCATGCCCATGAAGTATGCCTGCAACATCATCCTGGCACTGCTCATCGCATTCTTTGTTACCTATGTGATCGTGGACAGGATGTCTAAGCTGGAGGCGGCAAGCGACGAAAAGCTTCTGAGTGCCGCCGGCAGCAGATGCGAGATCAGCGGCATTGCGGCGTCGCTGGCCTCACAGAACAGGATATATTCACCCAGGTCCAGCGGCAGCGGAAGCCATCACCACGGTGGGGGCCACCACGGAGGCGGAGGTCACCACGGAGGCGGAGGCGGCCACCGGCATTAGATTTTGCTTTCGGTTTTACCGCGGATATGTTATACTGTTTCTTATTATGAGTAAGAAGTATTTGATCGTCGGAGCAGGCCCTGCGGGGCTTACTCTGGCGTGTTCGCTTTTAAAAAAGGGAATAAAGGATATACAGGTACTTGAAAAGGAAGCCTGTGCCGGGGGACTCTGCAGATCCGAGACGGTGGATTCATCTCCTCTGGATATAGGCGGCGGCCACTTTCTTGACGTAAGGCGTCCCGCTGTCGACGATTTTCTTTTTGAGTACATGCCCCGTGATGAGTGGGACAGGTATGAAAGGGATTCACGCATTCAGGTTGGCGACAATCTGGTGGGCCACCCCCTTGAGGCCAATATATGGCAGATGAAGCTGGACGACCAGGTGGAATATCTCAAGTCCATCGCCGCTGCGGGGTGCAATACCGGCGCTCCAATGCCCGAAAAGTTCGTGGACTGGATATTCTGGAAGCTGGGGCAGCGCATAGCCGAAGACTACATGATCCCCTACAACAAAAAGATGTTTGCGGAGGATCTGGACAGCCTCGGAACCTACTGGCTGGAAAAGCTCCCGGACGTATCCTTTGAGGACACTCTCAGAAGCTGTCTGACGGGAAAGGCATACGGAAAACAGCCGGGCCACGCCGAATTTTTCTACCCTAAGAAATACGGCTATGGCGAGGTATGGCTCAGAATGGCCGAGTCTCTGGGAGACAGGCTGATCTGCTCGGAGAGTGCGGTGACCCTGGATCTTAAGGCAAAGACCGTAAACGATAAATACGAGGCGGATGTCATTATCAACACCGCGCCCTGGGCGGCTTATTCCGAGATAAGGGATCTTCCCGAGGACCTTAAGGAGGGCATAGGCAGGCTTCGCACCAGCTCGATAGTGGTAGATTATTATCCCGAAAACCTTGACACCAAGGCCCAGTGGATATACTATCCCGATGATGCCCTCTGCTATCACCGCATACTTGTGAGGCATAATTTCTGTCCCGGCTCAAAGGGCTACTGGACGGAGACCAACGCCTCCAGACTGGGGCTCAGAAAGCGGGAACCCTCATACAGCTGCTT
>JAFYEL010000051.1 GCA_017544285.1 Lachnospiraceae bacterium | reverse complement strand
TGAAAAACACCTGGAGAGCGCTCCGGACCTTAGGGGCCCGGAGCAGCTCTTTGAGTATGTAAAAACGATAAACCCCGGCATGTGGGTGCTGTTGATCGGATGTGCTGTTCTCCTGAATGTATTTATCTGTTTCAGCGCCGGCAGGACGCTGATGGACGGCATCCCCTGCGGGTGTATCTGCGATGACGGCCTGGTTAAGGTGTATCTCGGATGCGACAACCTCGGTGAGATAAAAAAAGGCATGCAGGTCATTATAGAGGGTGATACCTATTATGTGACGGACATAGCGGAGACCCGCGGAGACGAGCTGGGAGATTACTATTATTACGTAATGGATACGGCAGAGATCGAATACGGTGAACCCATATACTGTTTCAGTGTCCGGGCCGACATCGAAGAGGGCCCCCACTTCGGGCTCATTGTCACAAATCATGACAACGCAGGAGATTTCTTTATGGGAGGGGCGTTCGATGGCAGGAAGTGATCGGATCAAAGCCCCTTTGAAAACAGGCGTTGCCAGGGTCCGCAGCATGATGCAGATGGAGGACCTGGAGTGCGGTGCCACCTGCCTTCGCATGGTGCTTGCCTATTACGGCAAATGGGTGTCATCCGAAAGTATCAGACAGTCCGCCGGAGTTTCCAGAAACGGATCCCGGGCAGGTCGCATGGTGCAGGCCGCAAAGGGGTTCGGCCTTGATGCCGAGGGTTACAGGATGGATATCGATACCCTGCGTGAGCGGGGGACATTTCCATGTATCCTTTTTTTAAATTACCATCATTTTGTGGTTCTGAAGGGCTTCAGGAAGGGAAAAGTTTATATAAACGATCCCGCCTGGGGTTCTTATGTTATGCCCGTCAGTGAGCTTGAAAGCGTGTACGGCGGCATGTGTATCTTTCTGAGTCCTTCGGAAAGCTTTGATACCGGGGGCATGAAAAACTCCATCCTTTCCCTTGTGATAGGAGAGCTTGGAGATAATAAAAATATTCTTATATTTCTTTTTCTTATGACAGTTACCATGTCTGTTCTGGGACTTTTAAGACCCACTATCGACATGATCTTTATAGACAGGGTAATGAACGAGAGTTCGCCCCAATGGGACCGGTTCTTTTATACGGCGCTGATACTGATCAGCGTTCTCAAGGTGCTCTGTACCCTGATCCAATCCATTTATCATCTTAGTCTTCAGAAAAAGCTTGCGGTAATGGGCAGCATGAATTATATGTGGCATGTCATGCGGCTTCCCGCCGATTTTTTTACTCAGAGGAGCGCAAGCGATATCTTAAGGCGCAGGTCCTACAATGAAAAGATCGCCTTTGATTTTGTGAGCCGTATAATGCCCTTCGTCATGGACGTGGTGCTGATGTTCTTCTATCTCTTCGTGATGATGAGATTCAGTATCTATCTTGGCCTGGTGGGCTTGGCGGCAATTCTTCTGAACGTACTCCTTGGCCAGTATCTGGTTAGAAGCAGACTGAACAGTACCAGGGTAATAGAGAGGGAGGAAGGGCTTTTTTCATCCATGACCTCCAACGGTATAGACATAATGGACACCATCAAGAGCTGCGGCGCCGAGAGCGGATTCTTCCGGAGGTGGTCGGGATGCCTGACGGCGATGTTCAATCGGCGTGTGAAGGCCGAGAGCACTCTGATCCTGGTGGGCAGTCTGCCCGAGTTCGTGAACACCCTCTGTGCGGCCCTGGTCATAACCGGCGGCGTTATACTTATTATGAGGGGGAGGCTGGGAACAGGCACTCTTGTGGCCTGCATAGGTTATTTTGATCTGATGAGCCGGCCCGCAAAACAGCTTATTGAAACAGCCAATGCCATGACGGAGCTCACAACTCAGGTGGAGAGGGTCAGCGATGTCATTGATCATGACACCGAGGATATTAAAGAAAGCACGGATCTTTCGGAAGGTAAAAGCCACGGGAAGCTTTCCGGCAGGATAGATATCAGCAACCTTAACTTCGCTTACTCCGAATACGAAAAACCGGTCATAACCGATTTT
>JAFYEL010000001.1 GCA_017544285.1 Lachnospiraceae bacterium | reverse complement strand
GAGGGGGATGCCGCAGTGCTCATGCGGCAAAGGACGGCCGTAGAGCAGGCCGGATCCTGTGAAGATATTACCGTGGCCGGGGAGGTCAACTTCCTTAAGGGCAGGACCCTTATCTTTGTGGGGGCAGCGGGCATAGCCGTCAGGTACATCGCTCCCTTCGTAAAGGACAAGACAACGGATCCCGCGGTACTTGTTGCGGACGATGAGGGCAGGAGGGTGATCCCCATACTCTCGGGACATCTGGGAGGTGCAAACGAAACGGCCCAAAAGGTGGCGGCGTATATTCACGCCGAAGCGGTCATCACCACCGCCAGCGACCTTGCCGGGATCGAGGCTGTGGACACCTTTGCAAAGAGGATGGGATACTTTATCCCCGATATGAAAAAAGCTGCCCGTGTGACGGCGTTAAGGCTTGAGGGCGGGGAAGTTTCTGTGAAGCTGAGTCCCTTTATGAATGAAGAAATCGCGGAGGATGAATGTCTTCTTGTGCCCCGGTGCATCATCCTGGGAGTGGGCTGCAAAAAGGATACGGACAGTGATAAGCTCCTTGCCTTTGCAGGCCGCATACTTGAAGAAAACGGTATATTCCCTCAGGCCGTTAAGGCGGTGGTTTCCATCGACATTAAAAAAGATGAACCGGCGATAAAAAATCTGGCAGAGCATTACGGCGTTCCTTTCATGAGCTACGACGCCAAAACCCTGGAGAATGCCGAGGGTGATTTTTCCTCATCCGGATTTGTAAAGAAAGTGACGGGAGTGGACAATGTGTGCGAAAGAGCGGTAAGGTGCTTTTCCCCTGCATGCAGCTTTGCAGTCCCCAAAACCGCGGAGGATGGAATGACCCTGGCCCTGGGGCTTGAGACATCCGTACTGCGGAATCCTTCTGTTGAATTTGTTAAAAATTTATCGTATAATTAATTTGATTTGTTTTTTTCGATGACCGGCCGCAGGCCGATCCAATATTCAGTTTTATGTATCGCTTGGGGAAACTGAGAATTCTCATATCATTTTTACTGGCCGTGGTATTGCTGGTCATTGCAATACCCATGGAGCTTTGCACCGTAAATGCAGCTTCCGAAGAAGAGCCGGTGCTCGAAACCGAATCCGATCCCAATCCCGATTACGAAACCGAATCCGATCCCGATCAGGGACCCGATCCCAACTTTCACGTTTATCTGGCCTTTGGACAGAGCAACATGACAGGCGCGTCCTTTATAGAGGAACAGGACATGGACTGTGATGACGACCTGCTGGTCATGTGTTCCACCGATTCATACGTAAACCCCATCACTCTGGAACAAAGGACCTACGGTAACTGGTACAAGGCGATCCCTCCCCTGGCAGACTCCGCTGGCGGACAGCTTTCCGTTTCGGATTACTTTGCACGCGAAATACTGGAAAAGAAAAAGAAAGAGAACCCGGATGTCAAAGTGGGCATCATCGTGGTGGCGGTCCCCGGTTCCGGGATAGAGTTCTTCGACAAGTATACTTATCTTGATTATTTTAACAGCCTGACTCAGGAGCAGAGGGGATTCCTTAGCGTCTTTTATCAGGAATACGGAGGCAGTCCCTATCAGAGACTTGTGGACTGCGCAAAGCTGGCCCAAAAGGACGGGGTGATCAAGGGTATCATCATGCACCAGGGAGAGTCCGATTTCATGGTCGGCGGCTGGCATGAAGAGGTGGAAAAGATCTATGACGATCTGAAGAAGGATTTAGGCCTTGAGGAGGATATCCCTTTTGTTGCGGGGGAAGTCCGCTATGGCACCATTGTCTCGGATAAAAACCTGGATGAAAACATCCTCTCATCGCGGCGGGACAACTTTTTCATGGTATCCTCCCGGGAGCTTATGTACACGGATGTAAAAAAGGGCGACGTTCATTTCTCATCCGAAGAGTACAGGGTATTCGGAAGGAGATACGCAAGGGAAATGCTGGATGCCGAGAGGATCCTTTCCCGTGTCGAAGAGCCCGCCAAAGTGATAACGGTGAAAAACACCACGAAGGATACTGAGTATTACAGCCTTGACGAAGCCTTTAAGGATGCGGACGAAGATGAGAAGAACGAGCTCATCCTTCTGGGGGATACAAAGCTTAATAAGTTCGTGACAAACTTTAAGGATATAAGCCTTGATCTCAACGGTTACTCCGTGGACTTCAGGGGGCGTGACATCCTTAACTACGGAAAACTGGCTCTGGTAAACACCGGAGAGAACAACCACGCTCATTATTTCATCAGGAATGTGGGTTCATGGAAGGCAATTGACAGCTCTGCCCTTACCGACGAACAAAAGGAAAAAGCATACGAGCTGGACGCGGGAACTGCTCTCGGCAGCGAAAGATATCTGAAGGCCAAGGGCAGCATTATCTATAACGGCGGAGGAACCCGGACCTCGGGCGGAGCCGTGGTCAACAGCTGCGCAAACGGAAAGAAGGGCGTCCTTGAGGTCGATAACGTTGGATTTGTTAAATGCATAGCCTACAACGGCGGAACCATATTGAACGAAGGCGGCACCCTAACCCTGAAAAGAGCCAGGGCCTACGGCTGCAGGGCGGCCTTCGGTGGTTTTGTATATAACTGCGGTGGAGGCCGGCTCTATATCGAAAATTCCAGAGTGAAGCTCTGCGAAGCTTCGGGCTGCGGAGCCGGAGTCCTCAACCTGGGAAATGCGGCCATATCCGGCTTTAAGGCTCACTACTGCACCGCATCTCAGTATGGCGGCGCCATCTGTAACGGAACCGACGACATTAAGGGCGCAGCCCTTGTCATAGACGATGCGCACTTTAAAGGCTGCAGTCCCCAGGCTATATATACGGGAGAGGGGAGCAGTCTCAGAGTACCCGAGGAGGGTGAAGAGATAGAGATCCCGGGTATCGAAGAGGGCGGATCCGGGGGTGATAGCCCCAAGGTTCCCGATTCTGTGGTCCTTGAGCCAAAGCTCCCCGTGATCACTGACCCTTCCGGCACTGAGAATGAAAGCGACGAAGTCAAGGTCAAAGGGGACATAGTGATAAAGGACAGCACCGGCACCGTGGTGAACGAAAAGGGGCTGGAGCTTAAGGGCGGAGAGCAGGAATTCCTCACCGCATTTTTGCCCGGGGATGAAAAAGCCGTGCCCAGGACCGTTACCTGGAAATCCGACAGTAAAAAGGTGAGGGTGAAAAACGGGATGGTCACCGCAAAGGATGTGGCCGAGGAGGTAAAGGCAAACCTTACGGCCATTATGAAGCTCACCGATCCCGCTACGGGAAGGATGACCGGAGTCGTCACCCAGAACGTCAGGGTGAGAGTCACTCCGGTGGCTGTGGAAAAGAATTTAAACGGGGATAAGACCCATCAGCTAAAGCTGAAAAAGTCCCTTGACTTGGTAATGGATGAGGGCAGCCCGGAGCTTTCCATCGACCTTAAGGCAAAGGGGGGGACGGATATCTCCGCTGTGCGTATTCAGGAAGTCTTATCCACCAACGAAAATGTGGTGGGGATAGAAAAAATAAGTGAGATAACCCCCGACGGGAAGAAGGGCAGGGCCGTGGCAAGCCTTAAGCCAAAGAGGCCCGGGACAGCTTATGTTGTGGTAAAGAGTACATCCGGGGACGGCAGCGTGGTAAATGTAAAACGCTGCAAGATAAAGGTTACCAGCCCTGCAAAAGCCATATCAATAGGCAGCGGCACCCTGGAGGTGCAGGACGGTAAGACCATGACCATGAAAGCGGGAGAGAGCGGATGCGTTCGGATCCTGCTGGATCCCGGTTTCTCCACGGACTGGGAGAAGGTAAAGCTGAAGGGGAGCGGCGGCATCACCGTCAGGGACGGAGTGATATATGCAAAGAGAGCGACAGGTGAGCTAAAGCCTGCCAAGCTTACCGCAAAGTGCGGGAAGCTTAAGGCCACGGTGGAAGTAATAGTTACAAGGTGAGCATTAAAGCCTCCGCCTTGGAGGCCGTAGCAATATATTTTTTATCTACAGGAGTTCAAAATGAAAACAGTTAAGATCATCACCCAAAAACTGGGACGATTGTCCCTAAGCCTTTTATTGAGCCTGGCCATGCTCATTGGGCCCTTTGCAGGCATTACTCCTGTGTATGCCGATGAAGACAATGTGGTATTAAACGAGGCCACGGGAGTCAGCTATAACTCGGTGATAACGGCTTTTGGCGGTGCACGGAACGGAGACAGTCTCAAGCTCCTCAGGGATGCGGCGCTGAGCGAAGCATTAGTAACCAGAAAGGAAATTACCTTTGATATGAACGGTTATTCCCTGAATCTCGCCGGATACAGCATTTACAATAGCGGGGTACTGAACTGGATCAACACCGGTGATGACACGGCTGTGCACTACATCAAAAAGAGCACATGGCAAATAACCGATGAGCTTTCGGATGACGAAAAAGAGAAGGCAGGAGCCCTTGAAGAAATAGAGGATGTGGATGGCTATTCGAATTTCAAGGTAAGTGGCAGTGTGGTATATAACGGTAGAGGTTTTACAACCCTTGGGGGCGCTTTCTTAAATAACGAAACGGGAGAGCTGTATATCGATAATATAAGTATTATCGCATGTTCCGCCTCAAAAGGAGGCGCGATAGATAATATGGACGGAACGGTGTCGCTGAATAATATCAATGCCTACGGCTGCCTTGCAGAGCAGGGAGGTTTTGTTTGCAACGATAACGCTTCGGAAACTACGGTGGAAAATTCCACGGCCAAATTCTGCACCGCATCCGCATTCGGAGGCGCGATAGTAAACCTGGGCGGTACGTCGTCGTTGAATAATGTCAAGGCCTATGGCTGCAATGCGGCAAATGGAGGTTTTGTTTTTAACTGTTCGAATGTTATCGTTGAAAAATCGACAGCCAAGTTCTGCAACGCAAACGAAAACGGAGGTGCGATTGCCAATTTGGCAAACGCTGATGTTAAAAAACTTGATGCATTTGGCTGTAAGGCATTAACGCAAAACGGAGGTTGCATTTATAATACCACAAATGCGGTCATGGACATCGAAGACAGCAGCATAAAGGCCTGCACTTCCTACTTTGGAGGAGGCGGCATAGACAACTGTGGGTATCTTTCTGCGAAAAAAGTCACCATAGAGGACTGTACTGCCGGTAATGACGCGGCCGGTACCGATCACTACGGCGGCGGCGCATTATTTCAAACCGGTTATGAAAACGGTAAAGGACTGAGCGTTGAGACCGTCCTTGCGGATGTTAACATTAAAAACAGCATTGACCTCAAGGGCTACAGTGTTATGGTCTGGGATTCAACCTTTGAAATGAAGTCAGGGTATGTGGAAGACTCCCTTGCTGTTGTCAACCATATGTATCCGAATCCCGCCAGCAATATAAAGATCCATACAGGTACCTTTAAAAATTATGTACCGGATGACGAATATCTTTCGGATGAAAGCGCGGTCCGCTATACTGCAGATCCCGACGTGGTGGAAGTGGTAAAGTCCAGTACGGTAAAGAACCTCAACACCGGTGACACATATCCGACCCTTCGGGTGGCCTTTGAAAAGGCCGGAGACGGAGCCGCTCTTCAGCTTCTTGAGGACACGGTCATCTATGATACTCTGGCAAATACCAAGGATCTGACCCTGGATATGAACGGATATTCTCTTGACCTTGGGGGAAAGAGCATCTGGAATGTCGGAAAGCTTGCCATCGTAAACACAGGTGATGAGGAAAGAATTCACTATTTTGATCCGGTTACCCTCAGTGAAAACAGTGCCATCAGCGATGACGAAAAAGCCTCTGCCATCGACCCTTGGGTTGCGGATGAAGGATACAAGAAATACGTTGCTGTAAAGGGAAGTGTGATCTACAACGGAAGAGGTGTCGGCAGCCCCTTAAAAATGGGCGGAGCCGTCATAAATGGCATCCAGGATGACAAAAAAGGCAGCCTCTCCGTAAACAATATAGCCTTTGTGAGATGTATAGCTCCCATAGGCGGTGTTATAGAAAACGAAGGCAGCTCTGTGGTACTTGATAATGTCCTGGCTTTAGGGTGCAGTGCCAATAACGGTGGCCTGGTTTATAACAACAAGGGCTCTGACCTTATAATAAAGGATTCGGAGCTTTACAGGTGCAAGGCCATGGAGAGCGGCGGCGCAGTCTACAATTTCGGAAACCTTGAAGTGGATGGCCTTACTGCCGACCGCTGCGACTGCGTACAGAGCGGAGGCCTGATCTACAATGATAATTCCGGTACGGCCCGTATAAAAGGGCTTAAGGCTTCATCCTGCCATGCCGGAAGCACCGAAGTATATTCAAACGGCGGAGTAGTGGCAAATGACGGAGATCTCAGTGTAGAGGATTCACAGATCCGGGATTGCAGCGGCTACAAAGGCGGAGCATTTTTCAACGCAGGTAAGTTCAGCCTGAAGAACAGCAGTGTCGACAGCTGTTCTGCAAGAGCATATGGCGGTGCCATCTATAATGACGGTGATGCCGAGAAAATGGGACTGAGTGCAAATGCCATCCTTGAGAACGTGAGAATTGAAAACTGCACCGCACCCAACCATGGCATCCACAACGAGTCTATCTATGTTAATAAATCATCCCTTGAGATGATCTCCGGATACCTGGAAAACAAGATATTTGCCAATAACAGAACGGTCGCGGGAGACCTTGCCTGCGATATAAAGATCCATGCAGGACAGTTTAGGAACTACACCCCCGCGCAGGACTTTGTAGTGGAGGGAAACACCGTTCTTACCATGCAGGGTACAAAGTTTGCGTATGTGGTT
>JAFYEL010000008.1 GCA_017544285.1 Lachnospiraceae bacterium | reverse complement strand
GACACTCACTGCGGTCACACTCATCTGGTATTTCTATGACAGCAGCAGGTGGTATACCTATCGGCAGGAATTTCTCTGGGGGCCGCTGCTTTTCCTGCATGTTGTCTTTCCGCTGCTATACTTTGTCGCAGGGATCGTCTGTGTCATTAAGAGGATCGGGAGCGGTGAAAAAAAGTCCCCGGGGATATTCTACATTGTGGCTTCGTTTATCCTGACTTTCTGCTGCTTTATAGGATTGGTGACTTTCCTGCTCATGACAAGCGGGGCGTGAACTATGTTCGGGGAAAAGAGGGGCGATCTTGAGAACAGAATACGGGAGCTCTTCGGAGAGGATGCGGGCATAAGCCGTGTTGATCCGGTTTCGGGAGGCGACATCAATGAGGCCTTCTGCCTTGAGCTTTCCGGCGGTGACAGGCTCTTTCTGAAATGTAACCGAAGGGATCTGCTGCCCATGTTTGAAGCCGAGAGGACCGGACTTAAGTCCATTGAGGCAACGGGAGCCATTGGGGTTCCGAAGGCTTTCTCCCCAGTTTAAGGCAGCGGAACGCTATTTTGACCCGGATATGAAGGAGAGGATCTCAAAGCTCCTTGAAAGGATCGATGACCTGCTGGTGGAGCCCAAGGCTCCCGCCCTTATCCACGGGGATCTCTGGGGCGGCAATTTTATCGACGGTGACGACGGCAGTGCATGGCTCATCGACCCCGCCGCTTACGTGGGCCATCCGGAAGCCGATATCGCAATGACGGAGCTTTTCGGAGGTTTTGCCCCGAGGTTCTATCATGCCTACAGGGAGAGCGGCCTTATCGATGAGGGTTATGAGACCCGCAGGGATATCTACAACCTTTATCACCTGCTTAACCACCTGAATATCTTCGGCGGCGGCTATTTGGGGGCGGTGGCCGGCATAGTGAAAAGGTATACATGATCCGGAAAAAAGATGCTATAATGAACGGATGTAATCGAAACCGGACCGGGAATCGTGTAACAATGACCACAAAGGGATCAGTATCCAAAAATGAATCAATATCCACGAAGGCTCTCAAAGCCGGCACGTGGTATACGGTGAGCAATTTTCTTCTCAAGGGCATAGGGTTCATTACCACCCCTGTATTCACCAGACTGCTGACAAAGGCCGATTACGGACAGTACAGTAACTACACCGCATGGCTGTCCATAATAGCCGTGCTGGTGACCCTGGAGATGAGTGGCTGCGTATACAGGGCGCGCTACGATTTCGAAGAGGATTTCGACGGCTTCCTCTCATCCATAATCGCATGCGGCACGGCCATAACGGCGGTATGCTACGGCATCGTCGTTCTTTTTATGCCGTTTTTCACAAGGGTCTTTGACATGGACCCCATCTACATACATCTGATGTTCCTGAACGTCCTTATTTCACCTGCCCTGACCATAATGCAGGCAAAGCACCGCATCCTCCAGAAATACAAGAGCTTTGTTGCGGTTTCCGTGGGCTCAACCGTGGTGTCCACCCTGGTTTCTTTGTACTGCGTTTACAAAATGGAAGACAAGCTGCTGGGCAGGATAGCGGGCATGACCGTTCCCCTCCTGGTGGTATATCTCATCGCCTACATCATGATGATGGCAAGGGGAAAGACTGTTTTCAACAGGGAGTACTGGAAGTATGCGGTGGTGATCTCCCTGCCCCTGGTACCCCATCTTCTCTCAAATACCATCCTGGGATTTTCCGACAGGATCATGATAAAGCAGATGTGTTCCTCCGAGGACGTTGCGGTCTACTCCGTTGCCTATTCCTGCGGCATGATAATCGCGGTGCTTTTCACCTCCCTGAATCAGGCCTGGGAGCCCTGGCTTTTCGACAGGGTTCATCATATGGATTACGACTCGGTTAAAAAGGTGTCCAGATACTACCTGGTATTTTTTGCCATACTGGTGCTGGGCAGCATCCTGGTGGGGCCCGAGCTCATCCTCTTCATGGGAGGCAAGAGTTACATGAGGGCAGCCTTTGTGATACCGCCGGTTATGGCGGGGTACGGCTGTAAATTCGCCTATACCTTCTATGTGAACATGGAAAGGTTCGAGAAAAAGACCCAATACATTTCCATAGGCACCATAGCGGCGGCGGTTCTGAACGTGGTGCTGAACCTGATCTTTATACCCAGGTACGGCTTTGAAGCGGCGGCTTATACCACGCTGGCCGGATTCATTGCCCTGGTGGGACTCCACTATTTCATGAGCAAAAAAATGGGCCTCACGGATATGTACGACAACAGGTTCATTTTCATAACCGTGGGGGTTATGACCGTAATGGGTATCGCAGCTCAGGGCCTGTACCGCATGAACGCGGCATGGCGCTGGTGCATCTTTTTCATCGCCGCGTCCCTCTGCCTGGGTATGGGCGTATCCGTATATAAGCGCATAAAGAGATAACCCTTGCACAACATATAGTGTTTTTGGTAAAATAGAATGATGGATTTTGTGGACATAATGATTAGGAGGAAGAGATGAAGATAGCAGTTGCCGGTACCGGATATGTTGGACTTGTCACCGGGGTCTGCCTGGCGGCTCACGGCCACGAGGTCACCTGTGTCGATGTCGATGAAGCAAAGATCGAGCTCATGCGCAGCGGCGTTTCGCCCATATACGAGGAGGGCCTCTCCGAGCTTATGACCGAAAACATGGAAAGGCTCACCTTTACCACCGACTATAAGAGCGCATACGAGGACGCGGCGGTCATTTTCGTGGGTGTGGGTACCCCCGAGAAGCGCGACGGCAGCGCAAACCTTAAGTATGTGTACGCCGTTGCCGAGCAGATAGCGGACAGTGTTAAAAACGAATGCGTGGTGGTTATCAAATCCACCGTTCCCATCGGTACAAACGACAGGATAGAGGCGTTCCTAAAGGAGCGTCTGGGAGGCAGGCTTCCCATTCACGTGGCTTCAAATCCCGAGTTCCTTGCCCAGGGTACTGCGGTTAGGGATACCATGCACGCTTCCAGGATCGTCATAGGTACCGAGGATAAGTTTTCCGAGGACAGGCTCCGTGAGGTATACGCAGGTTTTGACGCGCCCTTACTTGCCACCAACAGGCGTTCCGCCGAAATGATAAAATACGCATCAAACGATTTCCTTGCCCTTAAGATCTCATATATCAATGAGATCGCGAACCTCTGCGAGATCATCGGCGCCGACATTGAGGACGTCACAAAGGGCATGAGCTATGACACCAGGATCGGTTCAAAGTTCTTGAACGCGGGCATCGGCTACGGCGGATCCTGCTTCCCTAAGGACACAAAGGCCCTCTCCTGGCTTGCCACCTTTAACGACCGCGAGATAAAGACCATCAAGGCCGCCATCGAGGTCAACGAGAGCCAGAAGCTCCGCCCCATCAGAAAGGCAAAGCAGTATTATCCCGATTTCAGGGATCTCAAGGTTGCCGTACTCGGCCTTACCTTTAAGCCCGGCACCGACGACCTTCGTGAGGCCCCCTCACTGGTTACCATACCCGTGATCCTTGAGGACGGGGCCAGAATATACGCCTGGGATCCCGTCGGCGAGGAAAACTTCAGGCGCAGGATCCCCGATGGTATCGAATACTGCGAGACTCCCGAGGAAACCCTGAAGGATGCGGATATCTGCTTTATCTTTACCGAGTGGCCCGGGGTAAAGGCCATAAAGGCACAGACCTTTGTGGATCTCATGAAGAGACCCATAATCATCGACGGCCGCAACTGTTTCCCCAAGGGGTATTTTGACGGATTGAATGTTCTCTATGACAGCATCGGACGTGCGGTAGTGGACACTCTCGGAGAAAAAAATGTTTGAAAATATGACAGAGGGCCAGGCCCGGGATCACATACTTGAGCAGGTGGCGGAGTACTGCCGGCTCTATCACAATAAACAGGAAACCTACAGGGAGGGGGACCGTCTCCCTTACGCAGCCAGGGTTTACGGCGAGTCCGAAATGGTAAACCTGGTGGACAGCGCCCTTGAGTTCTGGCTCACCGCCGGGCGCTACACAAAGCAGTTTGAAGAGGGCATGGCCGCTTATCTGGGAGTCCGTTTCTGTTCCCTGGTAAATTCCGGATCATCCGCAAATCTCTGCGCTTTTATGGCGCTTACCTCCCCGCTTTTGGGGGAGCGGGCCGTGAAAAGGGGCGATGAGGTGATCACCGTGGCAGCGGGCTTCCCCACCACAGTGGCTCCCGTGGTCCAGTTCGGCGCGGTTCCCGTGTTCGTGGATGTCACCCTTCCCCAGTACAATATAGACACAGCCCTCCTCGAGCAGGCTCTTTCGCCCCGCACGAAGGCTGTTATGATAGCCCACACCCTGGGCAATCCCTTTGATATCTCCGCTGTTAAGAGCTTCTGTGATAAGCATGGCCTCTGGCTTATAGAGGACAACTGCGATGCCCTGGGCTCCGTTTATACCTATGAGGGGCAGGAGCGCCTCACCGGCACCGTGGGAGATATCGGAACCTCCAGCTTTTATCCCCCTCATCACATGACCATGGGAGAGGGCGGTGCCGTTTACACCAACGATCCCCTTCTCCACAGATGCATCGTATCCATGAGGGACTGGGGCCGTGACTGCGTGTGCCCTCCGGGCTGTGACAATATGTGCGGCCACCGCTACGATGGACAGTACGGAGAGCTTCCCAAGGGCTACGATCACAAATACGTTTATTCCCATTTCGGTTACAATCTCAAGGCCACCGATATGCAGGCGGCCATAGGCTGTGCACAGCTTGAAAGATTCCCCGGTTTTGTAAAAAGACGCCGGGAAAACTTTGACTACCTGTATGAAAAGCTGGCTGATACGTCGGACAGTTTTGTGCTTCCCGAGGCCCTGGAGGGCTCAAAGCCCAGCTGGTTTGGATTTATCATGAGCTGCCGTCCCGGCACAGACAGGGAGCAGCTTGTCAGATACATAGAGGGCCGGGGCGTTCAGACCAGAATGCTCTTTGCGGGAAATCTGGTGAAGCATCCCTGCTTTGACGAGATGAGAAAGTCCAAAGAGGGCTACAGGATAGCTTCATCCCTTGAGGTAACCGACAGGATCATGAGGGATTCCTTCTGGGTTGGCCTCTATCCCGGCATGACGGGCGAAAAGCTTGATTACATGGCAAAGGTCATTCACGAAGGTCTTGGTGAACAGCATGGTTAAACTTCTGGACTGCACTCTCAGAGACGGTGGATTTGTCAACGACTGGGAGTTTGGCAGAGACGATATTATCAACATTTTTGAACGGGCTGTCAGTGCCGGCGTCGATATCATCGAGATCGGCTTTCTGGATGAGCGCCGCCCCTACGACAAAAACCGCACCATTATGCCCGATGCCGAGAGCGTAAACCGGATGTTTTCGGCGCCTCCCAAGGGCTCTTCAATGATAGTGGGCATGATAGATTACGGCACCTGCTCCATAGACCGGATCATTCCCTGCTGTGAGAGCGTCATGGACGGAATACGGGTCATCTTTAAAAAGAAGAACCGCTATGATGCCATCAGCTTTTGCGCACAGTTAAAGGAAAAGGGTTACGAGGTTTTTGTTCAGCCCGTGTCCATTACCGGCTATTCCGACGAGGAAATGCTGGACCTGATCGAACGGGTAAACGAGCTTTCACCGACCGCCATGTCCATGGTGGATACCTATGGTCTCCTCCATGAGGGCGGCCTTTTGCATTATTTTGAGCTGATGGATAAGCATCTGGACAAAAATATCGCCATCGGCTACCACGCTCACAACAATTTTCAGCTTGGTTATTCAAACTGCATTGCCCTGATCGAAAGGATTAACTCCGCATCCAATACAGAGAACGGGCGTTTACTTGTGGTGGACGGCTCATCCTACGGCATGGGAAAGGGTGCGGGGAACACTCCCATAGAGCTTCTTGCCATGTATCTCAACAAGCATTGCGGCGCTTCCTATGACATAAACCAGATGCTTGAGACCATTGACGTGAGCATCATGAAGATCTACCTCAGGTCTCCCTGGGGTTATTCCCTCAAGTATTTCCTGGCAGCTTCCAACGACTGCCACCCCAATTACGTCCAGCACCTGATGCAGAAGCGTTCCCTCTCCGTGAAATCCATAAACGAGATACTGGAGAGCATCGACGGGGCGGAAAAGCTGGCATACAATGCCGATCACATCGAGGGACTTTATCAGGCGTACCAGCAGCGGGAGAGCGGTGACGCCGGGGATCTTTCCTCTCTGGCGGCATCCCTTAAGGCAGGCCCTCTTCTGATCATGGGGCCGGGACCTTCAATGGAGATTGAAAAGGACGCAATCCGTTCCTTTATAGCAAAGGAAAAGCCGGTGACGGTGGCCATAAACTACCTGCCGGAGGATTTTTATACCGACTATATCTTCATCAGCAACGCCAAGCGCTATATCACCCTGGAGAGCCGCCTGACGGACCAGCCGGCGGGGGATGAAAAGCTTCCGGTGGTCATAGCCACCTCCAATGTCACAAGGGCAAGGGGAAGTTTTGATTACACCGTTGATTACGCCTCCCTCCTGGATCCTGATTTTGAGATACCCGACAGTTCCCTCATCATGCTGCTTAAGCTTCTGGTGAGGCTCGGAGTCGGCGGGGTATATCTGGCCGGATTTGACGGTTATACCACCTCCCAGGGCGAGAATTATTTCAATATCGCCATGGAGTACGCCTTTGTAAAGGACAAGGCGGAGGCGTTGAACCTGTATACAAAAAATGCACTTAATGTGCTCTCAAAGAGCATAGATATCAGTTTTGTCACCTCATCCAGGTATGAGGAGTGACCGGTAATATATTATGAATGATTATAAAGCAGTGATATTTGACGTGGACGGAACCCTCCTTAACACAAGGGAGGGCATTCTTGCTTCGGTTTCCGCCACTTTGGAGGATTTGGGCATGAGGCCCTTGGAAAAGGGGGAGGAAAAGTTTTTCATAGGTCCGCCCATCCAGAGATCCCTCAAGGAGGTATACGGCCTTTCCGATGAAAAGGCCCAGGAATTTGCCAATGAATTCAGGGCCATGTATTCCCGTCACGAGTTCCTTTTCAGGGCTTCGGTCTACGACGGGATAATCGACCTGATGAAAAATATAAAGGCAGCGGGGCTGAAAAATGCAGTTGCCACCTATAAAAGAGAGGACTACGCCCTGGACATAGTCACCCACTTCGGCCTGGCCGAGCACTCCGAGGTGATCCACGGGGCAGACAATTTCAACAAGCTGACAAAGTCGGATATCATAAAGCTCTGCATAAGCGAAATGGGGCTTGAGAGCTCTCAGTGCGTAATGGTTGGGGATTCCGACAACGACGCCATAGGTGCGGCAGGCATAGGCTGTCCGTTTATAGGCGTCACCTACGGCTTTGGCTTTGAGAAGGCCTCCGATGTAAACGAATTCGAAAACATAGGCGTTGCCGCCACCCCGGCTGAGATTTTGGATATTGTTCTTGGCCGGAAATAAGAGATACGGAGATTATATCATGGAGATGAAAGTTGCACAGCTTATAGCTGATTTTCTGGTGGACAGAGGAGTTAAGGATATGTTCACCATCACCGGAGGCGGTGCCATGCACCTCAACGATGCCTTCGGTCATAAAGAGGGCCTTCATTGTGTCTATAACCACAACGAACAGGCCAGCACCATAGCCGCAGAGGGCTATGCCAGGTACACCGGCCGGATCGCGGCTGTGTGTGTGACCTCCGGCCCCGGCGGAACTAATGCAATAACAGGTGTTGTTGGAGCCTGGCAGGATTCCATACCAATGTTTGTGGTATCCGGACAGGTAAAGCGGGAGACCACCGTGCGCTCCACCGACCTGCCCCTGCGTCAGCTGGGGGATCAGGAATTTGATATCACCTCCTGCGTTTCCATGACCACAAAGTACGCAGCCATGGTGTGGGAGAGCGAGGATATACTTTATCACCTGGAAAAGGCATGGTATCTGGCAAATAACGGGCGTAAGGGTCCCGTTTGGCTTGACATACCTCTGGATATCCAGGCTGCCATTGTCGATCCGGACAAGCTGGAAAAACATTTCGATCCCGCAGCTGAGGGATACGAAGAAAAAGAACATCCGTTATATGATGAAAATCTGACCCCGGAGATCATAGATAAGATCAGGAAATCAAAACGGCCGTTACTTTTCGCCGGTACGGCGATCAACTTTGCCGATGCAAAGCCGGAGCTCACAGAACTCATAGAGGAGCTGGGGATCCCCGTGGTCACGGCATGGAATGCTCACGATCTTTTGCCCGAGGGCTCGCCCTATGACGCGGGCCGTCCCGGAACCGTCGGAAACAGAGGCGGTAACTTCGCGGTAATGACCTGCGACCTGTTGCTGGTGCTGGGTTCCCGACTGAACATCCGTCTGGCAAGCTATAATTACAAGGATTTCGGTGCCCAGGCCTACAGGATCATGGTGGATATCGATGAAAACGAGCTGAAAAAGCCCACCGTAAATCCCGATCTGGCCATTCACGCCGATGTTAAGGACGTGATCGTCTCCCTCAGGGATCACTTAAGGGCCGAAAAGGCTTCGGGTAAGACTATCGTGGATATAATAGGTGACAAGAGCGGATGGATAAAACACTGCTACGATATAAATAAGAAGTATCCCGCCTGCCGCAGTGAGTTTTACGATACGGACAGCCCCATCAACCCGTATGTATTCAACGAAAAGGCCTTCAGGGATTATTTCGAGGACGGAGACGCGGTGATCTGCGGAAACGGAGGCGCCTGCGTGGTGACCTTCCAGTCCTGTGTGGTTAAAAAAGACCAGAGGATATTTACAAACTCCGGATGTGCCGCCATGGGTTACGGCTTCCCCGCAGCCATAGGAGTGGCGCTGGCAAGACAGACCGGATTCAGGTACGAAGAGGGCAGGTGCATTCTCAAGGAGGATGCAAAGCCGGTCCGCACCATATGCATAGACGGCGACGGAAGTTTCCAGATGAATATCCAGGAGCTCCAGACCCTGGTATATAATCAGTTCGATCTCAAGATAATAATCATTAATAACAATGGTTATCATTCTATAAGGCAGACTCAGACCAATCTTTTCAAGGGCCGGCCCTATGTGGGCATCTGCGACGGCAACGGAGTTTCCTTCCCGGATATGTCGAAGCTCGCCCCCGCATACGGACTTCCCTACTTCAGAGTCACCTCCATCAGCGATATGGATGAGGCCATGAAGGAATTTCTGGCAACCCCCGGGCCTGCTCTTCTTGAGGCCATCGTGGATGAGAGGCAGAACTTTGAGCCCAAGCTTTCCTCTAAGGTACTTGAGGACGGCCGCATAGTATCACCTCCACAGGATGACATGTTCCCCTTCCTGCCCAGGGAGGAGTATGAGGCAGTCAGGGCCGTTATGAACGATTAACCTTTATCTTTGGGAAATTTTATGGTAGAATGTTCTGTGCGTCAAAAATCAGAACAGGAACGAAACAGGAGTCAGTTCATGAAAAACATTTACAGAGATCATAATATCGGAGAGATCTCCGAGGAACTCATCGGCAGCACTGTCAGGGTTGCGGGATGGGTTGAGAATATACGCGACCACGGCGGCGTTTCCTTCATAGACTTAAGGGATATGTACGGCGAGCTGCAGGTAGTGCTTCGCGACACCTCGCTTCTTGAGGGCATTCAGAAGGAGATGAGCGTTTCCATCGAGGGCCCCGTCGAAAAAAGAGATGAGGAGACCTACAACCCCAGGATTCCCACCGGCACCATAGAGGTGGAGGCAAAGAGCATAGATGTTCTGGGCAAGGTATACAAGCAGCTTCCCTTTGAGATCATGACCTCAAAGGATACCCGCGAGGAGGTGCGCCTCAAGTACAGATATCTTGACCTTAGAAATAAGAAGGTAAAGGACAATATCATCTTCCGTTCGCAGGTCATTGCTTTCCTGCGTGAAAAAATGACGGAGATGGGATTTTTGGAGATACAGACTCCCATACTTACGGCATCCTCACCGGAGGGCGCCAGGGATTACATCGTTCCCAGCAGACGTTTCAAGGGCAAGTTTTACGCTCTGCCCCAGGCACCCCAGCAGTTCAAGCAGCTGCTGATGGTATCCGGCTTTGATAAATACTTCCAGATAGCTCCCTGCTTCAGGGATGAGGATGCGAGAGCCGACCGCTCTCCCGGAGAGTTCTATCAGCTGGATTTTGAGATGGCATTTGCCACTCAGGAAGACGTATTCAAGGTAGGAGAACAGGTGTTAACCGAGACCTTCGAGAGGTTCGCTCCAGAGGGAAGTGTGGTCACAAAGGCACCTTTTCCCATATACAGTTACAAACAGGCCATGCTTGAGTTCGGTTCCGACAAGCCGGATCTCCGCAATCCTCTGCGTATCATAGACCTTACGGACTTCTTCCAGAAGTGTACATTTAAGATGTTCATAGGCAGGACCGTTAGAGCCATCAAGGTTGACAAGCCCATGTCCAAGGGCTTCCATGAGAAGCTTCTGAAATTCGCCACCGGCGAGCTCGGTATGGGCGGTCTCGGATATCTTGAGGTACTTGAGGACGGTTCATACAAGGGTCCCATCGACAAGTTCATTCCCGATGAACTCAAGGGAGAGCTGAAGGAACTTGCAGGACTCAATGTCGGAGACACCATTTTCTTCATAGCAGACAAGGAACTCAGAGCAGCAGAGTGTGCCGGAGCTCTCCGCAACGAGCTTGGCGCTAGGCTCGACCTGCTTGAGAAAAATGCTTACCGTTTCTGCTATGTAAATGATTTCCCCATGTTTGAGATGGACGAGGAGTCAAAGCAGATCGGATTTACCCACAATCCTTTCTCCATGCCCCAGGGTGGTTTACAGGCGCTTACCGAGAAGGATCCCCTGGAGATCCTGGCTTATCAGTACGATATCGTCTGCAACGGAGTGGAGCTTTCCTCCGGTGCCGTCAGAAATCACGACATGGAGATCATGGAAAAAGCCTTTGAGATCGCGGGCTACGACAAGCAGACCCTCGAGACCAAGTTCGGAGCTCTTTATCAGGCCTTCCAGTACGGTGCGCCGCCCCATGCGGGAATGGCTCCCGGAGTGGACCGCATGATCATGCTCCTTAAGAATGAAGAAAACATCCGCGAGATAATCGCCTTCCCCATGGCCGGTTCCGGGCAGGATCTTATGTGTCAGGCCCCCGGAGACGTTACGGAGCAGCAGCTTCGTGAGGTTCATATCAAGGTCAGGGATTAATACAGAGGTTTATTATGGCAAATATCATTTCCGACGAAACCATAGAGTATGTGGGCATCCTTGCAAAGCTTTCCTTAAATGATGAGGAAAAGGAGAATGCAAAAAAGGATATGGGCGCCATGCTCGACTATATAGACAAGCTTTCGGAGCTGGATACCGAAAACGTTGAGCCCATGAGCCACGTTTTTGATGTCAGCAACGTATTCAGGGAGGATGTGGTCACCGGCACCGATATACACGATCAGATGCTGGCCAATGCCCCCGAAGAAAAGAACAATATGTACATGGTACCCAAGACCTTTGATTAAGGAGTCGATATGGATATATTAAAGCTGGGAGCCACGGAGCTCTCAGAAGCCATCAGAAATAAAGAGACTTCTGTGCCTGAGGCTGTAGAGGCAGTTTTGGCGCAGATAAAGGCCAAAGATGAAGAATACAACTGTTATATAACGGTATGTGAGGATTCTGCCCGTGAGAAAGCAGCCCTGATCCAGAAAAAGATCGAGGCAGGCGAGCTTACCGGCCCCCTTGCAGGTGTTCCCGTGGCCATCAAGGACAATATGTGCACCGAGGGTGTACTCACCACCTGCGCATCAAAGATCCTCAGCAATTTCATCCCCACCTATTCCTCCGATGCGGTGCTGCGTCTTCAGGAGGCGGGTGCGGTTATAATAGGAAAGACCAACATGGACGAGTTCGCCATGGGTTCCACCACCGAGACTTCATATTACGGTGTCACCAGGAATCCTGCCGCACCGGACCGTGTTCCCGGGGGTTCCTCCGGCGGAAGTGCCGCTGCGGTTGCAGCAGATGAATGCTTCTGCGCACTGGGCTCCGATACAGGCGGTTCCATCAGACAGCCCGCATCCTATTGCGGAGTTGTGGGCATGAAGCCCACCTACGGCACCGTTTCCAGGTATGGTCTCATTGCCTACGGTTCTTCCCTGGATCAGATCGGACCTCTTACAAAGAATGTAAAGGACTGCGCTACCGTGCTTGAGGCCATTTCCGGCCACGATATAAAGGATTCCACCTCCCTTGACAGAGATGACCTGGATTTCACCTCCGCTCTGAAGGAGGATGTTTCCGGACTGAAGATCGGAATTCCCCGAACCTATTTCGGTGAGGGGCTTGAGGCCGATGTTAAGGACAGGGTGCTTGAGGCTGCAAAATGCCTTGAGAAAAAGGGCGCCATCCTTGAGGAGTTCGACCTTGACCTGGTGGATTATGCGATCCCCGCCTACTACACCATTGCCGCTGCAGAGGCCAGCTCAAATCTGGAGAGGTTTGACGGCGTTAAGTACGGCTACAGGGCAAAGGATTACGCAGGCCTTCATGATATGTACAGAAAGACCCGTTCCGAGGGCTTCGGAAGCGAGGTAAAGCGCCGTATCATGCTGGGCTCCTTCGTCCTGAGCTCAGGATATTACGATGCATACTACCTCAAGGCACTTAAGGTAAAGGCTCTTATAAAG
>JAFYEL010000050.1 GCA_017544285.1 Lachnospiraceae bacterium | reverse complement strand
GACTGGAATGACTGGCACTGGCAGGTCTCAAATCGCATAAGCGACCCGGCTGTGGCGGCAAAGGTACTGAAGCTGTCCGACAAAGAGAAGGCGGAGGTCGAGAAGGTCCAGAAGACCTACAGATGGGCCTGCACCCCTTATTACCTGTCACTTATGGACGATGAGGATCACAGCTATCCCATAAACATGATGGCCATCCCCACAGGGGAAGAGCTGGATATGCAGGGTGAGAGCGACCCCATGGACGAGGAGCATACCTCCCCCGCGGCCTGCATCACCAGGCGTTATCCCAACAGGCTCATAATAAACGTCACCAGCGCCTGCGCCATGTTCTGCAGGCATTGCCAGAGGCGGAGGCTCATCGGCGAGTGCGATCACACCCGCAGCGAAGAGGAGCTGATGGAGGCCTTTGACTATATCCGCAGCAACCCCGAGATCAGGGATGTGCTCATAACCGGCGGAGATCCCATGATGATGTCCGATGAGCGCATTGAGTTCATCTTAAAGAACCTCCGGGCCATAGAGCATGTGGAGATCCTCCGCATAGGCACCAGGGTGCCTGTCACCATGTCTCAGAGGATCACTCCCGAGCTGGCTTCCATGCTTAAAAAATACCATCCCCTCTATGTGAACCTCCAGTTCAATCATCCCGCGGAGATCACGCCTGAGGCAAAGAAGGCCTGCGGCCTTCTGGCGGATGCCGGTATCCCTCTCGGAAACCAGATGGTCTTCCTCAAGGGGATAAACAACAATAAATACGTAGTTCAGATGCTGAATGAAAAGCTGCTGGAGTGCAGGGTAAGGCCCTATTACATCTTCCATCCGAAGCAGGTGGTGGGGACCCATCATTTTTCCATCAGCGTAAGTGACGGCATCGAGATAATGAAGTATCTGAGGGGACATACCTCGGGACTGGCAATACCCACTTACATTCTCAACGCACCCGGCGGACTGGGTAAGATACCCCTTCTGCCCGAGTACATAATCGAGAATACACCCGAGAGAGTCGTGCTGCGCACCTGGGAAGGAAAAGAAGTAGTTATTACTGTATGAATGACCTGTTTTTCAGAAAAAACGACATAAGGGTTAACGGATATATCGCAAAGGCCCTGCTGTTCTTTGTGCCCGTTCTCCCCGTGCTCATAATCACCATCCAGCTTGGCATGGTGAGGTTCAGCAGATTCGAGATACCGGTGCTGGTGGTTGCGGTGCTGGTGGGGCTTATCGTGCCCTTCATAATGGACAGGATGTGTGTCAGGTCCGAGCTGCTGAAATACTTTATCATTACGGATATCTCCGTGGTGATAGCCTTTGTGAGCATGTCTCCCGGCGTCACCGTCTATATCATGCTGGTGCTTGGCATCATCATCAGCTTTCTGTACCACGATCCCAGGCTTACGGCCTACGCCTGTATCCTCGACTATGCCATCATGGTGGCCGGGGTAGTGCTGAAGGCTCTTTTCATATCAAGGATGAGCACCGGCAGCATGCTGTCCGTCATCCTTACCAATTCCGTTGAATTCTTTTTCATCTGTCCCATAGCGTATGTCATAGCCCGGATCACCCGCAGCAGGATGGAGGCCGAGCAGGAGCTTTCCCGCAGGCTTGAGGACGCGGGAGAGCGCTACGAGCTGGCTCTTGATTCCTCCAGGGACATCCTCTACGAGTACGAGATAGCCATGGACCGGCTCACCTACTACGGCACTATCAAGGGCGGCCGTGCAAAGGGCCGTGCCATATCAAGAGAGCCCATAGTTGTGGAGCATTTCATGTCAAGGATGCAGAGGGGCCATGTGCTGCACCCCGATGACATCAGCCTTATCGAGGGCATAGTCTCCGGTGCGGACGATGACATGATCCAGGTCCGCATGATGATCGGTGACGATTACGACTGGTTCGAGATCGAGAGCAACGCCATCTTCAACAATAATTCCGCGGTTAAAATTGTGGGTAAGGCCCGCAATATCACCGAGGCCAAAGAGGAGGAGCAGGAGTTCCTCAATGTTTCCAGAAAGGACTCCCTCACGGGCTTCTACGACAAGATCGTAGGTATAAGGATCATACGCCGTCACATGACCCAGGTGGGCAGGACGGATTCCCAGCAGTTCATGTATGTATCCCTTGAAAACGCTGAAGAGATCGGAAATGCCAGCGGCTCCGTATTTTTGGACGCCCTGCTCCTGAGACTTGCGGATATACTCAAGGACGAGGTCTCCGACATGGACCTTCCCGTCCGTTTTTCAAAGACCGAATTTGTCATCTACCTGGTGAACAGGTCTCCCTCCATGCTTGAGCAGATGCAGCGCAGGATAGAGCAGGAGACTTCCCATGTATATGTGGGCAATATGATCTCCGGCGGCATGAAGCTTAAGATCCTCACCTTTCCCACTCTTTCCGCACTGGAGCAGGAGGTTGGGACCGCGGATTCCGATCCCGGCTTCTACGAGACCGAGAACGACAGCTACCGCAACGATATGGTGAGCTTCGCCTTCAACCTGCTGGAGAGGACCGACGATCTCGACAACGCAGTAAACCTGCTTCTCGACAGGATGGGAAGCATGTACAGGCTGGATTCCGTCCGGGTCATGAGAGGCACCTCAATGAGGGGCATATACAGGTGTGTCTACGAGTGGAGGATGGCAGAGGCCGACGAAGAGGGTATAACCAGCATCCTGGATACGGATGTGGATATAGGAGGCATGAGGCAGCGCTCCGATATCTTTATGTACGAGTGCACCGATCTGGGTGACGAGGGCGGATACTTTGTATTCCAGGGCGACCCCATCACCGGAGGCATAAAGGACATCATGGTTTCCAAGCTCTCCGAGCTGGCAAGGATAATGTCAACCTTCATCGGAAAGAAGTATGCGGACAGCGCCAACCGGGCCAAGTCCGACTTCCTTTCATCCATGTCCCACGAGATCAGGACTCCCATGAACGCCATCGCAGGCTTTGCCGAGCTCATACTTCAGGAATCTCCCTCGGAGGTGGTTGCGGGCTACGCCGATAATATTAAGACGTCCTCCGGCAACCTGCTTTCCATTATTAACGACATCCTGGATCTGTCAAAGATAGAGTCCGGAAAATTCGAGATCATACCCGACAGGTACTACCTTCACGAGATAGTCACCGAGGTAAGGAACATAATACGCATCCAGATCGGCAAGGCCCCTGTGGAATTTATATTCACCTATGACGAGGGCATATGCGACGGACTTATCGGAGACGGACTGCGCATCAGGCAGATCCTCATCAACCTGCTTAGCAACGCGGTGAAGTTCACCGACAGCGGTCAGGTGGGACTGGAGCTCAAGTGGAAGTTCACCGCACCGGATGCCGGAGTACTCGAGGGCGTGGTTTGGGATACCGGCAGCGGCATTCCCGAGGACGAGGTAGACAGGATATTCTCTCCCTACGAGCAGGCAGAGGCAAGGAAGAACCGCAAGAAGGGCACAGGCCTGGGACTTGCCATAACCAAGGAGCTGGTGGAGCTCATGAACGGTTCCATCATCTGCGAGAGCGAGTACGGCAAGGGCACCAGCATGAAGTTCTCCATACCCCAGACCGTTTTCGACCCTGCTCCTCACGATTACTCTTCGGAGAAGACCACCCATACCAAGGCGCTGGAGGTTCCCTTCGTTGCTCCATGGGCAAGGGTGATGCTGATAGACGACAACAAGGTCAACATAGAGGTGGCCAAGGGCCTTCTCTCAAAATACAAGGTTCAGATGGTATCCGCTGTGGGCGGCAGAGAGGCGCTGTCCATACTGGAGTCGGATACGGATTTCGATCTGATATTCATGGATCACCTGATGCCGGAGATGGACGGCGTGGAAACCACCCAGGCCATAAGGAGCATGGGAAATCCCATACTGGAAAAGGTGCCCATAGTCGCGCTTACGGCAAATGCGGTGAAGGGAGTGGAAGAGACCTTTATCGGAGCGGGAATGGACGGCTTTTTGACAAAGCCCATAGATGTGCATGAGCTCTCAAAGATCATGGTCAGGTACATCCCCGATGAAAAGAAGGAGATCCAGTAAGGGCGAAAGAGATAAAAAAAGGGCTGTCACTTAAGTGACAGCCCTCCGGAATAAACTCAGTCCATTTTGTTAACGGCGATGGAAAGACGTGAGACCTTTCTGGAAGCCGTTGACTTATGAAGAATTCCTTTTGATGCAGCCTTTGAAATAGTGGAGATCGCATTCTGCAGTGCCTCGGTGGCAGCAGCCTTGTCTCCGGTTTCGATTGCGGCATATACCTTCTTAACGGAAGTCTTTACACCGGATCTGATCGCTTTGTTTCTCTCATAACGCGTTCTGGTCACGAGAATACGCTTTTTTGCAGATTTAATATTTGCCATGATTGACCTCTCAAATGTGGTTTAATGTTTACTGTGTATGTGCGGCCTTTTGAGACACGGTTAGAAAGCCCACGGACATACATGAGGCATTTTACATAATTTTACCTGCTATGTCAAGGAGTAAATTTAAATGAACAGGGATCATATAAGAAACTTTTGCATTGTGGCCCATATCGACCACGGCAAATCAACACTGGCGGACAGGATCATCGAATCAACGGGACTGCTTACAGACCGTGAGATGCAGGCCCAGGTACTGGACAACATGGATTTGGAGCGCGAGAGGGGAATTACCATCAAATCCCAGGCCGTCCGCACTGTATACAAGGCAAAGAACGGAGAAGAATACATCTTTAATCTCATAGACACTCCCGGCCACGTGGACTTTAACTACGAGGTGAGCCGCTCTCTGGCAGCCTGCGACGGAGCCATACTGGTGGTGGATGCGGCCCAGGGAATAGAGGCCCAGACCCTTGCCAACGTGTATCTGGCTCTGGACCACGATCTGGATGTATTTCCGGTCATCAACAAGATAGACCTGGCTTCCGCAGAGCCCCAGAGGGTCAAGGACGAGATCGAGGACGTTATCGGGATAGAGGCCCAGGATGCTCCCCTTATCTCCGCAAAGAACGGAATAGGAATAGATGACGTGCTGGAGGCCATAGTGGAAAAGATCCCCGCCCCCAAGGGGGATGAGGATGCTCCCTTAAAGGCCCTTATCTTTGATTCCCTCTATGATTCCTACAAGGGCGTCATAGTCTTTTTCAGGGTCATGGACGGCCGGGTGAAAAAGGGAACAAAGGTAAAGATGATGGCCACGGGAGCAGAGTTTGAGGTGGTGGAGGCAGGCTATTTCGGAGCCGGCCAGTTCATCCCCTGCGACGAGCTCTCCGCCGGCATGGTGGGTTATCTCACCGCCAGCATCAAAAACGTAAAGGACACCCGGGTGGGTGATACCATCACCGAGGCCGACAGGCCCTGCAGCGAGGCACTTCCCGGTTACAAAAAGGTTCAGCCCATGGTCTACTGCGGAATGTATCCCGCCGACGGGGCAAAGTATCCGGACCTTCGGGACGCGCTGGAAAAGCTCCAGCTCAACGACGCGGCTCTCTTTTATGAGCCCGAGACCTCCATCGCTCTGGGCTTCGGTTTCAGATGCGGATTTTTGGGACTCCTTCATCTGGAGATCATCCAGGAGAGGCTGGAGAGGGAGTACAACCTTGATCTGGTGACCACCGCTCCCGGCGTTGTATACAGGATACACAAGACCGACGGCGAGGTCATCGAACTCACCAACCCTTCAAACCTTCCGGACCCTTCCGAGATCGACTACATGGAGGAGCCCGTGGTGGACGCCCAGATCATGGTGACCACGGAGTTTGTCGGACCCATAATGCAGCTGTGCCAGGAGAGGCGCGGCATCTCGAAGGGCATGGAGTATATCGAGCAGACCAGGGTCATGCTCTCGTACCAGCTTCCCTTAAACGAGATAATCTACGATTTCTTTGACGCCTTAAAGAGCCGTTCCAGGGGCTATGCTTCCTTTGAATACGAGCTCAAGGGCTACGAGAGGGCGACCCTCGTGAAGCTGGATATCCTCATCAACAGGGAAGAGGTGGATGCCCTTTCCTTCATAGTTCACTCCGACAGCGCCTATGAGAGGGGGCGCAGGATGTGCGAGCGTCTGAAGGAAGAGATACCCAGGCATCTTTTCGAGATACCCATACAGGCGGCCATCGGTTCAAAGATCATCGCCCGTGAGACCGTTAAGGCCATGCGGAAGGACGTGCTGGCCAAGTGCTACGGCGGTGATATCACCCGTAAAAAGAAGCTTCTGGAAAAGCAGAAGGAAGGAAAGAAGAGGATGCGGCAGATCGGTAACGTGGAGATACCTCAGAAAGCCTTTATGTCGGTGCTGAAGCTGGACGAGAACTGATGTGCAAAATTGTTGAACTCGGGCCGATATTTTGGTAAAATTGTTGTTGGTGGTGCCTGTGGGGAAGGTTTAACCACTGCACCGTCAAAATAGAATCTAGGCGCCCGGAAGGCGCCGGACACAGGAGGGTACACATGCAGGTTTACACAACAGAAAAGATCCGCAACGTGGTTGTCATGGGGCACGGCGGCTGCGGAAAAACAAGTCTGGTGGAGGCTATGGCCCACATGGCAAAGGTCACCACAAGGCTGGGCAAGGTCGATGACGGAAACACCATCAGTGATTTCGACAAAGAGGAGATCAAGAGAAAGTTCTCCATCCACACCTCGGTGGTTCCCATTGAGTGGGAAAACACAAAGATCAACATCTTTGACACCCCCGGTTACTTTGACTTCATCGGCGAGGTAGAGGAGGCCATCAGTGCAGCGGCTTCCGCAATAATTGTCGTAAACGGCAAGGCCGGCATAGAGTCCGGTGCCATCAGAGCCTGGGAGCTCTGCGAAAAGTATAAGCTTCCCCGCATGATCTACGTTTCAAACATGGACGCTGACAACGCATCCTTCAAGAGCGTACTCGAGAAGCTCACCGAGCGCTACGGCAAAAAGATAGCTCCTTTCCATTTCCCCATCCGTGAGAATGAGAAGTTCGTCGGATATGTAAACGTGGTTTCCGAGTCTGCCCAGCGCTGGGTTGAAGGCGGCAAGACCCAGGAGTGCGACATTCCCGATTACTCAAAAGAAAACCTTGAGGTCTACAGGGAGTCCCTCATGGAAGCGGTTGCTGAGACCAGCGAGGATTTTATGGACAGATACTTTGCCGGAGAGTCCTTCTCCGAGGCAGAGATCCGCTCCGCTCTCAGGGTTTCCGTATGCGACGGCACCATAGTGCCCATCACCTGCGGTTCCAACACCCTTGAGCAGGGTATATACACACTGCTTGATGACATCGTTAAGTACCTGCCTTCACCCGAGGGCAGATCCTGCGCGGGCATCAACACCAAGACAAACGAAGTATTTGAGGCCACCTACGACTTCACCAAGCCTAAGTCAGCCTTCATCTGGAAGACGATCTCCGATCCCTTCCTCGGCAAATACTCCATCATCAAGGTGGCATCCGGCGTCATCAAAAAAGACGACATGCTCTACAATG
>JAFYEL010000007.1 GCA_017544285.1 Lachnospiraceae bacterium | reverse complement strand
GTGTCAAGTTCGGCAATGGCCTTGGCGGTGCGCTGGATACGCTCCACCTGGTCAAATATCCTGTCCCTCACGTCGGTGAAAAGATCGTACTCAAGAGACAGGAGCCTGTCCTGGGCGTTGAGTATGGTGTCCTCCAGCTCCTTCAGTTTTTCATTGGTGTAGCGCTCGGAGCCCGTGAGGGTCTGCTTGCGGATGTAGTCCTCGGGGACCATGTCCTTGTATGAGTTGGTGACCTCGAAATAATAGCCGAAGACCCTGTTGTACTTTATGCGCAGGTTCTTGATGCCGGTGCGCTCCCTGTCCTCCTCCTCAAGCTTTGCCAGCCAGGTCTTCCCTTCGGTGCCGGCCTTTTTCAGCTGGTCCACGGTGGAGGAATACCCCTCCTTTATTATGCCCCCCTCCTTTGAAGCTATGGGAGCGTCGTCGGAAATGGCGGCGTCGATCAGGTGATAGAGATCCGAAAGAGAGTCCATGCTCTCGTTTATCTTTGCGATAAGAGGACTTGAAAACTCACGCTTCAAAAGCTCCTTGATGGCGGGAAGATCCCTTAAGGAATTTTTGAAGGAGATCAGGTCCCTGGGGTTGGCGCTCCTGTAGCTGATCCTGGAGAGCAGACGCTCAAGGTCATAGATCCCGGCCAGATACTCTCTGATCTCTTCCCTGTCCACGGAGCGGTCGAAAAGCTCGGACACGCAGTCCAGCCTCTTTTCTATCTCTTCCCCGTCGGTGAGCGGCTGTTCGATGAAGGACCGAAGGAGTCTGCCTCCCATGGCGGTCCTTGTGCGGTCGAGCACGCCAAAAAGTGACCCTGCCTTACGCTTTTCACGGAGGGTCTGTGTGAGCTCCAGATTGCGCCTTGTGGAGGCGTCCAGGAGCATGTATGAAGATGCAAGATAGGTGTTGATATGGGTGATATGTGAAAGGGCGATCTTCTGGGTATCGCAAAGGTACCCCATGAGAGCCCCGGCGGCTATGGTGCCGCACTCGAAATTGTCCAGCCCCAGTGCTTGGAGACTGGCGGCCCTGAAGTGGCCCAAAAGAAGGGGCTCACCCTTTTCTTTTCTGAAGTAGTCCTCGGAGACGGAGGAAACGCAGATCCCCAGCCTCTCCCTCAGATCCTGCACGGAAATACCGCTCATGAAAAAGAGTTCGTTGCATATTATCTCCGTGGGGGAAAGCTTGATTATCTCGTCGTAGACCCGGTTCTTTTCGCTGACCTGGGTCATGTAAAATTCGCCTGTGGAAACATCGCAGGTAGCCAAACCGAAGTAGCTCTCGTAAAATGCGATGCACATGATGAAATTGTTTTTTTCATCGTCCAGGGTGGCGGTGTCACAGTTGGTGCCGGGGGTAACTATGCGGATGACCTCGCGGCGCACCATGCCCTTTGCCTCTTTGGGATCCTCGACCTGCTCGCAGACCGCCACTCTGTAGCCCTTGCCCACAAGCCTGGTGATATATGTGTCCGCAGCATGAAAAGGAACGCCGCACATGGGCGCCCTTTCCTCTAATCCACAGCTCTTCCCGGTGAGGGTGAGCTCCAGTTCTTTTGAAACCAGCTCGGCGTCTTCAAAGAACATCTCGTAGAAATCACCGAGTCTGTAAAAAAGGATACATCCGGGATTTTCGTCCCGGGTCTTGAGATAGTGCTGCATCATGGGTGACAGCACGCTGCGATCTATTTCACCGGTCTTCATTTACTTAACCCTGAACCTGCCCGTCAGTGAGCTGAGCCTGTCGCAGGCTGCCGCGCTCTCGCCGACAAGCTTATTGCTCTGGGAGGAATACTCAACCATGTCGGTGGTCTTGTGAGCGATATCGGTGATGCCCTCAGCACTCTCACCAACTGTGGCGTTGATGCCCTCCAGATTGTTGGCCACGTCGTCAACGGTGCCCGTAAGGTTCTCCACAAGGTAGTGGATATCCTGAAGGCTTACCTGGAATACGTGGGCGTCGTTATTGTACTGCTGCGATACGTCTATGAACTGGTCGTAGTCCTTTGCAACCTTTTTGTCGAGGAATTCATTCAGGGTCTCAAGGCACTCGGACATATTGTCTACCGCATTGTGGACATCCTTTACGATGCCGCTGATACCGCTGACCGTTTCGGAAGACTGGCCCGCAAGCTTGCCGATCTCTTCGGCTACGACCGCGAAGCCTCTGCCGCCCTCTCCGGCTCTGGCCGCCTCTATGGAGGCGTTCAGGGCAAGGAGGGATGTCTGTGATGCGATATCCATGATAGCGTTTGCCATGTCGTTGATCTTTTCCACTGCCTTTGACTGGGCAAGTGCTTCCTCGGAGCGCTTCTTAACATCGGCGTAAAGCTCATCGCTGTCGCTCCTCATCTTTGCCACCTGGAGCTCAAGGTTCTGGGCCTTGTTCTGGATCTCCTTGGTGACTATCAGGCCGTCCGCCGTAACCTTTTCGATATCTTCGGCGTCATTCTTGACATTCTGCATTGCCTCGGACATTGTCTGGGTGCTGGCTGCGGTCTCCTGCATGGCGGCTGCAAGCTGCTGCGCCGTGGATGAATTGTCATCGGAGCCCTGGCTCAGCCTGCCGGTGGTATCGGAAAGCCTGGTGACATTTGAGGCTATGCCCTCGCAGGCCGTATCAACATCGGCGGCGAAGGCTTTAAGGTTTTTGTTGAGCCTGAGTACATTGCCCGCAAGATAACCTATGTTGCCGCTCTTTCCGGCAAGATACTCCAGGTCGGCGTCGGCTGTAAAGTCGAAGTCGGCACTCATTTTTACGATCTCGGCGATGTCACCGTACTCCCTTCTGGATGAACCGATGAAAAAACCGATGACCAGTGCCACTATAGCTGTAACTATTATCGCAATTATCACTCCAGCCGTCATATTTCTGCCTCCTGTGTGTGAAACGCTGTAACCATTGAATTGTATCACAAAATGGGGGAGTTTTCAATCATGTAGATTCGGAGAACAACTATGTACTGGACCCATACGCCCGCCTTGGAACAGCAGCTCTTCGCCGAGCGGTAATCGTTGCTAGCCACCTCGCACTTACAACCTCGGACCGACACGGCTCAGACCTTACTAATCTCAAACGTCGCCTATAAGCGGCTGCTCCCAGGGCTACCACAAATCGCGCCGGGGTTATCATAAGCCTAGGCTGTGAGCGATTTGCACGCGGTCGCAGCCATACGGCTCGTTTTCGATAAGTGCGGCTGGCTTATTGTGTCTTGTCCGAGGTATAAGCTGCTCGGGCGATATCATCACATATCATCCCGCCGGGGACAGCGTGCTCTTCAGCGAAGGGGCCCGAAAATAGGCCGGTACTTAACGAATTCGAGCCAAAGGCGATGAATGAGTTTAGTTCCGCTGCCGGTCCGATGAGCCCACGCAGTGGGTGATCAGCGGAATTTTCAGAGCGCGAGCGAGCCCCGAGTGAAGAGTCGCTGGCCCACGCGGTCGGCCAGACAGATTCGTAATATAAGTTGTTTTCGAATCTACAGGCTGTACGCTTCGCGTCCAGCTCAGAAAATGCAAGCATTTTCTTCGTGACACACGGGGCCCATCACCGCTACGCGGTGATACCATCCCATGTGTCTAGCGTGCCCCGAGGGAAGAGCTGCTGTTCCAAGGCGGGCGGACTGGTTATGTCCAATCAGTATGTATCCGCCAGCAATATCGACTGCGCTTCTCCCATCTCCGCAGAATCCCCGGTATCGAAGGGAAAATACTCATACTTAAGATTTAGGAGTTCATATCCACCGGCAGGTTCCTCGCAATCCGCAACAACAAGGAACAGCCCGCAGTCCATGACACAACTCTCCTGTATCACACTCTGCCCGAACCCCTCCTTGGAAGCATCACTCCCCGGAGCCCCGCGAAACTCCGTAACCAGCTTCCTCTCAGTCCCATCGGGATAAACATACATGAGGTTTCCATACTCGCCCTCCGAAAGCTTGACACTTCCCTCGGACTTCTCAGGCTCAGAAAGCTCCGGCTGATTATCGGCAGTAAGCAACTTTTCATTTGCACCATCGGGAGAAAAGAGACTGTACCTGCCTTCATTGTCCACTGGATCGATGATGTAGAAACCCTCCCTGCAGGCATACAGCCCACCGGATGCAAAGACGGGCACGGAGCTCTCAAAATGTTCCCCGCTATTTATGTCGTAGTAAGAGATATAGCCCTCCGCATCCTCGGCCCTCTCATCCGTAAAGATCCCATCCTCGTTCGCCTCCGGATAAGCCTCTCTTTCATAGCGGATAAAGTACACACGGCTTCCGACCCTCACAAAGGTCCCACCGTTATTCTCTATATCATTCTCATCCCAGGCACGGGCAAGAAACTCGGCGTCGGACAGTGGGAGCTGCTCCTCTTCCTCGGGCTCTTCCTCAACATCCTCATCTACGATGGCAGGCAGATCCTCCACCTCCCGGGTATCCCCCAGCGCCAGAGGATTAAGACCGTCCTCGATCTCTTCGCCGCTCTCCTTGCCCTCCTCCTCTTTCCTGCAGGAGGAAAGAAGCAGCACCGCAGCTGTCAGCAGTGCCATCAGGCATATGATTTTCAAATATCTCTTATCCATCTTATCTACCGATGATCCTTTTCTCAGTAACTATCAGATCCATGGGCACATCATATTTCCCGGGAACTATCCCCTCCGTGATCTGGCACTCATAGGCAAGGGCCGCAAAGCAGGCTGCGTTCAGCCTTGCCAGGGCTCTGTCATAGTATCCCCCGCCGTATCCTATCCGGTTAAGGGAGGTGTCAAAAGCCACCCCCGGCACTATCACCAGCTCGGGCACCTCACTTATGACGGGACATTTCTCCGGGTCCGGTTCAAAAATCCCCATGGCCCCGGATATCAGGTCATTTTCCGAAGTGATAAGGTGAAAATCCATCTCACCCCTTCCCCTTACTCTGGGAAGTGCAACTCTTTTCCCGGCACCCATAGCCGCCTTTATAAGATTCTTGGTATCAACCTCTTCCGGGGTGGATGCATACATGAAAACGAGCCTGGCCTCTTTGAATTCCTTAAGGCCGGAAGCCTTCTCAAATATGGCCTCATCGGCGGCTGCTCTCACTTTTTCGGGCAGCTGCCTTCTGACCTGCCTTATCTTTTTTCTAATGAGTTCCCCTGTGTCCATATTTCTCGCCCAGATTCACGATGGTGCCGTCAGCCTCCTGAATGTCTATATTGTTAAGCTGGGCACGTATATTGCCTCTGATGGCCGCTATGTACTCGCTGCGAAGCTCCTTCTGTTCCTTAAGCTCCTCGTCGGTCAGGCCCTCGGCCTTCGACTTGTGGTAGAGCTCGTTTATCCTTTTTATCTTTTCCTCGTTCATATCATTTAATTCACGGCTATACTGCCCATGTAATAAAATCCGTGGCATTCATCCAGCCTTACGTTTACAATTTTCCCTATGAGGTTTTCATCCCCCTTAAAGTGGACGGTGAAACCGTTGTCCAGCTTGCCGGAAATATAGCCCTCCTGTTTTTCGTTCTTTTCATCTGCCAGCACCTTAAGCACCCTGCCGGTGAGCCTTTTGGCCCTATCGGCCGCAGTGTCCTGCACCAGCTTAAGCACTTTGTCAAAGCGCCGGGTCACCACATCCTGAGGGATCTGGTCCTGCCTTGCGGCGGCGGGAGTTCCGGTGCGCTTTGAATACTGGAAGGTGAAAGCGTTTTCGAATCCCGCCTGTCTGATAACATCCAGGGTGTCCTCCAAGTCCTCCTCGGTCTCGCCGGGATAGCCCACTATTATATCCGTGGTTATGGCCACGTCCTCGATCCTGTCCCTGAGTTTTTTCACCAGGGCAAGATAGCTCTCCTTGTCGTAGTGGCGGTTCATGTCCGCCAGAACTCTGCTGCTGCCGGACTGCAGGGGCAGATGCACGTGGGAGCAGATCTTTTCGTTTTCGGCGATCACATCTATGAGCTCGTCGGAGAGGTCCTTGGGATGGGAGGTCATGAACCTGACCCTCTCGATACCCTCAACCTGCGAAACCCTCTTTAACAGCTCGGGGAAGCTCATGACTCCGGAATCCCCGGCCTTGATAAAATCCTGTCCGTAGGAGTTTACATTCTGTCCCAGGAGCATGATCTCCATGACTCCGTCGGCGGCAAGGGCCTTTACCTCATTCAGGATGTCGGAGGCCCTGCGGCTCCTCTCACGCCCCCTAACATAGGGGACTATGCAGTAGGTACAGAAGTTGTTGCAGCCGTAGCTGATGTTCACTCCTGATTTAAAGCCGTATTTCCTGTCCGTGGGAAGGGACTCCACTATCTCTTTCGCCTCATCCAGAAGGCTTATGACCCTCTCCCCCTTTGAAAGGTGCTCATACAAAAGCTGGGCCAGGGCGTAGACATTGTGGGTGCCGAATATGATATCCACGAAGGGATAGCTGTCCTTCACCTTGGCGGCCGCAGTCTTTTCCTGTGTCATGCAGCCGCAGACCCCGATGATCATTCCGGGGTGGTTTCTCTTTATCTCTTTTAACCTGCCAAGTCTGCCGTAGACCTTTCTGTCGGCATTGTCCCTGACGGTGCAGGTATTGAAAAGTACAAGGTCGGAATCTTCCTCCCCGCCCTTTTCAAAGCCGATCTCCTCAAGGATGCCCCGGAGCTTTTCCGAATCCCTGGCGTTCATCTGACAGCCGAAGGTGGTGACGCAGTAGGTCAGGGCCCTGCCATGCTCCCTGCTTTTTCCGGCGATGATCTCACGGCATTTTTCTATGTATTTAAGCTGGTTTTCTCTCTCTCCCATTATTCCTCTCAAACCATCAGGGCATGTTTACATATTCGTTCACATCGAACTCTCCCATGGAGTCCGCATGGAAAAGGGTGCCTATCTCTTCTCCGTCAATGATCCTTCCCACAACGGAAACGTCCTCTCCGCTGGCGATGACCATATCGGCCCCGGAAGCGGTGGCGATCTGGGCGGCCTTGAGCTTTGTGTTCATGCCTCCCGTGCCCACGGAAGAACCGGTGGTACTCTTTCCCATCTCGTAGATCTTTTCGGAAAGGTTCTCAACCTCGCCTATGAAGCGGGCCTCGGGATTGACCCGGGGATCATCCGTGTAAAGGCCGTCCACATCCGAAAGGAGTATCAGAAGATCAGCCTCCACTATGGACGCAACGATGGCGGAAAGGGTGTCGTTATCCCCGAAGGTACCCAGGCTTTCGATCTCGTAGGTGGCCACGGTGTCGTTCTCGTTTACGACGGGGATGACCCCAAGCTCGAAAAGCTCCATAAAGGTGTTGTGGGCGTTCCTTCTGCTGATGGGATCCGCAATGGTCTTAAGGGTTATGAGGACCTGTGCGGAAACCTGGTTGTACTCTGAAAAAAGCTTCTGGTAGGTGGTCATGAGCCTTGCCTGTCCAACGGCGGCGCAGGCCTGTTTCCTCGCCACGGAAAGTTCGTCGTGGCCCCTGGTGCTGTGCTTCATGTGAAGGGCTTTTTTGCCCACGGAGATGGCTCCGGAGGTCACCAGGGTCACATCGACTCCACGGTTCTTGAGATCCGTGAGCTGCCTCACAAGCTTTTCCAGCTTTATAAGGTCCTGTGCTCCGGTCTCGGGATGGGTTATGGAGGATGAGCCGATCTTTACGACCACTCTCTTTTTGTTCTTCAGTTCTTCTCTCTTTGTCATGACAAAATCTTCTCCGCAGTTTTTATTCCGTCCACCGCTGCGCTGACTATGCCGCCGGCGTAACCGGCGCCCTCGCCGCAGGGGTAGACTCCCTGTATATTCGACACCCCGTCCTCATCACGCGTTATGCGCACGGGAGACGAGGTCCGGCTTTCCACTCCGGCCATAAAGCCTTCGGTGGAAAAACCTCTTATTCTTTTTTCAAAGCGCTCCATTCCGTAGGCAAAGGCTTCCTCAAGCTCTGCCGGGAGTATCCCCTTCATATCGCAAAATTCCCGGGCGCCTTTTACCGCCGCGTCAAGGTCTGCCGGGGTGTTTTCTCCGTTTCTCAGAAAGGCGTTCAGAGTAGAGACAGGTATCTTCCCGCCTGCCGCTCTGAAGGCTCTCTCCTCCAAAAGCTTCTGGTAGAGCATTCCCGCCAAAGGGTCTCCCGCTTTGTATATGCCTGCCTTTGTCAGCTCCCTTTCAAAATCCCTTTCGTCAACGCTCATTATCACCGCCGAGTTGGCGTAGTATCCGTCACGGCCGGAATAGCTCATGCCGTTGACGCAAAGCCTTCCGTTCTCTGCGGAAGAGTTGACCACATAGCCTCCGGGACACATACAGAAGGTGTACACGCCTCTGCCATCCGGGGTCTTTTCAGCCAGCCTGTAGGGGGCGGCCCCGAAGCAGCCTGCATATCTCTCGCCGTACTGGGCACGGTTTATCATAGCCTGGGGGTGCATAACCCTATACCCCACCGCAAAGCTCTTGGACTCCATGGAAAGTCCCGAGGATACCAGCATGGAAAAGGTGTCGGCGGCGCTGTGGCCTATGGCCAGCACCAGGGCGTCCGCATCTTCGAAACGGTCATTGTTTATACCGATCCCGGTCAGGGCTCCGTTCTTTTGGGAAACGGATGTAAGTGCGGACTCAAAGCAGACTCTGCCCCCCAGCTCCTCAATCCTTTCACGCAGGTTTTTCACCACGCTCTTCAGTATGTCCGTACCCACATGGGGATGGGAATCATAGAGTATGCTCTCGGGGGCTCCAAGCTTTACAAAGGTTTCAAGCACATATTCTATACGTCCGAAGGGATCCTTTACACCGGTGTTGAGTTTCCCGTCGGAAAAAGTGCCTGCGCCTCCCTCTCCGAACTGAACGTTTGAGACGGGATCGAGGACTCCGGTCTTCCAGAAGGCTTCCACATCGGTGCTTCTTCGGTCAACGTCCCTTCCCCTTTCGATAAGCAGGGGCTTAAGTCCTGCAAGGGCAAGCATGTAGGCGCAAAACAGTCCCGCCGGACCTGCACCGGCCACTATGCATTTCTTTTTTTCAAGGCTGCCCCTTACGGGGCTGTATATCACATTTTTGGCCTCCTTCACATTGGGTGAGGAAGCCTTTTTCAATACGCCCTTTTCCCCGGACACCTTAACTTCCACCGAACAGGTGACAAAGACCTCCGGCTTTTTTCTGGCATCCACCGAGGACCTCACTATCCTCAGCTCCATGATATCCTCTTCCCGGATCTTAAGGAGCTTTGCCGCCTTCTTTTTAAGGCGGGCCGTAAGGGCTATGGGGCTTTCGTTTTTAACTGGCTCAAGTCTGAGCTGGTCGATCCTGATCATATAATACTCCGGTCACTAGATCTCACACCATGCCGCTTTAAACAACAACCGGGTTGCACCCGCCATCCTAAAACGGTACAATGGTTTAGTCTAAATCAAAACAGGGAAAAAGTAAAGAGAGGCGCCTTATGATAACAGCTGATATACACACACATTCATCCTTCTCCACGGATTCGGATTCCCCCATGGAGGAGATGATCGAAACAGCCATAAAGCACGGCCTTAAGACCTACTGTGTCACCGAGCACTACGATCTTGGCCATCACATATACGACCACAAGGGTGAGGAGGGTTATTCCTACGGCGACATGAGCCGTGAGGAAGTTTCCGCTCTCTTTGTCTGCGACTGCGAATCCTATGTGAAAAAGCACGCGCAGCTTAAGGAAAAATACAGGGATGACATTGAGCTGCTGCTGGGAATAGAGGTAGGAATGCAGGAGGATCTTTGCGATAAGTTTCTGGCTCTTGTAAAAAAATATCCCTTTGACTTTGTGATAGGCTCTGCCCACGAGGTTGGGGGAATGGATCCCTACTACGCAAAATTCTTAAGGGGCCGCACCCAGAAGGAGGCCTTCCGCTTCTATTTTGAGGGAACCTTAAGGCTTGCAAAGGCCTGCAGCCCTGTCTTTGACACCCTCGCCCATCCCGACTACGGCCTTCGCTATCATCACAGTGAAGACTTTGTCTTTGACTACGCGGACTACGCGGACATTCTGGATGAGCTGCTGAAATTCCTTATAGAAAACAAAAAAGCCCTGGAGTGCAACACCGGGAGCTTTTCGTATTTCAAGGATGATAACCAGCCCATAGCCCAGATCCTTTCACGCTATGCGCAGCTGGGGGGCTCTCTTGTGACCATAGGATCCGACGCCCACACACCCGATGCGGTGGCAAGGCATTTTGAGCAGGCCGAAAAGCTGCTCTCATCCTGCGGCATAAAGGGTTACTGCATCTTCAGGAACAGGCAGCTTTTCACGCAAAATTTTTAAGTATCAGTTCTTCCTCTCAACCAGGAAGTCATAGGCCGTGTCGTAGGTGAGCACGTAGAGCTCATCTCCGGTGGGCAGGAAGTAATCCGGGGCGTTCTTAAGCTTTATGCTCTTTAAGGTACGCCCTGTTTTTGTGCTCAGCACATAGAGGAAGTCATCCTCCTGTGTGAAGCCGTATCCGCATATCAGCACCTCATCTCCGAGGATGAAATTCACGCCGTTCGCAACCCTCATATCGCTCCTCCAAAGAAGGGAGCCGTCCTTCATGTCCACAGCCACGATGTAGCCGGTGCAGGGCTGGTCCTCGGCGTAGGTCATATGCGCGATCTCAACGCAGAGAGTATCCCCGGCGGAGGCTGCGCAGCGGATGTATGAGGTGGTAAACTCATTCCCGGGTGTGGGGGTATTCAGATAATCCGAAAAATCGTAGGTGGTGAAGTTGTCGTCTGCCCCTTCGCCGTTTCCGGATTCACGAACCTCAAGCTTTATCTCTCCCGGAATATCGTAATTCCTTGCGGTGAATTCATGGAAGCCGTCGTCTTCGGTCCAGATCTTATTATCGATATTGTCGTAGCTTTCCGCGGAAAGAACCGGCGGCAGATCACGCTGGGCCTTTTCGCCCAGTCCTCTGCGAACATATAGGTCTCCTTTGAAAGCTCCTTAAACTCAAAGGGAGATTTTTCCATGTCATCCTCTATCCCCGGAGCCACATACCGCGTGTTCCAGTCGGGACATTCGATCCTGAAATAGCGCCCCTGTCCGTAGCCTGTATCAAGCTCGCCGTAAAGCTCCTTAAGGTCCTCAAGGCTCAGCTTTGAGGATGTGCCCGTCTTTTCCTCGAGCCTGGATGAGGCGGGAGTTTTAGTCTTTACCGGCCTGTACTGTTCAAGGATCAGATCCGGGTACTCATCAAGCGGGATATCGGCGCTGATGGGACCGAAGGCATGACCCATAAGGTCGTCCGCCGAGAAATATATCATGAGATGCCCCTCTGTAAGAGCCCAGGCAAAGCCGTTTTCGGCCACCATATCGGAGATGGCGGGAAGCATTTCCTTCTTTTCGGATTCATCAAAAACATAGCCGTCGTTCGCATCGGCTGTGAGATGGTTTACTATGATATCGGGCAGGCTCCTCATGTTGTCCACGCCGTTTATGATATCGGAGAAGGGTATCCTCTCACCGGTCTGTGTATCGTAGGCCCTAACCTCGGAATAGAAGTTAGGATGGGGACCGTTGAAGCTTTCGTCCCAGTGGATCAGGACTATCATCATGGCGTCATCCGCCCTTACAAGCTCCACCGTGCCTTCCTTTGAATTCGTGTAGGTAAACCATCCGTTTTCGATCCCGTCATAGGCGTCGTCAAGGGATGCATAGAGCTGCCGCAGGTACTCGACCTTTGTGTCCGTCACCTCGTTTTTAAGGGTGCGGGCAAGCTTGGGATAACGCTTTGCGCTCTCGGTGGAAAGCTCGATGCCGGGATACCTGATGAGGGCATATTTGATATGGTCGCTGTCGGATATCATCTCTTCATCGGACTCGGCGGTGTTATCCGTCCAGATAACGTGCATCTCCTCTTCCTTTTCCGGAGCTGCCTCCTTTGTATCGGCCTTTGTATCTGCAGCGGCGGGCTCGCTTTTTGTCTCTTCGCCCTTATCTTCGGCCTTCGCCGTATCTTCGGTCTGCTGCTCCGTGACATCGGCAGCGGGGGCGGGGGTTGCCTCTTCCTTTTTTTCGCAGCCGGAAAACACAAGCAGGGCTGCCGCCATTATGACAATAAGTTTTGCTTTCATTTTTTGAACACTCCCTCAAGCTTTTTATACAGCGTATTTACAAAACTGCCCCAGGAGGAAAGCACCGCTCCGAAGAAGCAGATTATGGTCAGATTGATAAGGAATACGCCCACGCTGGCAAAGAATCCCATGCTGCCGTTTTCAAACCTCTTCATGATGGCGTAGAGCAGCACGTGGTGCACCAGGAAGATACCGAAGGACCACTTTGAGATGTAGGTGCACACAAGGTTCACGGGCTTTATATCCATGAGCCTTTCCCCCACAAGCATCAGAACGGTCATCCAGAGGATGCCGCAGATATGGGAAATGATGACCTCGCTGACTCCTTCAATCGCTATAACCGTCACAAGTATGGATAATACGGCGCAGCTTACGCCGAGGATCCGCCTGCCCTTAAGGCTCATATCCTTTATCTTTTTGATATAGATCTCCATCAGCAGCATACCCATCCAGAAGCCCATAAGGCAGGTGATCATGTTTTTGCCGTCGGAGATATCAAACCAGTCGCGGTAAAGGTTCAAAACAAAGGCCACTGTGAGGACCACCGTGAAGATGCCCCTGAGGGCTATGCCGGTAAAGCGGTTTCTCATAAAGAGGAAGCGCACTATCGGAAACAGGGCGTAGAGTATCACAATGGCACCCAAAAACCACTCTCCCACGGTGTAGTAATTCATGTTTACCCCGGGCTTTAGCAGGTAGCCGTCCACTCCTAAAAATGTCTGGAGGAAAACCCTCCTGGGGCCTGCCCAGTACCAGTTCCCGAGTTCCTTAACCTTGTAGAGATAGACCACGAACCAGGCGGCGTAAAACATGGGAAAGATGGAAAGCCATCTGCGTATGAAAAAGTGACCGGGAGAAAATTTCTCGCCGTAGTTGTACCAGAGCACCGCTCCCGACAGCATGAAAAACATGGCCACCATCATGCCTCCCCAGTTCCCGGAGGGGAACCTGGCGAATACAAGGTGGCTTCCGCTTATGGAAAGCTCTATGAAATTATAGCTGTAATGAAAGAGCACTATGCCGACCGTGCACAGCGCTCTTATAAGATCAAAGCTTTGTATGCGTTCTCTCTTCAAAATAACCTCCGGACATCAGGCATTGACAACATCTTATTTTATCGTATTTTGCATAAAAAAACCACCCCGGATCGTCAGATCCTGGGGTGGCTCTTGTTGTAAACGTCTCTTATCCTCGAATGTGTCATGTTTGCGTAGATCTGTGTGGTGGAGATATCCGAATGTCCCAGCATCTCCTGGACCGCTCTCAGGTCGGCGCCGTTTTCCACCAGATGTACCGCAAAGGAATGCCGCAGGGTGTGGGGCGTGATGTCCGACTGTATCCCCGCCTTCTTTGCGTAGTATTTTATAAGCTTCCAGAAGCCCTGTCTGCTCATTGGCCCTCCGGAACAGTTTACGAAGAGTGTTCTGCACTGATCGGAGTCCACCATGGCGTTCCTGGACTCTCCGATGTATCTGGTGAGGGCGTTCCGGGCTTCTCCTCCGAAGGGTATCACCCTCTCCTTGTGGGCATCCCTGCACACGATGTAGCCCATGGTCATGTTCACATCGCTCTCAAGAAGTGATATGAGCTCCGAGACCCTGATGCCGGTGGCGTATAAAAGCTCCAGCATTGCCTTGTCCCTGACCTCCTTGGGGGAATCCCCTCTGGGCTGCTCCAGAAGTCTTACCACCTCTTCGGTGGAAAGTATCTCCGGCATCTTCTTTTCTATACGAGGGGACTTGAGAGCGGTGGCCACATCCTCCTTAACCGCTCCTTCCTTTACCAGATAATGATAAAAGGCCTTGATGGAAGCGATGTTCCTGGATATGGTGGCGGGCTTAAATCCCTGCTCACCCATTCCTCCTATGTAAGACTCCAGATCTTCGGCACTAACCTGATCCAGGGGCTTACCCTTGAGGAAGGATCCCAGCTTGTTAAGATCCCTTCTGTATGACATTTCTGTGTTGTGGGACATCTTCTTTACATTATGTAAATAATTTATGAACCCGTTGATAAGCTCTTCCATCAAAAAATAACTCCCGATAGAAAATACGGTAATGTGTATCAGCATTGCAATTATAATAGTATTTTTGATTAAAAGCAAATTCGAAAACTACCGTTATTTCGTTGATTTTATGCTATTTTCGAGAAAAAATCACAACATCATGGAAAGCCCTGTCTCGGGGGTAACTACATCTTGTAAAAAAAAATTTTTTAAAAAAATTTTACGGATTTTAAAACTTATGTAAAGTCATTACATAAACCAAAAAACAAAAAACGCCCGCTATATAGCGGGCGTTATAGAACCTCTTATTTAAGGGTCAGAGCATAGGATGTGACTGCTGCTATGGTTTTTGCATCCTGGATCTCAAAATTCCGGATTTTTGCAAGTATCTCTTCAAGGGTATATATGTGGATATCTATGAACTCATCGTCATCAAGATGTTGTTTTGTCTTTTCAAGATTCCTTGCAATATACACTTCAATATTCTCATTGCAAAAAGCAACAGCTGTTTTTAAAGTGATGAGATGCTCCAGATCCTCGGATCTGTAGCCTGTTTCCTCTTCCAGCTCGCGCTTTGCCGCAACCTCGAAATCCTCGTCCAAAGAGTTGCGCCCCCCTGCCGGAATCTCCAGTGTAAAGCGGTCGATGGCGTTTCTGTACTGCCTTACAAGTATCAGTCTGCCGTCTTCCATCACCGGAACAACCGCAGAGGCTCCCTTGTGAAAGAGGAAATCGTGCTTCACCAGCCTGCCGTCGGGCAGCTCCAGGGTGTCCTCATAGAGGTCGAAAATGTGGTTTTTCTTAACCAGTACTCTGTCTGTCCTCTTCATTACAGTTCTCCCAGGAGTTTTTCAACACTTACGAGCTTCACGCAGAGAACGAAGAGCCTCGCTGCGGTCTCAAGCTCGGAAACCGGAGGAAGTGTGGGTGCGATCCTGATGTTTGAATCCTTGGGGTCCTTTCCGTAGGGCCAGGTTGCTCCGGCTCCGGTCATGATAACGCCCGCTTTCTTAGCTCTGGATACGATATGGGATGCACAGCCCTCCATTGCGTCGAAGCTGATGAAGTATCCGCCCTTGGGCTTGGTCCACTCTCCTATTCCCAGACCGCCCAGGCCTTCCTCCAGCATATTCTCAACCATCTCGAACTTGGGTCTGATGATGGCCGCATGCTTTCTCATGTGCTCGGTCATGCCGTGGATGTCCTTGAAGAAACGCACGTGACGGAGCTGGTTAACCTTGTCGTGGCCTATGGTCTGGTTCTTAAGCTGCTTCTTTATGTCCTCAAGGTTGTTGAGTGAGGTTGCAAGTGCTGCTATTCCGCTCCCGGGGAAGGTGATCTTTGAAGTGGAAGCGAACTTGTATACCATGTCGGGGTTGCCGGCTTTTTTACACTCGGAAAGAATCTCCACCAGATAGTCCTGGTCGTCATCGTAAAGATGATGGATGCCGTAGGCGTTGTCCCAGAATATGCGGAAATCGTGAGCCGCGGGCTTCAGCTGTGAAAAGCGCCTTACGGTCTGATCCGAGTAGGAATAACCCTGGGGGTTTGAGTACTTGGGGACACACCAGATACCCTTGATGGCTTCGTCGCTGCTCACCAGCTCTTCAACCATATCCATGTCGGGACCCTCGGGAGACATGGGTACGGGGATCATCTCTATACCGAAATACTCGGTGATGGCGAAATGTCTGTCATATCCGGGAACGGGGCAGAGGAACTTAACCTTGTCGAGCTTGCACCAGGGAGTGTTTCCCATGATACCATGGGTCATGGCTCTGGCAACGGTATCGTACATCACGTTCAGGGATGAGTTGCCGTAGATTATGATGTTGTCCGGATGGTTTTCCATCATGTCGCCCAGAAGCTCCTTGGCCTCGGGGATACCGTCCAGACATCCGTAGTTACGACAGTCGGTGCCGTCCTCGCAGCGCAGATCAACCCGGGAATTCAGCACATCCATCATGCCCATGGAGATATCAAGCTGTTCCTTGCAGGGCTTTCCCCTGCTCATGTCCAGATGAAGGTTCATGGCCAGGAATTCCTGATACTGTTTGTTCAGTGACTCTTTCTCGGCGATAAGCTGTTCCTTTGACATTTCTTTGTAAGGTGTCATTTTTACTCTCCTGCTTTTATAGTATTTCTTTTAATTTTGTAAGCACCGCGGCCTTGGTCACCGGTTTTACCAGATAGCCCTGGGGCTTTAGTGCAAGACATTCCATAACTTTATCTTTATCGGCCACGCCGGTGAGAAAGACTATGGGGATCTTTTTACCGTTGGGGGTGGACCTTATCAGCTGGAAGGTGGTGGCTCCGTCCCACTCCGGCATCATGTAATCCAGGAAGATGAGATCCGGAGTCTGTTTCTCCATAAATTTAAGGGCCATCTTTCCGGACCTTACCACCGTCACCATGTAGTCCTCTTCCAGGTAGGAGCGCATGCTGCGCAGAAGCACCGGATCGTCATCGATGACGAGTATGTGTTTTTCCTCTACCTGACGCAGATCGATGATACCTAAGATGGCGTTCTTGATATCCTCTTCGTCGGCCTCGGAATCTATGCTGCGGTCGGAACCGGGATGAACGTTCTGCTCAAATACCTCGTAGTTCTTTTCATCTCCGATAAGGAGGAGGGGGAGATATTTGTATGCATCGTTCTCACGCAGATCCATGATACCGAAAAGTCTCTGACGGTTTACGTTTTCCACGTGAACGATCATGACATCCGGTGTGAAGGCAGTCTCGAACTTGATGGTATCTCCGCTGGAAAGAAGAGCCGTTCTCAGCTGTACTCCGGGCGGAAGAAGTTTTTTCACCTTTTCGATGGCCTGCGGTCTGGTGGCAAGCAGTAAGATCTTTATCATTATTTCTTATCCTTTGATCAGTTTTACTATGCGGCTGGTGCCCAGTCTGGAAGCTCCCAGTTCGAGGAACCTCACTGCATCGTCGAGGGTGGCTATGCCGCCGGCGGCCTTTATCTTTACCCCTTCGGGAACGTTATCCGCAAAGAGCTTTACATCATGCTCGTTGGCACCCCCGGTGGAAAAACCGGTGGAGGTCTTTATGAAGTCGGCACCGGCCTCTCCCACTATGCGGCACATGCGGACCTTTTCCTCATCGGAAAGAAGGCAGGTCTCGATGATGACCTTGAGGATGTGATCCCCGCAGGCTTCTTTTATCTGCTTTATCTCATCTCTGACATAGTCATCGCAGCCGGCCTTTAACATGCCGATGTTGATCACCATGTCTATCTCGTCGGCACCCTTTTCAATGGAATCCTTTGTCTCGAAAACCTTTGAGGCCGTGGTCATATTTCCGTTGGGGAAACCTATGACGGTGCAGATGGTGAGAGCATCGCCGGCGTGGGCTCTTGCGGTTTCGATGTAGCAGGGAGGTATGCACACCGATGCGCAATTATACTCCAGAGCCTCGTCGCAGAGAGCCTTTATCTGATCCGGGGTGGCCTCCTGTTTAAGGAGGGTGTGGTCACATGCTTTTAATATATCTTCGTTTGTATACATATCACTTTGCCCAAAGTCCGTGAAGGTTGCACATCTCGTATACCGTCTTTACACTCTCGCCCTCGGTGAGAGTAAACTCCGCAGCGGGCTCCTGACCGGGCTTAAGATTTCTTCTGTATACGCTCTTGTCGGTTTCAAGGGCGATCCACTCTATATAGTGCTCTTCAAGCATGGGATGTGCTGCACTGCCTACGGATACCTTTACTTTATTTCCTTCGATCTCTACAACGGGCACATGCTTTTCAACTGCGCCGTCGGTGGAACCGGCAACCATCTCTCTCATGGGCTGGCCGCAGCATGAGGGTGCGCATCCGCCCTCGTTAAGCTTCTCCACTACGCTCTTGCAAAGATCACACTTATAAACCTTCATAACGTACCTCCTTTACTGAATCATTTTTTTCTTAAGCTTTTCAAGCTGATCCACAAATACCAGTATCTCGGCAACTACCTCGTAAAGCTCGGGAGGTATCACCTCTCCGATCTCGAGTCGGGAAAGGGTGTCCGCCAGCTTTGTGTCCTTATGGGTGGGGACTCCGGCCTCCTTGGCCTTTTCTATTATACGCTCCGCCGTCTTTCCGAAACCCGAGGCCACCACCTTGGGTGCCACTTCCCCGGGATTGTATTCCAGGGCAACGGCGGTCAGTTTTTTCTTTTTTTCTTCCATAGGGCTCTACGCCTTTACATCAAAGGAAAATTTAGAGATCATGCGTCCCTTGTGCTCCTGCCCTCCGCCCAGCATGGCGCTTATGGCAGGGTTTTTGTTTTTGTCGTCCCCAGTCTTTACCTCGGCGTCGGTGGTCATGGAATAACCCCTGGCCTCCAGCCTTTCATTGAGGATGTGTATGTTTTCGGAGACAAAATCCAGCATCTCGTCGTTGGCCAGCATGAAATGGGTATTAACCTTGTTAAGGTCCTTTAAGGTCACATGGATATCCATGGTGCCCATGGTCTCCATCTCAAGGTGGAGAAGGGCTGTGATGTCACCGTCCTTTTCGGCCAGCTTCTTTTTATTTGTATAAACATAGAGATCGCCGTGGGCATTCTCCCCGGACATCTGTATGGGAAGCTGAACGTACTGGAAGGTTTCGTTGAGCTGGTTCATGAAGCTAATGTTGTTATTGACATTGGTGAGCTGCTTTGCAAGAGGGGAGTCCTCCTTGCCGAACTGCTCAAGAAGCTGCATGACCCTGCCGGAATCCCTGAGTATCTTTTCGTAGAGCTGATGGACCTTTTCCTTGCTGATATCACCGTCGTTTGAAAGGGAGAAATCCCTTACCACCGCATCCTTAAGAAGGTTTTTGAAAGCGGGGGAATCGGCGATCTGCTTGACCAGCGCATGTTTTTCCGCCATTGCCTCATCGGATAGGGAAAGGGAGTCAAGCTCTCCGCTTATGTCAAGCTTCATGGCTCCGCGCATGTACTGAAGCGCTCTCTCGGGAGTCATCTGCCCGGAAACGAGCTGCTGCATATCGGCTTCGGGTGCTCCCAAACCCTTGAGGGCGTCGGCAAGCTCCTGCCTTGCGCCGCGGTCCATAACACGGGCCAGGGGAGTATCCGGCTCCGGCTCTTCTTCGGCTGCCACAGCTATCTCTTCGGCTTCGGCAATCTCCTCTTCCACGGGCACTTCCGCCGCCTCGGCGGATGCGTGAAGCTTTGCGGCCACATCCAGTATTCCCGCAGGCTTTTCCTCGGGGATGGCCTCCATAGCCGCTTCGGCCGGGGCTGCCTGCGCCTGATGGGCCATATCATCAAGCCCCTGCTTCATAAGAGCCGAAGCATCGGGCTCGCCGCCGTGATCAAAGATCCCTGACAGCTCGTATTTTGCATCATATCCCAGTTCATCTGCTGCATCGGCAAGGCTTTCGGAGATGTCCTCAGCCAGCATCATGATCTGGTGTTCGTTGTTTCTGTAAGCCGAGAACTGCTCCACCATATCGGGTGTAAGTGGGAGTCCCTGCTTGCTCATGGCCACTATGTCGGCGGGATTGGCGTCGGGGAAACGGTTCACCTGCCTGTACATGGCCTGCATGCTTTCCCTGCCTATGGGAAGCCCCTCATCCATCATGGCGGAGGCCATTGCCAGGCTGTTTGCATCCACCAAAATGGAGGCCTGGCCCAGGGCCTTAATGGCCGTGGCGTTTACCGCCGATGAATTGAACAGCGGCTTTAATGCGATCTGGGATCCGGTGTTTGACTTTACGGTAAAGGCCATGGACTCACCCACCGAGACCTTTACATCTGCCTCAAGCCTGGCGGTCACAACCTGTGAATCCGGAAGGGTCAGCTTAACGGTCCTGCCGTTTACCGAGGCCACCTCTCCCGTCACCACCTGACCCTCACGGGCATCCCCAAGGGCTGCGGCGTTTGCTGCCTTAACAGCCGAGACCGGTTTGGAAGATATGGCGGAGCCGTCTGCACCGTCCACGTTTTTTATATTCTGTTCGTATGCAGAGATCCCGCCAAAATTCATTCGATCTTTCCCGTTCTGTCAAAGGGCATGATCCTGAAGACAACCTTGCCTACAAATTCGGATCTGCGGATGGGCCCCACCTCATCGAAGCGGGAATCGATACTGCTGTTGCGGTTATCGCCCATTACGAAGAACTCGTCCATGCCCAGGGTGATGGTATCCTTTGCGTTACCCTTGTCAAGGATGTATCCGATTCCTTTGTCGTTCTCAAGGATCTTGTCGTTGATCTCAACCTTGCCGAAGTTGTCGATCTTGATCCTTTCGCCCGGGAGTCCAATGACTCTCTTTACAATGTATGTGCCGTCCTTTGCGGGAACCACAACGATGTCGAACCGCTCGGGCGGGTTAAAGTTGTAAGTTACCTTGTTGCACATGAGCACGTCGCCGTCCTCAAGTATGGGTGACATGGAATCTCCCTGGACTACGGTCTTCACCATAAGGATGCTGACCACCAGATAGGCGATACCAAGTACGATCACAAGGAACAAACCTATTGATGCTATCTTTCTTAAAAACCTCTTCATAACTACTCCTCCCGTTTATGAATTGAAATTTAACGAATCAGGTTTTTCTACGGAAAGCCTGCCCAGCTTCCCGGACCTGAAATCATCCAGAATTATTGATGCCGCCTTTTCGGTATCGGCACCGCCGCCCTTTGCCAGGGCCCGCCTGGAAAGGGCTATAGCCTCAAGTATGCCCGCCTCCCGGGTGATGCTTTGGGACGCCGCCTCGGCTGTATCAAACCCGTAGCAGCTGCCTATGGCTCCGGGATAGGCTTCCTCAAGAAATCCGATAAGCTCCGCTGCCAGCTCTCCGGTCTGAAGGACCGTGTCGTTCATGGAACCGATGAAGGCGATATTGCGGCCCACCATGGGATCCTCAAACCTGGGCCAGAGTATGCCGGGGGTGTCCAGAAGCTCAAGGGTCTTTGACAGCTTTATCCACTGCTTGCCCTTTGTGACTCCGGGCTTGTTGCCTGTCTTTGCACAGGCCTTGCCGGCAAAGGAATTTATGAAGGTGGAATTGCCCGCATTGGGTATGCCCGCCACCATGGCCCTCACAGGTCTGCCGATGATGCCGCGCTTGCGGTCTCTCTCCAGCTTTTCGCTGCAGGCCTTTTGGACTATGGGATCTATGCGCTTTACTCCGGAACGGTTCCGGGAATCAAGCTTCAGGGCGTGTATTCCCTTTTCTTTGAAATACTCAAGCCAGGCCGTGGTCACCTTATCGTCTGCCAGATCTGCCTTGCCCAAAAGAACTATCCTGGACTTGCCCTTTGCCATGGCGTCTATATCCGGATTTCTGGAACTGAAGGGTATCCTGGCGTCCAAAAGCTCTATCACCAGATCCACAAGCTTCATGTCTTCCTGCATCTGGCGTCTGGCCTTGGTCATATGACCGGGATACCAGTGATAATCACTCATTGAAATATACCTTACCTATGGTACCCAGGCCGGAATTTTCCGCCGCCATGTGGAACCATGCCTTGCCGTAGATGGTGTCTATCCGGACATTTCCCAGATTTACGGAACGGGAATCCTCGGAGTTGTTGCAGTTGTCACCCATGACGAAGTATTCGTCCTCAGGTATGGTAATGACCTCCGATGCCGTGCCCGCCTCCTCTATCCTGTCGGCAAAGAGCAGGGGCTGCTCAACTCCGTTGAGGATAAGGACTCCGTTTTTGATCTGTATGGTGTCTCCGGGAATGCCCACAACCCTCTTAATGTAAAGATGGGCATTTTCGTTTCCGTTGGGTCTGAATACGATAACATCACCGCGTCCCGGCCGGATGAAGTTATACAAAAACCTGTCTATCAGGACCTCCTGGCCGTTGTAGAGCTCGGGCTCCATGGAGCTTCCTATCATGCTGGTCTTTATGCCTACCGCCCAAACCAGCACATAAGAAAGAATGACCGCCAGTACAGCCCAGAACAGATATCCGAAAGCGTGGGCGATCTTTTCGTTTGTTATCTTTTTTTCCTTGTGGTAAAAGGAAAGACCGCCTTTCCTGGTTTTGTTCATATCGTGTTTAGGACCTCCGGTCATTTAGACCCAACTATTATTTTACCACGTTAACGGGGTGTTAACAAGAAATCTTATGGTGAAAATATAAGAAAAAAACGTCCGGATATGACTCCGGACGTTTTGTGATCACTGCATCTTTTCTTTAACCTTTGCGGCCTTGCCGATACGGTCACGCAGATAGTAGAGCTTTGCACGTCTAACCTTACCTCTGCGAACTATCTCAACACTCTCAACGAAGGGAGAATGGATGGGCCAGGTCTTTTCTACACCGCAGCCGCTGGCGATCTTTCTAACGGTGAAGGTGGCTCTGTTTCCGCCGCCCTGCTTCTTGATAACGGTTCCCTCGAAGATCTGTACTCTCTCGCGGTTACCCTCTTTGATCTTGTTGTGTACCCTTACGGTGTCGCCTACTGCGAACTCGGGCACGCTCTCCTTAAGCTGTGCATCCTCGATGCTCTTGATGATATCGTTCATGATTTCCTCCTATGAATGTCGACGTTCTTAATGCATCCGGCAACAGAGGAACATCTCAATTTACAATAGCTCGACTATGATACCACAGCCGGAGTATTAATGCAAGTGTTTTTTTTCCGCCTTTGGAAGCTCTATCAGCGAGTTCACATGATGGGTGCCGAAAAGCTCGTCCTCACCCACACAGAGATAATCGTAGCTTATCTCATTCCACTCCTCGCCGGTGGAGATATTTCTGTAGGATGCATCTCCCCAGGTGGTGTCTATATAGGTCCAGGTGCCGTCCACTCTGGCAAGGTTCCAGGAATGGGGCTCTCCTCCCTTTACCACTCCGCTTATGAGAAGGCAGGGTATACCCATCTCATTCAGGAGATACTGGGTAGCCTTGGCATAGCCCTGACACACGGTGCGCCCCGTGGAAAACACGCTGAGTATATTCTGGTTGTCCTCGGCCTTGAGGTCGTACTCCGTGTTGTCTATAAGGTACTCATATACATATTTTACCTTGTCGTAATCGCTGTCATACTCCGGCATTTCCGCCTTCAGCCTTCTCACATAGGCGGCTATCTCTCCCCGGGCTTTCTTCACCTCGTCGGCGGTTTTGTCATAGGTTCCGTTGAACTCTATGGACATGGTCATTTCGCCCAGCATGTATTTGTTCATGGAATAACCGGTGACATAGAATATCTCGGGGTGATCGTTCATCACCAGCTGAAATACCCGGTCCACCTCATCCGCGTCGGTGGAGGCCAGTGAGACCCCGTCCGTGTGGTTGTAGAGAACGGAATATATCTCGCGATAAAGGGACCTCTCTTTTTCGTTGAGCTTTGAGTAGGAGTACCTGAGCATCCCCGTGGTGAGACCCTCTATCTCTTCATCAGTGGGCTCGCCTCCCATATAAGCGGGGCCCGGTACCGAGTCTCCCCTTCCCGGGGTCCCTGCTCCCGGCATGGCCGGATCCTGCGTATCCGCAGTGGTGGGGGACTCCTCCCACACGTTTGCATCCACCATGTCAGCCAGCACGTCCGTCAGCTTATCGCCTATCTTTTCCGCGATATCGGTTTCGCAGCCGGAAAGAAAAAGGGCCAGCAATATGAAATTCAGTGCGATGAATGCTCTTTTTTTCACTAATTCCTCGCAAACTCGGAAAGGGAGAGTCCTTCGTTGCGCTCAAGCACCATGCCCGGCGACCAGGCGTTTATGAATAGAAGAAGGGGTCTGCCCTTAAGGTCTGTGATCTTTTTCATATCGGAGGTTCCCGTTATGTGTTCGATGTCCACGCTCTCGGGATTCTCTATCCACCGGATGTGCTCGTAGGGGAGCCTTTCCAGCTTTATTTCCACATTGTATTCGTTTTCAAGGCGGTACTGGAGCACCTCGAACTGGAGCACGCCCACAACTCCCACGATGACCTCCTCCATGCCGGAGGAAAGCTCCTGGAAGATCTGGATGGCGCCCTCCTGGGCGATCTGGTTGATGCCCTTGACGAACTGCTTGCGCTTCATGGTATCCATCTGCCTCACCCTGGCGAAATGCTCGGGTGCGAAGGTGGGTATGCCCTCGTAGGCAAAGCTCTTGCCGGGGGCGCACACCGTATCTCCTATGGAAAAGATGCCGGGGTCAAAGACGCCGATGATGTCTCCTGCATAGGCCTCGTCCACCACGTGCCTGCTCTCGGCCATCATCTGCTGAGGCTGGGAAAGTCTCATGGTGCGGTTGCCCTGGACGTGATAAACCTCCCGGGACGCCTCAAACTTTCCTGAGCATATGCGCATAAAGGCCACCCTGTCTCTGTGAGCCTTGTTCATGTTTGCCTGGATCTTAAATACAAAGGCGGAAAAATCCTCTTCCACCGGATCTATCACTCCGGCGTCCGAAGTCCTGGGTGCAGGGGTCTTTGTCATCTTCAAAAAATAGTTCAGGAACATTTCCACGCCGAAGTTGGTGAGGGCGGATCCGAAGAACATGGGCGAAAGCTTTCCCACATCAACCTGGGCCTGGTCAAAGTCAGCCCCGGCTCCGTCCAGAAGCTCCAGCTCCTCGGAGAGCTTTTCGAAGGCCTCTTCTCCGATGGCGCTCTTAAGGGCGGCTTCGTCGTCTATGGATATCTTTTCAACATGGCCTTCCTTTGTACCCTTCTCGGTATCGGAGTACAAAAACACGGCCCTCTCGTTTCTGTCGTAAACTCCTTTGAAGCCCTTTCCGCTGCCTATGGGCCAGTTCACGGGACAGACCGCGATACCCAGCTCCTTTTCTATCTCATCGGCCAGGTCAAAGGTGTCGTTGGCGTCCCTGTCCATCTTGTTTATGAAGGTAAAGACCGGGATCCCTCTCATGCCGCAGACCTTGAAGAGCTTTCTGGTCTGAGCCTCCACGCCCTTGGATGCGTCTATTACCATCACCGCTGAATCCGCAGCCATAAGGGTTCTGTAGGTATCCTCGGAAAAGTCCTGGTGTCCGGGGGTATCAAGTATGTTCACGCACTTCCCGTTGTAGGAAAACTGAAGCACCGATGAGGTGACGGAAATTCCTCTCTCCTTTTCTATCTCCATCCAGTCGGATACCGCGTGTCTGGCGGTGGCCTTTCCCTTTACGGAGCCCGCCAGGTTGATGGCTCCTCCGTAAAGCAGAAGCTTTTCCGTAAGGGTTGTCTTACCCGCATCCGGGTGTGAAATGATGGCGAAGGTACGCCTTTTTTCGATCTCGTTTTTTATGTCTGACATGTTCTATTCCTTAATCTTTATTTTTGTTTATACTCCGGCCGATAATTCCCGGGCACTATACGCCCCAGCCGATCTCCCATCCGGGAATATAGATCTCTATCTCGCCGGATGCATAGGGCCCTACAGAGTAAGGCGGGTACATCACGTAGATGCCGTAGTCGTCGAATCTCATGTTCATGTTGAGCTCCGCGTACTGGTTGAACTTCTCTTCCATCTCCTCGGGGCTGTCATCATAGTATCCGTTTTCCGAATTCTCGGAGTTATAGTCGTTCATGGAATACTTGACAACGATCTTTTTGAACTCCTCCTCGGTGCCCTTGTAGAAGTCCGTAAGGGTGTACTCTTTTCCGTCCTTAAGGGAGAAGAGCCTGTACTGCGAGCCGCCCATTCCGTGGGCTCCGCCGTAGTAATAATAGTCGTAGAAGCTGATCTGCAGGTATTCGTCGTTGATGACCTGGAGCCCGCCAAAGGTCCTGTCATAGGAATAGCCGCTGACAAGGTAGGTCCTAAACCACTCCTTCTGCTCCTCGTCCTGAAGCTCGTTTAAAGCCTCCTCGGCAACTCCGTCTCCGGCCTCCTTGGCCAGATCATCCCAGTCCGCCAGGATCTTGTTGATGGCGGCAGCATTTTCAACATCGTCGTAGAGACGGAAGGTCTCGATGGTGCCCTTGTAATAGTCGATGCCGTCTGTGGTCCTCGCATCCCCCTCAAGGCTTACGGTTCCATAGGCACCGAAGTCGATGTGATCGTCTATGGCGTCTTCAAAGACCTGAGGAGCATCGCTCTCAAGGTTCTTCCGGCACCAGCCGATATCGCCCTTTTTCAGGACCTTATCGCTGCCGGTGTACATATCAAGGTAGAATGCCGTATCACCTCTTATGTTCATGGCGTTGTAGCCGGTGTTGTCAAAGGTGTAGGATCCGAAGGAATCATCAACTCCGGGACGGTGCTCAATGGTAAGCACCTTCTCGCCTTCCTTCTTTCCGGCGAAAAGATCCTCAATGGAAAGTCTGTAATAGGTGCGGGATAAGACCTCTCCGACCTTTCCGAGATCGGCCCTGAAATAGTAAATGTTGCCGTCTCTTATGTCCACAAAGCCAAAGCCCTCCGTGCTCTCGGAGCCCTCCAGGTCGTATCTCTTTCCGTTTTCGAGGTCGTAGATATAGGGGTTGATCCTTTCAACCGAGTAGGATTCGTTTTTATACTTTGTCTCGTGAAGGGTGAGGAAGTGCCCGCCCATGAAGCGCACATCATCAACCTGTCCGTCAAAGCCCACCTCAAAGGAACGGACCTCGTCGCCTGCGGCGTCAAAGAGTCTGAACACTCCCTGCTCCGTATCCCTCATGACAAAATAACCGGTGTCCGCAAGATCACGGACAAGGATGCCGGAGCTTCGCATAAGGCCTCTGCCCTTGTAGTTGTCAAAGAAGTTGTTGAGCCGTTTCATGTCCGGATCCTGGGTGATAGCGTCGCCCTCGGGATCGTAGAAATACATGTCGAACTCGCCTACGTCGGAATCGTAATACTGATAGTAAAACCTGTCTCTGTAGGGGCAGGCGTAGCTGATGAATTCTTTATTACCATTGGGCAGCGGGCTGGTGCTCTCTATGAGGGATGAATCCCAGAAATGGAGAGTGTAGCCGTTGGCGGCCTCTCCCGTCAGCACAAAGTAATAGCTGTCGCTGCCGGCGCCGTATATTATGCCCTCATCTCCGTGACTTACGAACATGCAGTCGAGCTCGCCCTTGTCGTCAATGTAGTAGAGGTTCTTTTTCCCGCAGAGGAACCTGTCGGCAAAACCCATCTCGGAGTAATCGGACTCCTGCACAGTTTCCTCCCCGTCGGGGATACCCAGGGCTTCTTTTATCTCCTTTGCGTTGTCACCGGCGTTGTCCTTTTCGGCCTCCGTCTTTTCCCCTCCGGTGTTTTCGGGGGCGGGAACGGCGGCCGGTTTGCCGCAGCCCGTCAGCAGGGCCGAAACAATCAGTATTGAAAATAAGGCGGTTATTGATCTTTTCATAATTTTACTCCCGTAATTATACTGCATATCCTGTCCACATCCTCGAGGGGAAGGTGGGCAAAAAGCGGCAGGGTCAGCACCCTCTTTGAAATATCCCAGGCTACAGGGGTATCCCTCTTCGGATCGTACCCGCAGTCCTTATAGCAGTCAAAGCTGTTGGTCAGGGGATAGAAATACTTTCTGGCCCCTATATTGTTCTCGCCCAGGATCCTGTGTACCTCGTCGCGATCCATCGGGAATTCATCCCCGAATATTGCGGGGAAGTATGCGTTGTTTGACTTTATGTTCGTGCCCTCGTAGTCCATGCCGAGGCTTATGCCGGGGACGGATGAAAGATGCTGCCTGTAGCGCTTTACCACCTGAGCTCTGGACTCTATCTCACCCTCTAAGTGACGGAGGTTGCAAAGTCCCATGGCGGCGGCGAACTCGTTCATCTTTCCGTTTTCGCCGACCCTTGCCACGTTCTCTTCATCCACGATACCGAAGTCCTTTAGATAGTAGATCTCTTTTCCGTAGGCCGGATCCGAAAAGCAGACGCAGCCTCCCTCTATGGTGTGGAACACCTTTGTGGCGTGGAAGGAAAAAATCGAGGCATCTCCGAAGCTTCCGACTCCCCGTCCGTCCACTGTCTCACCGAAGGCGTGGGCCGCGTCGTATATCACCTTAAGGCCGTGTTTTTTTGCTATGGCGTCTATTGCATCCACGTCGCAGATATGACCGTAAACATGGACCGGAAGGATGGCCACGGTTTTATCGGTTATAAGGCTTTCGGCGCAGGTGGGATCAAGGCAACAGGTCTTCGGATCGATATCCGCAAACACCGGCTTAAGGCCGCACCTGACTATCGCGTGGGTGGTGGAGGCAAAGGTGAAGGGAGTGGTTATGACCTCGCTTCCCTTTTCAAATCCGAAGGCCTGAATTGCGGCCTCCAGAGCGCTGTGGCCGTTGACCATAAGCTCCAGTCCCGGAACCTTCAGGTACTCCTTCAGCTTCTCAGTCAGTTCATTGTGTTTTTTACCCATGTTGGTGAGCCACCGGCTGTCCCAGAGCTCCCTTATCTCATCCACGTACTCCTCGAATCCGGGCATTGAGGATCGGGTAACAAGTATCTTTTTTTCCATCTGTTTCCTCTGTGTGAAGAATGATCCGCGGCGTGTAAAAAACGCCGCAAAAAAATAACGATGCCAAGGCCGATCACTTTTGCCGGCCCCGGCATCGTATTATATCATATTTTCAGACCGGTATCAAAGTTCACGTCCCTTTGACACATACACCGGGAAGTCTGCGGTGCCGGAGGCCTTGGAACCGTCCTTGATGGTAACGATCTTGTCGGTGACAAGGTAGCTGATGTCGGCGTTCTCTCCGACCACCGTATCCTGGAGCAGGATGCAGTTGGAAACCTTTGCCCCCTTCTTTACGTGAACGCCTCTGAAGAGGATGCTGTTCTCAACCTCGCCCTCGATGATGCAGCCGTCGGCAACCATCACGTTGGAGACCTTTGCGCCCTTCACATATCTGGCGGGATTGTCGTCCCTGATCTTTGTGTAGATGGGGTTGCCGGAGAACAGGCCGTTTAAGTTATCCTCGTCAAGGAGCTTCATGCTCTCGTCGAAGTAGCTCTTCATGTTGGTGAGCCTTGCGAAGTACCCCTTGAACTCATAGCCTCTGATATCGAGTCTGTCAAGCTCTCTTGCAAGTACGTCTCTCTCGAAGTAGATCATGCCCTTTACATAGGCCTCGGAGATGAGCTTGATCAGCAGCTCCTTTTCGATGCAGAAAAGGTTCATGGAAAGCTTAACCTCTTCGCCGGTCTCGGGGCTGGTGTTGATGGCCTTGATCCGGTTCTCTTCATCCATGGACAGAGTGTAGTACAGGTCCTTGTTTGAGATGGAGAACTTTCTGCCGGAATCCGGAAGCACCGTGCGGGCAAATGCCATGGTCACATCGGCGCCGCTCTTTATATGGGTCTCAAGGAAGTCCTTGAAGTCAAAGTTCATGGCGATGTTTGAATCGGACATCACCACGTATTTTTCCTTTTCTCGGCTGAGGAAGTTGTAGATGCTGCTGAGAGCCTCTACACGTCCGTTGTATTTATCGGAACTCTTCTGGGCAAAGGGAGGAACTATGTTGAGTCCGCCGTTCTTTCGGGAGAGATCCCACTCACGGCCGTTCCCCAGATGATCGATGAGGGACATATAGTTTTCCCTGGCCAGGATCGAAACATTGTCTATGCCGCCGTTTACCATGCTGGAGAGCACGAAATCCACCAGCCTGTAGCGGCTTGCGAAGGGGATGGATGCCATGGAGCGGTCGTTTGTGAGCTCCGGAAGAAGAGTATCATAGCTGTTGGGGAAGATGATCCCCAGGGCTTCGTTATTCTTATTATTCAACGCACTCACCTCCCTTTACGTCAGCCTCTATCATGGCCTCGGCACCAACAACTGCGCCGGCGCCTATCTTTATGCCCGTGGATACGGTGGCAACCTTCTTTGCTCCCTCCTGTGCGGGAGCGCCTACCTTTGCGCCCTCTCCGATCTCAACCTTCTCGGAGATGATGCTGCAGTTCACGCAGGCCCCTGCCTTTATGACGGTGCCGCCCATGACTACGGAATCCTCTACCACTGCTCCCTTTTCCACGGTGACGCCGGGGAAGAGGATGGAATGCTTTACAGTGCCCTTGATCTTGCAGCCGTCGGTGACCATACAGTCCTCAACCACTGCGTCCGCAAAGATCCTGTGTCCGGGCATTCCGCTGTTCCGGCTGTAGATCTTCCAGTCGTCGTCGAAGAGGTTAATGCCGGAATTCTCGGGATCCAGCACCTCCATGTTTGCCTCCCAGAGTGATGAGATGGTTCCCACATCCTTCCAGTAGCCGCTGAAGTGATAAGCGTACATCCTGCGGTTGTCCTTCAGGAGATTGGGTATGATGTTGTTTCCGAAATCGTTTTCGGATTCGGGATCTGCCTCGTCCTCGGTGAGGTACTTTTTGAGGACATCCCAGTTGAAGATGTAGATACCCATGGATGCAAGGTTGGACTTAGGCTCCTTGGGCTTTTCCTGGAACTCCGAGATACGGTCGTCGGAATCCGCAACCATGAGTCCGAACCTGCCGGCCTCATCCCAGGGGACCTCCATGACCGCAACGGAAAACTCCGCATCCTTTTCCTTATGGAATTTAAGGAAGTCGCTGTAGTCCTGTTTGCATATCTGGTCACCGGAAAGAATGATGACGTACTTGGGATCGTATCTTTCGATGAAGGAAAGATTCTGGTAGATGGCATTGGCCGTACCCTTGTACCAGTCGGAACCGGATGCCTGCTGATAAGGCGGAAGCACATGAACGCCGCCATAGAGTCTGTCAAGATCCCAGGGCTGACCGTTTCCGATGTACTCGTTAAGAACCAATGGCTGATACTGTGTCAGGACACCCACGGTGTCGATGCCCGAATTAACACAGTTTGACAACGGAAAGTCGATAATCCTGTACTTTCCGCCGAAAGGAACCGCCGGCTTGGCCAGTTTCTTGGTAAGACCGTAAAGTCTCGAACCCTGTCCGCCGGCAAGAAGCATTGCAACAATCTCTTTGCCCATACATTTACCCCCGTATTATTTGATTTAAACTAAACCTTTCACATTCAGGATCTGGTCCTGAGGACATCCCTGATCTGTGAAAAGATAAAGCTTTCGCAGATTCCTTCCGCCCCCTTCTCAAGGCGGTTGTAATTCTTATAGCTGTACACCGGCACAAAGTCGGCGTATCTGTAAGCCTGTTTCAGGTAGGCCTTCATGCGGCTCATTATGCCTGCACCCACAAGCACCAGAGTGACGGAATCGTCCTCCGAAAGGTTGGTATTCTCGATGCGCTCCCTGATCATGGTATCGCACTCGATGCCAAGCTCCCTCAGTGTGTGGGCCATTGCCTCGGTCTTGAACTGATCGTCCATGATGATCATGACCTTTTGCTTGTACTCGCCATAGGGAACTATGCCCTGCTCGTCGTCGGTGGTCATGTTTACGTCGAAGCTGAAGGTGGTGCCCATGCCCGGTGAGCTCCTGACTTTTATCTTTCCGTCCATGAGCTTTACGATCTTTGAGCAGGCCGAAAGTGAAAGGCCCGCGCCCTCGCTGATCTTTCCGCCGTTTTCATCGGGTATGCCGAAGAGGTAATCCAGCTCTCTCTCTTCGATACCGAGGCCGGTATCGGATATGCTGAACATGAGCTTTACCACTCCGAAGCTGACTTTTGCGGAAAGCTGGAGCATGATCCTTCCCTGCTCGGTAAACCTTACGGCGTTGGCAAGTATGACGCCGAGGACATACTTAAGCCTCTTTCTGTCGCCGATTATGATCTTGGGGACCTTGGGGGAGATACGGGTTATAAGCCTGAGCTTCGACTCGTCTATCATCTCTCCCGCCTCGGCGATGACCTCAAGCATCAGACTCTCAAGGTCGAATTTATGGTTCTCAAGCTCGAAGCCGCCGGCTTCGATCCTGGAGATATCCAGAAGCTCGTCTATCTTGTCCAGAAGGCGTACGTTGTCGATGCACAGGAACCTGATGTGCTCTGCATCGTAGGCGGTGAGGGCATCCAGCCTGTCCTTGATGGAGTCAAGGTATGCCACCGTTTCCTGTATGGGCGTGCGGAGCTTGTCATTGACCCTTCTGATGAAGGCCTTTTCAACGGCCTCGGACATTTCCGCCCTGTGCTCGGCCATGTCGGCAGCCTTGCGGATATTTTCGTATTTGGTGTTGTCGTTGAGCATGCAGATAAGGCAGAGCAGCTCGCCGAAACGGTCGTATATGGGAGTTGCCACTATGGTACAGGAATCACCGCTGCTCCGGATGTAGGCCTGGAACTCGATCTCTTCCGTGAGGTTCATGAGGTCTATCCTGATGCGCTCGGCCTCATCGGGCTTTGTGAACCTGATCCAGTCGAAATAGTGTGCGTCCATGAGCTCTTCCATGGTGCCGCCCAGGTATTCGCATGCTTTTTCATTGCACTCTATGACTTCCATCCTGTCGCCTATGATGACAACGGGAGTGGCTATGGTCTTAAAGATAGTGCGGGAAACGCTGGCGGTGGCGATCACCGTGGCGTTGTACTGACGCAGCCCCATGAAGAGAAGCTGGATATAGATAAAGGTGGTGATGGCGCTGGAGGGAAATGCGGTCATGCCGAAGAGCGGGAAGACCGCGTCAAAAAACGCCCCCAGGGTAATGACCACGGAGCTGACGACCAGATATCTGGCCATGCGCTTTTCACGCTTGTACTTTGTGCCCTTCCACCATTTAAAGGCGATGTGAAGACAGACAGCAAAAAGAGACGCCAGGTATACGTACTGGATATACCTGCCTATCCACTGATTCGAAACATAATATCTGCCGTAGGGAGTCATGGTGAAGGTGACTGCCTGGGGCATGGCCACCGCCACATAGCTGAAAAGGCCTCCGCTGATGAGATAGACTTCAAAGGCCCTCTGATATTTGAAAAAGATTCGGCTCATGTTCTGCGTATAGAACACTATGGCCGCGCAACAGGAAAAAACTCCGAAGAGAGCTACCGCACGAAGGACATAGGAAGCAAGCTCACCGGGAGCTATTCCCATGAGAGCATAACCTATGCACCACACCATGCTGGTGAAGCATACGATAAAGAAAAGCCTGTTTACGAGGATATCACGATTTCCGTCCGCAATGGCAAGCATGCCCACGGAAATGTTCATGATGCCCAGTATAACCAATACTACGCTGAGCCAGATTGCCATAATAAAGAAAAACCTCCACCTGCCATTATAGCGCGTTTTTTCGATTTTGTATAGTTTTATGGATACGCGCCTGCTTTACCTGCCCTGCAGGTATCTGGAGGAAACGGGAAATTCGAAATAGGTGTCCCTGTAGGGTTCGTCACCCAGGGTGAAATGCCACCACTCGCAGTCGATGGGCACAAAGCCGTGCCTTACCATGGTCTTTTGCAGAAACATGCGGTTTTCGTACTGCTCGTCGGTGATCCCTTTGTGATCCGGGTGGGACTTTTCGCTGAAGAAGTCGAAGGGACTTCCCATGTCCACCTCTTTTCCGGTCTGCATGTCAAAGAGGGTAAGATCCACTGTGCTTCCCCTGCTGTGTCCGGACTGTGAGGCGATATAGCCCTTTGCAAAGAGCTCCTGTTTTTCAAGGTCGGGATAAAAGAAGGGCTTCATCCGCCGGTCCAGGTCGTCCACTCCCCAGAGGCAGAAATGCTTTACGGCACAGGCGGGCCTGTAGGCGTCAAATACCTTCAGGCGGTAGCCCTGGACATTGAGCTCGCCGGCCGCGTTCTTAAGAGCTCTGGCAGCCTGCACGGTTATGATGGCACAGGGCTCTTCGTAACCCGTGACCCGTTCACCGAGGAAATTATAGGTTGAAAAATATCGTATCTCCTGGATCACCTCCGGCACAAAGTCGGAAAGGAGGACGAAGCCTGATGCATCCATGGGATTGGGTTTCATGTTAATACCTCCGGATATCAATAGCACTCGCGTATGGCGGTGACGGTCCAAACCTTGATATTGTACTCTTCGATGGCAGCGCCGCAATATTCGCAGACCTTTGACTCAAGGGATGTTATGGGGGCACCGCAGTTGGGACAGTTGTAGCCCAGGGCCTTCTGGCTGTCGTTCTTCACCAGATCACGGTCCTGGATATAGACCATATCTATCTCAAACCTGGTCTGGTATCCGATCTCTTCGCTGCCCTCCTTCACCTCTCCGTCGATTATCTTGTTGTGCTTACACTCAAGGGAACACTGGAAGGTGATGGTGCAGCGGCCCGGATCTTTGAAGTACTTTGAGATCTCGGTGCGGTTTACCACTATATCGTCGAAGTTTTCATGAACTCCGTTGTCTTTGAGGTTGTTGAGGTGGAGCTTCAGGGACTGCTTAAGCTCCTCGCCGCCCCCCACAAGGAGGGATACATCCTCCTGGTCTATGGCCCTAAGATAAGACACAAGAATGGTGGTGACCCGCCTCTGCATCTCGGTGTAATTAAAATCCGGGAAGTCCCTTCCTATCTTTGGAAGGAAAAAGGGAGTGTTGTTGACCACCGGTTTTACCCTTGAATATTTCTCACCTGCTGCCTGTGCCTTAAGTGCTTTTATGGTGGCGGGATCCAGGCGCCCCTCCTCACGATAGGGGTCGCTGTCACCCGACCCATGCAGCAGATGATGCGTTATGGCCATCACCACAGCCGCGGATAAAATTAGCCCCAAAAGCTGACTGTAATACGAAATCATCATTAATCTCCTTTATCAAATGATTATACCTTTTTTTCATCCCCGGCACAATCACTTATAGTCTCCGCCGGGTGTTTGTGATATACTGAACAGCGGAGGTAAGGGATGTTTTCCGGAAATCTTAAGCTACAGCTTTGGACCATAGCCGGCATATATCTGCTGGTGATAAACCTCATAGGACTGATAATGATGGGGGTGGACAAGGACAAAGCCCGGCGGCAGGCCTGGCGTGTCCCCGAAGCCACACTCTTTTTCGTGGCAGCCATCGGCGGGTGCGTAGGTGCCATCATAGGCATGTATGCATTCCGCCACAAGACAAAGCATCTGCTTTTCATCATCGGGCTGCCTCTGATACTGCTGATACAGATAGGACTTCTACTCTGGTTTTTATTCGCATCACCCTTTGAACTGATGGTTTTGTAGACAGGAGCAGGCTATGACCTTTAACGCAGCGGTTTTTGACGTACACCCGGGAGACCGGCGTCAGATGGAACGCATACTTGGCAAGGAAAAAGAGGCAAGGGCCTCGAGCGGCGTCACCCTCTACAGCGAATCCTTCGGAAGCACCGGTTCGCTGCTGGTGTATCCCATGAAGCACGACATCTTTTTCATCGATGCCGCCGACAGCGCCGTGAGCACCGACGGTTCCATAAACATCGAGACCGCCCGTGAGATAAGGGCCGCCGGAGTGGTAGCTCCCATCGTGCTGTTCTACCGCGAAGACATAGACATGCCGCCCCTGCCCGATGACCTTGAAAATGTGGTGACCTTTAAAAAGCCCATCACCACCGCCTTTGTCCGTTCGGTCCTGGACAAAAGAACCGCCGAAAAGGCCACCCTTCCGGTGCGCTATGAGATCCGCGGCGGCAAGGAAACCTACTACGTCTACGACTATGAGATCATGTACGCCCTTCCGGCCGGAAGGTTCACCGACGTGTATCTCACCGAGGGCCGCAAGGTCCATGTGATGGAAAGCCTCAAGGGCTTCGGCGGACAGTTCGAAAAGAAAAAAAGCCTGAAGTTGATTGGCTCGGGTTTCGTAATAAATCTCGAGCATATCACCTCGGCCTTTCTCTGCATCTTCATCATGACGGACGGACGAAAGCTCTTCTGCCCGCCCCTGCATTTCATATACTACTGCATCCTCAGGAAAAGGATGAAAAAGCAAAAGACAGAGTCCTAATCCGGCTCTGCCTTATCTTCGCTCTCTATCTCCCTGAAAAATTTGGTAAGCTTCCGTCTTTTGGGCTTCAGCTGCTTTTCATTTTCCATGGCCTCATCTCTGAATTTTTCGTACATATCAGGCCGCCGCTCATACGTGCGAAGGATCGACTGCATAAGCCTCCACTCATCGACCTTCTGATGGTCGCCGCTCATTAAAACGGGAGGCACCGCCATATCATGCCACACCTCGGGCCTTGTGTACTGGGGATACTCCAAAAGGTTGTTCTGGTATGACTCTCCCACGGCGGAGGTCTCATTTCCAAGGACTCCGGGGATAAGCCTGGCTATGGTGTCTATCATCACCATCACCGGAAGCTCGCCGCCGGTGAGCACGTAGTCGCCGATGGAAAAATTATCCGTCACTATCTCATCCAATACCCTTTCATCGATACCCTCATAGTGACCGCAGAGGAAGACCAGCTCCTCCTCCTTTGCAAGCTCTGCTGCCGCCTGCTGTGTAAAGGGCAGCCCCTGGGCGTTTGCGTAGATCACCCGGCACTTCTTTTTATCCCTTAGCTTAAGGGAAGAAAATGCCTGATACACGGGCTCAGCCTGCATAAGCATTCCCGCTCCGCCGCCGTAGGTATAATCGTCAACGGAATTGTGTTTGTTGAAGGCGAAATCACGGATGTTCACGGCGTTAAATGATATGATCTCATTTTCCGCAGCCCGTTTCAGTATGCTGTTCATAAGGCCGTCCCTCACCATTTCGGGGAAGAGGGTCAGTACGTGAAAATCCATGCCGTTAATCCTTTGTGGTTATGAGTCCGGGCATCAGGTACAGCCTTACCTCGCCCTTTTCCATATCAACGCCCTTTACGCACTCTTTGATGGCCGGTGCGTAGAGCATGTCGGATGCGCTCTTTTTCCCCTCGTAAAGAAAGCTGGGATCCAGAGTTATCTCGTAGACATCGTTTGCCCCGGTCTCGATGACCTCCTTAAGGGTGCCGATGAGATCTCCCGTCTCGTCATCCACTACCTTAAGGCCGATGAGATCGGTTATGAAATACTCGTCCCTGCCAAGGGCTACCGCATCCTTTCTGTCGATGAGGATGTCGCTCTTTTTGAGGAGCTCCGCAGCGTTGCGATCCATGACCTCCTTAAAGGCAAGGATCACCATTCCCTTGGAGGCTCTGGCGCCGGATACGGTGTACTCGGCAGACTCCTTCCCTTTTGAGAGAGTGACTGTTTTAAGTTTTTTAAATCTTGCTGTATCGTCGGTGGTGGGATATACCTTTACCTCGCCCTTTATTCCGTGGGCCTGGGTTATGACTCCCACTCTCAGCATATCTTTTTTATCCATATCCAAAAACAAATCAACCCCGGACTGACGCCCGGGATTGGATTTACTGCATGATGCTTACATTGACTTTTTTGTCCTCTTTTGTGGAAGCGGCCTTTACCACGGAACGGATAGCCTTGGCTATGCGCCCCTGCTTGCCGATGACCTTGCCCATGTCAGAGGGGGCCACAACAAGCTCAACCTCAAGCGCGCCGTCAACCTCTTTTTCGGTAACCACAACCTCATCGGGGTTTTCCACAAGAGCCTTGGCAATTACCTCAACAAGTTCTTTCATATGTGATCCTCTTACTTGATTATGCCGGCTATCTTGAAGAGCTTTCCGACAACCTCAGTAGGCTGTGCTCCGCTCTCGAGCCACTTCTTTGCCTTCTCTTCGTCGAGCTTGAACTCTGAAGGGTCGGTGTTGGGATTGTAGGTGCCGATCTCCTCGATGAAACGACCGTCACGGGGTGATCTTGAATCCGCTACGATTACTCTGTACAGAGGGTTCTTCTTGTAACCCATCCTGCGAAGTCTGATTTTAACTGCCATGATATTTTCTCCTTAAATCTGAATGATTGTGTATACGCACGAATGGTATGATACTACATCCCATTCTTTGTGTCAAGTATTTTTTCTTGACATGGAAAAGCTCAGAATTTCAGACCTCCGAACATGTTTCCCAGGCTTCCGAAGCCCTTGCGCTTGCCACCCATGAGGCCACCCATCTGCTTCATCATCTTCTGGCCCTGTTCGAACTGCTTTATGAGACGGTTCACCTCGGATATGTCCACTCCGGCTCCCTTTGCGATCCTCCGCTTTCTGGAGGGGTTCAGGATGTCCGGATCCTTCCTTTCACGCTTTGTCATGGAGAGGACTATGGCCTCCGTCCTCTTAAGCTGGTTTTCGTCCACCATGGACTCTATATCGCCCATCCCCCGGCCTCCGAAGCCGGGCATCATGGAGAGGATGCTGGAAAGACCTCCCATGTTGCGCATCTGCTTCATGCTCTCAAGATAGTCGTCGAAGTCAAAGCGTCCCTTCTTGAGGCGCTCCATCTGGTCCCTGGCCTTCTCCTCATCCATCTCAAGGTTTTCTCCGGCCTTTTCGATGAGGGTCAGCACGTCGCCCATGCCGAGGATACGGCTGGCCATGCGGTCGGGATAAAACCGGTCAAGATCGGTGAGCTTTTCTCCCATACCCACAAAGAGGATGGGCTTGCCGGTTACCGCTCTTACGGAAAGGGCCGCACCGCCTCTGGAATCGCCGTCGGCCTTTGAAAGGATGACGCCGTCTATGCCGACCTTTTCGTCAAAGCCCTTTGCCACATCGACTGCGGCCTGGCCGGTACAGGCGTCCACTACCAGAAGGGTCTTATGGACAGTTACCGCCTCTTTGATATGGACGAGTTCGTCCATCAGTTCTTCGTCTATCTGAAGGCGTCCCGCGGTATCCAGGATCACCACGTTGTAGCCGTGCTTTTCAGCGTGGGAAACAGCTGCCGCCGCTATATCCACGGGACTGACCTTGTCGCCCATGGTGAAGACGTCAACCTCCACCTTTTCTCCGTTTACCTGGAGCTGACGGGCTGCTGCGGGCCTGTATACGTCGCAGGCTGCCAGCAGGCATTTCTTTCCTTTAAGCTTAAGCTTACCCGCCAGCTTCGCGGTGGTGGTGGTCTTACCGGCACCGTTGAGACCGCACATCATGATGACGGTCATGGCCTTGCCGGGCTCCAGCTTGAGCTCCTCGCTCTCGCCTCCCATCAGTGCGATCATCTCTTCGTTAACGATCTTGATGACCATCTGACCGGGGTTGAGTCCGTTCATCACGTCCTCTCCCACAGCTCGCTCCTGAACGCTCTTTACGAACTGCTTAACCACCTTGAAGTTTACGTCGGCCTCAAGGAGAGCCAGCTTAACTTCCTTCAGGGAGGTCTTTACATCCTCCTCGGTAAGGCGGCCCTTGCCGCGCAGTCCCTTGAATACATTTTGCAGTTTGTCGGTAAGGCTCTCAAATGCCATTACAGCTCCTCCAGTATTTCCCGGGTGAGGGCGAGTATGTCATCCTCTCCCCTTTCGCGGGCGATCTTATCAATACCTTCTGTGCGCTGCCTGATGTTTAAGAATTTTTCCACCAGGTGAAGCTTTGCCTCGTAGTCCTTAAGGATGCGCTCGGTGCGCTTTAACAGATCCGAGGCCGCCTGTCTCGAGACCTCCCTGTTCTGGGCTATCTCGGACACCGTCAGGTCCTCTATAACATGCTCCTCAAAGGCGGTGCGCTGACCCTCAGTCAGCATGTTGCCGTAGAAATCAAAGAGCAGTGCCTTGTATTCGAAATCTTCCATGTCTTGACCTCAGACGGAGGTGCGGACTATCTTGGGCCTGAAGCCGTCCTTCTCCAGTCTTCCAAGGATCTGCTGCTTGTGATCCGTTCCGAAGGCCTCCAGGGTGATGCGCAATTCCACTGCCGCATTCCTGTTGGTGGATACGAACTGGTTGTGCTCCAGCTTGATAACGTTTCCGTTTTCCTGGGCGATGACGCTGGCCACTCTGGAAAGCTCTCCCGGACGGTCCGGAAGCAGAACGGATACGGTGAATATCCTGTCCCTCATGATGAGTCCCTGCTGGACCACCGATGACATGGTGATGACATCCATGTTTCCTCCGGATAGGATGCATACCACCTTCTTATCCTTGAGCTGCAGCTGCTTAAGGGCGGCAACGGTTAAAAGGCCGGAGTTTTCGACCACCATCTTATGGTTCTCGACCATGTCGAGGAAGGCGACTATGAGGTCGGAATCCTCAACGGTGATTATATCGTCTATATTCTCTTTGATGTAGGGGAAGATCGTCTCTCCCGGGGTCTTTACCGCGGTACCGTCGGCGATGGTCTGGGCGCTGTCGAGGGTAACCACCTTGCCTGCCTCTATGGAGGCCTTCATGCAGGCGGCTCCCGAGGGCTCAACGCCTATGACCTTGATCTTGGGATTCAGAAGCTTTGCAAGGGTGGAGACTCCGGCGGCAAGGCCGCCTCCGCCTATGGGGACGAGTATGTAGTCCACCAGAGGGAGCTCCTTAAAGATCTCCATGGCTATGGTGCCCTGTCCGGTGGCTACCGCAGGATCGTCGAAGGGATGTACGAAGGTGTAGCCCTCCTTTTCGGCAAGCTCGTAGGCCTTCTCACAGGCGTCGTCGTAAACGTCGCCGTGGAGGACAACCTTGGCACCGTAGCTCTTGGTGCGGTTAACCTTGATAAGGGGAGTACTGGTGGGCATCACGATGGTTGCGGGAACCTTATAGCAGGCCGCAGCGTAGGCCACGCCCTGAGCATGGTTCCCCGCAGAAGCGGTGATTATACCCTTGGCTCTGTCCTCATCGGAAAGGGTGCTCATCTTGTAGTAGGCGCCCCTCACCTTGTAAGCGCCGGTGAACTGCATGTTCTCGGGCTTGAGATATACACGGCAGCCCGTGCTCCTGCTCCAGTAATCGCTGTATACGAGTTTTGTCTCGAGAGTGACCTCACGGACCTTCTCCGAAGCCTGTTCGAAGGATTGCAGTGTTAACATTTCCATGGTTTGTTCCTCTTTGTGGTTTTTTATGAGGTCAAATGGCCGCAAGCAGCAAAGCTGCTTGCAGCACCGTCCAATAAATCAGTTCGGCAAGCCAGCTTGCCGAGTTGATTTTTGGACGTTGCGGGCCAATGCGACGAAGTCGCATCTGCCATTTGACCTAATTATCGTATAAAAACTAGCCCAGGATAGCCTTGACATAGCTATCGGCGTCGAACCTCTCGAGGTCCTCGACAGCCTCGCCGATACCGATGTACTTCACCGGAATTCCAAGCTGCGATGCGATCGCAACCACGATACCGCCCTTTGCGGTGCCGTCAAGCTTCGTCAGTACAACTCCCGTGACATCGGTAACAGAAGCAAATTCCTGCGCCTGTACCAAAGCGTTCTGGCCGGTGGAAGCATCCACTACCACCAGAGTCTCAAGCTTTGCCTCGGGATACTCCCTTGCAATGATATTCTTGATCTTTCGCAGCTCTTCCATCAGGTTCTTTTTATTATTGAGCCTGCCCGCGGTATCCACCAGCAGCACATCCGTGCCCCTGGCCTTTGCTGCGCTCACTCCGTCAAACACTACGGCTCCGGGATCCTGTCCCTCGGCCCCTGAAACTATATCAACTCCGGCTCTTCCGGCCCAGGCCTTAAGCTGCTCTCCCGCAGCCGCTCTGAAGGTATCCGCCGCACAAAGCAGCACCTTCTTTCCTTTATCGGAAAGCTTGGCCGCCAGCTTGCCGCAGGTAGTCGTCTTTCCCACTCCGTTGACGCCCACGACCAGCACGACCGAACGCACATTGGTGTACTCATAAGCATCCTCGGGAAGGGTGAGCCTGTTCGTGATCAGCTCGGCAAGCAGCTCCTTTACTCCGCTGCTCTCCCTGACTCTGCGTTCCTTGACCACATCCTTGAGCTCCTCAAGGATAAGCCCTGTGGATTCAACCCCCAGATCTCCCATGATCAGGGTCTCTTCCAGTTCGTCGTAGAAGTCCTCGTCTATCTCGGCATAGCCGTTTATCAGGTTGTCCATTCCCCCGGCCAGCTGATCCCTGGTCTTGGAAAGTCCTGCTTTAAGTTTATCAAAAAAACCCATTTAAATCCCCCTGTGTTATTTCAGGTCTTTATCATCGATAAGATCCACGGAAACCAGGGCGGAAACGCCCTTTTCCTGCATGGTGATACCGTATAGCCTGTCCGCCTTTTCCATGGTGCCCCTTCTATGGGTGATGACGATGAACTGTGTGGACTTGGTGAGCTTCTGCAGGTATCCGGCAAATCGCCCGACATTGCTCTCATCCAGAGCCGCCTCTATCTCATCAAGCAGACAGAAGGGTGAAGGCTTCAGATTCTGTATCGCGAACAGCAGTGCAATGGCCGTAAGAGCCTTCTCACCTCCGGAGAGCTGCATCATGTTCTGGAACTTCTTTCCCGGGGGCTGTGCGATGATCCTGATGCCCGCCTCAAGTATATCCTCGTCTTCAAGGAGTTCCAGGGTACCGGTACCGCCTCCGAACATCTCCTTGAATACCTTGTCAAACTGCTTTGCTATCTGGGCAAACTTCTCGGAGAACTGCTTTTTCATGCCCTCATCCAGCTCTGCGATGACCTTTTCCAGAGACTCCTTGGCCTCCACTATGTCATCTCTCTGGGTGCGCATGAACTCGTAGCGCTCCATCAGTTCCTTGTAAGCCTCGATGGCATTTACATTAACATCTCCCAGTTCTCTGATGGAGCCCTTGATGGAGATTATCTCTTTCTTCATGGCGGAAAGATCCGTCAGGGTATCGTCCCTTTGCTCCCTGGCCTGGGACATGGTGATCTCGTATTCGTTCCACATGTAGGAATACTGGGAATCACTCTGTTCCTTGATCCTTTCGATCTGGCCGCTGAGCCTGTACACCTCTTTGTCGAGGCTGCCCTTCTTGTCGGAGAGCTCGTCACGCTTCAGCATGAAATCACGCTGCTTTGCGGTGATCTCTTCCTTCATCTTGCGGGTGTTCTCTATCTCTTCGGACCACTTTCTGTCGGCCTCTATGGAAGCCTCTATGGTCTTCTGGATCTCTCCTATGCGGAGCTGCTTTTCCTCGCTGTCCTGTCCGCTGGTCTTCAGGGACTCGGTGACAAAATCCAACTCCTCCTGCAGGCGCTTCTTTTCGCCCTCAACCCTCTCAAGGTTTCCGGCTTCGAACTCCTGCTTCTGTGAAAGCTGTGCCGCCTCGACATCGAGCTGGGAAAGACCGGCGAGGATATCCGCCTCGCGGTCCTGTCTCTGCTTTAAGATGGCGGACTGCTCTTCTATCTTTTTCTGAATATCCTGCTCGGAGCGCTGTGAACTCTCCAGCTCCTTCGCGGTCTTGTTTTTGTCGGACTCGATCTGTGCCAGCTTTGAGGCGATGTCCGCCTCTTCGTTGTGAAGGCGGGAGAAGCCGTCCTTCATTTCCTCCCTGCGTTCCTTTGCACGGTCTAAATTCATCTTCGCGGTGTTCTGCTCGATGAACTTTTCCTGCTGCTCATCACGGATCTTTGCGGAAACGCCCCTCATCTCGGTGCGCTCGTCCCTGGTCTTTTCTATGGCGTCGGCGGTCTTATCCACCTTGTCCTTTGTCTCTTTGAGGAGCTTTTCAAGCTCGTCCATCTCTCTCTTGCGGCCCAGGAGATTGGAGTTGTTCTTAAAGGCACCGCCGGAGATGGAACCTCCGGGGTTCAATGCCTCACCGGAAACTGTGACTATGCGGAGGGTGAAGTTGAACTTTCTGGCAAGAGCCAGACCGTTGTCGATATTGTCCACCACAATGTAATTGTGAAGCAGATGGCTGGCCACATTTTTGTATTTATCATCCAGCTTCACAAGGGTGTCCGCAAGACCTATGACGCCTTTTTCCTTAAGGGCGTCGGGAGCGGTGAACTCCCTCTCCTTAACGGAGGTCAGGGGCAGGAAGGTAGCTCTTCCCAGCCTCTCCTTTTTAAGAAAGGCGATCATCTCTTTTGCGGAGGCCTCGTCCTTTGTGACGATGTTCTGGATGTTTCCGCCCAGAGCCGTCTCGATGGCGGTCTCGTATTTTTTGTCTACCTGGAGAATATCGGCCACAACGCCGTAGATCCGGTTGTCCTTTTTCTCCATTATGCGCCTGGTGGCGTTGCCGTAGCCCTCGTAGCGCTCCGCCATGTTGCGCAGGGACTCAAGCTTTGAATTGGTCTCGTGGAAGGAAGCCTCTGCCTGTGACTTTTCGGCCTCAAGCTCCCGGAGCTTTTCGGAGATATCTCCGATGGCTCTCTCGTTGTCGGCAAGCTTTGCATCAAGGTCGGCAAGCTGGCGGCAAACCTCCTTGAAGGCCTTTTCACGCTCGTCCTCCTCGGCCTTTATCTCTTCCTCTTCGGTCTTTGCACGAAGGAGCCGGGAGGCAAGCTGTGCCTTTTCGATGTTTATCTGCTCCACCTGGGTGTCGTACTTTGACAGCCTGGTGCTGATGTCGTTTCGAAAGCTCAGAGCGTCGATGATGGACTGCTTCAGTCTCTCGATGCTCTGGCTGATATGCTGGATGCTGCCGGCCAGGGCCTGGGCGCTCTCCTTTGCGTCGTTGCGCTTTTCAACCGCCTCCTGGGCCTGCCTGTCTATTTCCTTTTTGGTCTTTTTTATACCGGAAAGCTCCGCATCCTTTTCCCTGACCTGTTCCTTCAGGGCTTCCTTTCTGGAAAGAAAATGCTCCTGGGAATTTTTTGCGGAGTTTATCTGCTCGTTGAGGACGGCGATCTCGCCCTCCAGCTTCTGCCTGGTGATCTGGGCGTCGGATATCTCCTTGTTCTTCTCTTCAAGGAGGGCGTCAAGCCTGCCCAGCTCGTCCTGCATTTCATCAAACTCGTCTCTGGTGCTCTCGAACTTGTCGGAGGTTTCCTTGAGCTCCTCGGCGGCGATGTCGTGCTTTTTCTTCATGTCCTCCAGCTGCTGGCTGAGCCTCTGGGTCTCGAGGAGGAAAACGTTTACGTCAAGGTGCTTCAGCTCCTCTCTCTTGCGAAGGTAGATCCGGGCCTTTTCGGACTGGCGCTCCAGGGGACCCACCTGCTTTTCAAGCTCCGAGAGGATGTCGTTGACGCGGGTAAAATTGCCCTGCTCTTCATCGAGCTTTTTGATGGCGGCTGCCTTTCTGCGCTTGAACTTAACGATACCTGCGGCCTCGTCAAAGAGCTCGCGCCTGTCCTCGGGCTTGCCGGAGAGGATCCTCTCGATCTGGCCCTGTCCGATGATGGAGTAGCCCTCCTTACCGATACCGGTGTCGTAGAAAAGCTCGTTGATATCCCTTAATCTGCAGGGTGTGCCGTTGATCAGATACTCGCTCTCTCCGGAACGGTACACGCGCCTGGTGACGGTGACCTCTTCGTAGTCGACGGAGAGCTGGCGGTCGGAATTGTCAAGGGTGATGGCAACGCTTGCATAGCCCATGGGCCTTCTGCTCTGGGTGCCGGAAAAAATGACATCCTGCATGGAGGCGCCGCGCAGCTGCCTGGCGCTCTGCTCACCCAGAACCCACCTTACGGCATCGGCAACGTTTGACTTACCGGAGCCGTTGGGGCCCACTATGCCTGTGATACCGTTGTGAAACTGGAAATCTATTTTATTTGCGAAGGATTTAAATCCGTGAACTTCTATACTTTTTAAATACATCAGTCAACCTCTAAACCGAGCTTTATCAGATATTCGTAGGCAAGCTGCTGCTGGGCCGCCTTTTTTGAACGGCCTTCGCTCCTGCCCACCGCCTCACCGTCTACGGTGAGTTCCTCGGTAAAAATTCTCTCGTTGGGAGTGCCTCCCTCGGACACTGTCCTGTAGGAGATCTTTTTCCCCCTCTTTTGCATACGCTCCTGAAGTATGGTCTTTGCGTCCACAAAAAGGGCCTTGTGTTCCCAGTCGGACAAAAGGTGCTCGGTGATATAGGCCTTTGCAATCTCAAATCCGCCGTCGATGTAGAGCGCTCCGGCTATGGCCTCAAAGACGTCGCAGAGTATGCTGTCCTTTTCACGGCCACCGGTCATATCCTCGCCCTTGCCGAGCATCAAAAAAGAAGGCAGCTCCAGCGCCCTTGCACAGGCTGCAAGCGTCGGCTCGCATACAAGAGCCGCTCTCGTCCTGGTCATCTCACCCTCTTTTTTCTGCGGATAATTATTGTATAAGAATTCGGATACCGTCAGTTCAAGGACTGCGTCACCCAAAAACTCCAATCTCTCGTAATCTTCTTTTTTGTTTATCCTGCGCTCGTTGGCACAGGAGGAATGAGTGAGGGCTCTCTCAAGAAGGGCTCTGTCGGAAAAAACATAGCCCAGCTTTTCCTCAAGCTCACTTAAATCTCTATTCTGCATCTCTGATCCGGTCTATGGCGTCCTGTACGGTCTTGATGTTTTCGACGTCATCGGCATCGATCTCGATGTCGAACTCTTCCTCTATACCCATGATGATCTGGAAGATATCAAGGGAATCCGCTCCCAGGTCGTCCACAAAGGTGGTGTCGGGATTTACCTCTGACACGTGAACGTTAAGCACTTCGGTAATGATCTTCTGTAATTTTTCAAGCTCCATACTATAAACCCCCGATGCTTTTTCTGTCGCCCTTCTCTTTGCTGACAGCAAATTTTATCATATTTGAACCATTATATCAAGCCAGCGCATCCTGTATCTTTTCGCTGATCCGCTGCTCCTTAAAGGTGATGCACTGCAGGATGGAATTGTATATCTCACGGGATGTGGCGTTGCCGTGGGTCTTGAGTACCAGACCGTTGAGCCCCAGCATGGGAGCCGCGCCGTATTCCCCTGCGGTAAACTTCTTCATGGACTGTTTCAAGGGCTTTTTGATGAGGAGCGCCCCAAGCTTGCCGGTGAAGGTGGAAGTCATGCCCTTCTTCATCTCGGATATGAGCACCTGCCCCACTCCCTCGTAGGTCTTCAGCAGAACGTTACCGGCAAAGGCTTCGCAGACCACGACGTCCGCCGCGCCCTCGGCCACGTCCCTGGCCTCCACGGAACCGATGAAGTTAATATCTTTGCACTCCCTCATAAGGGGAAAGGTCTCCTTCACAAGGGCGTTGCCCTTTTCCTCTTCGGCGCCGATATTCAAAAGCCCGACCCTGGGATTTTTGACGCCCACTATGTTTTCCATGTAGATGGATCCCATCTTTGCGAACTGTACCAGATGGGCTGCCCTTGCGTCCACATTTGCGCCGCAGTCCGTCAGCAGACAGTAACCCGTGCGGGTGGGAATGAGGGGTGCCAGCGGCGTGCGCATAACTCCCTTGAGCTTGCCCGCCACCACCGAGGCTCCGGCCAGTATGGCGCCGGTGCTCCCTGCGGAGACAAAGGCGTCGCACTGCCCCGTCTTTATGGTTGAAAGCCCCACCACGATGGATGAATCCTTTTTCTTGCGGATGGCGTTCACGGGAGGCTCGTCATTGGTAATGACCTGGGGTGCGTGGATGATACTTACGTTTTCACCTGCCCCGCCTTCTTTTTCGAGTTCCTTTTTAATGACCTCTTCCGGTCCCGTGAGAAATATCCGTATATCTTTTCTTTCGGCGGCGGCTCTTAAGGCCCCCTTTACTATCTCGGAGGGCGCGTTGTCACCGCCCATTGCGTCCACTGCTATGGATGTGATGTTCTTTTCCATTCTGATCGGTGTTCCTTCCCTATCGGAATATGGTCCCTATCTTTTTCAGGGTTTCCGCCGCTTCGTTCAGATTCTTCAGCGATGCGTTCAATGCCTCCACATCGATGGATGAAAGGGTCTCGTTGAGTGAATCCACATCAAGCTTTCTGACGGCTTCGTTTATGGCGTCCACATCAAGCTCGTTTATGATCTCGGAGAGTTCCGCCCAGTCGATCTTTACCGCCTCACGGTTGAATATCTCAAGGGCTCCGTTTGCGGACTGCACGTCTATGCCTGCCACATTGTCCACCACCGGCCCTAAGGTATCAACAAAATCCAGAACCGGATTTATCTTTGACAGCAGTACGATGAATGCTATCAGAAGAAGAAATGTGATGAACGAGCTTATGATGCAGCATGTCCTCGTGAACTTCAGGCTTTTCTCCAGTTTTTCAAAATCCTTGCTTTCCATGGTTATCCTCCCAAACAGATATATGTGCGATAAAAATTCATCGCAATCTTTAATATTATATCATTTAAGACAGGCTGAGAAAATACATTTTTAAAGTCCAAAGGTAAAACGTATTTAGTATCAGATCATTCCATCTATCGCTTCCTGCTCTAGTTTGCAGTCATTCTCAAGCATGTAATTGATTACTTCATCAAACTCGCCAACAAGCAAATTCTTCAACCATGTTCTATCATTCTCCGTTAGTTTCTTGGT